>PMKK01000110.1 GCA_003157715.1 Actinomycetota bacterium
GGGCGCCACGCTGCCGCCGTCGGCCGTCAGCCGCTACAGCGCGATCATCGCCGTCGCCGCCGCGCTGGCGGGCGCCGCCGCGCTGGCGGCCGGCATGTTCGTCCACGGCCCGACCACGACGCGCCTGTTCGAGATGGCGCTCGGCGTGGTGCTGGTCTTCGTGGCCGTCGCCATGGTCGCCAAGCACGTCGTGCGGCCGCTGGCCAGCGTGATCGGCTGGCCGGCCGCCCGTTTTGCCGGCAGCAGCGGCCGTCTGGCCCGCGAGAACGCCACCCGCAACCCGGCGCGCACCGCCGCGACCGCCGCGGCCCTCATGATCGGCCTCGCGGTCGTGGTCTTCGTCGCGGTCTTCGCGCAGGGCTTCAAGACGTCGTTCGTGAGCGCCGTCGACCGCTCGGTCAACGCCGCGATCGTGGTGAGCGACCAGAGCGGCGGCACGATGCCCGACGCGGCGCTGGCCACCGTGCGCGCCGTGCCGGGAGTCGACCAGGCGGCCGGTATCTACTCGGCGACCACGCAGATCAACGGCAGCGGCACCGCGAGCATGACCGGCGTCGATCCCGTGACGTTCGGTCCTTTGTGGCGCTTTCACTGGCTGAAGGACGGCTCAAGCGCTCTGCTCGGCAGGCTCACGGGCGATGCGGCCCTGGTCGAGGAGCAGTTCGCCGCCAAGTATCACCTGTCAAAAGGCAAGAGCTTCGTCGCGCTCGGCCAGACCGGCAGCAGGCAGCGCTTCATGGTGATCGGCGAGTTCCGCGACCCGACGCTCCTGACAGGCTTCACCGTCTCGAAGAGCGCCTTCGACAAGCTCGTGCCGAGCAACCAGCGCGATCCCCTTTACATCATCGCTTCGAGCAGCGACGCCGCGGCGCACGCCAAGACGGCCGTGGCGACGGCCCTCAAGGCCTTTCCCACAGCCAAGGTGCAGACCAAGGCCGAGTACACCGCCTCGCTCAAGAAGCAGGTCGACCAGCTTCTCACGCTGATCTACGCGCTGCTCGCCGTGAGCGTCGTCATCTCGGTCTTCGGCATCGTCAACACGCTGGTGCTGTCCGTCTACGAACGCACGCGCGAGATCGGCATGCTGCGGGCGATCGGCACGACCCGGCGGCAGATGCGGCGTATCGTGCGCTACGAGAGCGTGATCACCTCGATCATCGGTGGCATCCTGGGGACCGTTCTCGGCGTGGTGTTCGCCTACGTCGTCTCGACTCGCCTGGCCTCGCAGGGCATCACGTTCTCGGTGCCCTGGAGCCAGCTCGTGGTCTTTCTGATCGTGGCCGGCTTCGTCGGCGTGGTCGCCGCCGTGCTGCCGGCCCGCAGGGCCGCCCGCGTGAACATCCTCGACGCCATCCATTACGAGTGAGACCGGCGGGGAACAACAAGCTCGATGGAGTGTAATGGAACCTGACGGAGCGTGATGGAGCGTGATGGAGCCTGACCCCTTGCACGACGAGATCGAGGCGCGCGCGGCGCAGCTGCGCGCGCTGATCGCGGCGACACCGATGACGCGATCGTCGTCGTCATCGTCGTCATCGTCTTCGTTCTCGTCGTCTTCGTTCGGCTCGCCGCCCGGCTGGCTCGAGCTGCACGAGAGGCGCCGGCGCCGTCTGCTGCTGGTCGCCGGCGGCGTCCTTATGGCGGCCGGCGCACTGCTGTTCGTGCTCATCGTCACCGGCGTCTCGCTGCTCGGCGTCATGATCTTCGCGCCCGGTGCGCTGCTGCTCGCCGTGGCTATCGGCTGGCGGCCCTTGTACGGGCTGTACCTCCCCGGTCTCGCGCTCACCGGCTGGGGCGGGGGCATGATCGTGGACAAAGCTGTCGGTTCGCCCGCCCACCTCAGCCTCGTCGGTCTGGGCTGCGGTCTCGTGCTGGCCTGGCTTGTGCGTCGTCTGCGGACGGGCCGGGCGCGCCCCTGGCCGCTGGTGGCCGGTGCGGCTCTGGCGGCACTCGGCCTGCTGGCCGGTCACGACCATCCGTGGTCGGCCGCCTGGCATGCCTGGCCGCTGGCGGTCGTCGCGCTCGGCCTGGCATTCGTGGCACGCGCCCTCCTGCCCGGACGCCGGCCCGGCGCTCCCCGGATGCGCCGCTGACCCGAGGGCTCGCCGCGAGCTCGCGCCGCGCTGCGCCGCGATCCTGGGGCCTGCCGCGGTCTCGCGCCGCGCCGCGACCTTGGGTTTCGCCGCGACCTTGGGTTTCGCCGCGACCTCGCTCCTCTTCGGTCTCGGTCGCTCTGCATCGACTTGCAGCCAGGGTGCAATTCCGTTGATCGAATTGCAGTGATCGAGGCTGTGGCCAGGAATCGGACTGGTTCTTTTTGCGTTGGTGGCCGCGGCCCATTAGCATTACCCTGTTGCGTCGATCGTCGACCCCTGGGGGACTCCCGTGGCCAAGTACGTCATCCTCGCCATCTTCGTCGCGGTATTGATAACGGTTGGCGTCTACTCACGGCGGCGCACCAAGACCGTCGAAGACTTCTTCATCGGCAGTCGCACGGTGGGACCGTGGCTGTCGGCTTTCGCCTACGGTACGACCTACTTCAGCGCCGTCCTGTTCGTGGGCTACGCCGGCAAGATCGGGTACGGCTTCGGCCTCTCGTCGCTCTGGATCGTGGTGGGCAACGCGCTCCTGGGCACGATGGTGGCCTGGTGGCTCATCGCCAAGCGCACTCGCAACATGACAAGCCGGCTGGGCGCTCTCACCATGCCCGAGTTCCTCTCGCGCCGCTACGGATCGAAGGCCATCAAGATCGCCGCGGCGCTCATCATCTTCATCTTCCTCGTGCCGTACTCGGCCTCTGTCTACACCGGTCTCGCCTACCTGTTCGAGACGGTCTTCAAGATCAACTTCACGACGGCCCTCTGGTCGATGGCCACCCTGACCGCCGTCTACCTCGTGCTGGGCGGCTATCTGGCCGTGGCTCGCAACGACGCGATCCAGGGCGTCGTCATGATCGTCGGCGTGCTCGTCATGATCTTCTGCGTGCTCAGATCGCCCGAGGTCGGCGGTCTGTCACACGGCCTCAGCCACCTGAAGGCGATCGACCCCTCGCTGACGGCGGCCTGGCCGGGCTGGCACATGAAGGGCAGCGGATTCACCGCCTTTCTCAACTCGCCGGGAGTCGAGCTGCTCGGCCTCGTGCTGCTCACCAGCCTCGGCGCCCTGGCGCATCCCAAGATGGTCCACAAGTTCTACGCCATGAAGGACGACACCGTCGTGCGCCAGGCGATCGTCATTTCGACCCTGTTTGCCTTTCTCATGACCTTCGGCGCCTACTTCACCGGCTCGCTTTCTCATCTCTTTCCGCAGGTCGCCCCACTCGCCGCGGCCAAGAACTTCGACGCCATCATGCCGACCGTGATCAACGTGGCGCTGCCCTCGACAGTCGTGGTCGTCGTCCTGTTGCTCGTGCTCTCGGCCTCGATGTCGACGCTGGCCTCGCTCGTCATGGTCTCGGCGTCGGTGGTGACCGTCGACTTCGTGCGCGACGAGCTCAAGCCCGACATGTCGAAGACCGCCGTGGTCACCCTCATGCGCGTCCTCGTCGTGGTCTTCATCCTGCTGTCGGTGCTTCTGGCGCAGGCGAAGATCGCCATCATCATCACCATGATGGCGATCTCGTGGGGCGTGGTCTCGGGCGCCTTCCTCGGGCCGTTCATCTGGGGTCTGTACTGGCGCCGGGTGGGCAAAGCGGCGGCCTGGTCAGGGATCGTGACGGGCACCGGCTTTACGCTTCTGGTCGGCTGGCACTACGCCTGGAACTCAGGCTACATGCCGGTGATCTCGGCGATCGCGATGCTGCTGTCACTGGCCGTCGTGCCGCTTGTGGCGCTGGCGACAAAGCCCGCTTCGGACGAGTGCATCGCGGCCGCCTTCGGCGACACGGGTGGCGCCGTGGTGGCGCCGGCGCTCGATCCCGCGCTGGGGCCCGAGACGGTCTAGTATCGTCGTCACTCGAGGGTCGGGGGGCGCGGCGGGCGGGCGACTCTCGCGAAGTCGGCTGTCCGCCGCTTTTCTTCGTGTGCGGGGGGAGTGAAGGGGCCTCTGAGTCCGGTTTGGGCTCGCTCTGGGAGCCCTCGGTCGCCGGCCGGGTAGCGGGCCGGTGGGGCCTCTGGCGGATAGCCGGTTTTCATGTGCGCGTCGTTGAACAATTGGCCATGATCATGGCCAATTGTTCAACGACGCGCAGACCCCATGTGACTCCCGCTCGCCCGGCGGCGTCGCCGTCCGGCATCGCGCTCCGTTCTCGCGCCGGCATCGCGCGCCGTCCTCGCCCCGGTATCGACGCTGCTCTCGCCCCGGCATCGCGCGCTACCTCTGATCCGGCGTCGCGCAGTTGCCCTCGGTCAAGTGTCGCGGGCATCATGGGAGCCATGACCACGCCGTCGTTCGAACAGGGACCCATCCGGCCTCCGAGTGAGGCCGCGAGCCTGCTCGTGCGCGTCATTCGCAACTGCGGCTGGAACCGCTGCCGTTTCTGTCCCGTCTACAAGGGCTGCCGGTCTTCGCTGCGGTCGGTCGACGAGGTGCTCGCGGACGTCGCCGCGATGAGAGCGGCGGCCGACGTACTCGAGCGCGCCACGGCCGCTGAAGGCCGAACCGGGAGGACGACGGGCGAGCCGGGCAAGGCGCCGAGCGACGCGCCGAGCGACACGCGCAGCGAAGCAGTGAGCGACGCGCTGAGTGACGCGCTGCATGCCGGGCTGGTGCCGCCCGAAGCAGTTCAGGTGGCGCTCTTCTTGCGCGAGGGCGGCCGGGCCGTCTTTCTGCAGGATGCCGACCCCTGCGCCGTCGCGCCCGAGAAGCTTGTGGCCGTGCTGGAGCATACGCGCGAGCTGTTCAGCTCTGTGACCACGGTGACCGCCTACGGACGGGCNNCGTCGACAAGGGTTGCACGGCGGCGCAGCTCATCCAGGCGGGACGGCAGGTGCTCGAGGCGGGCATCGAGCTGTGCTTCTACGTCATGCCCGGTCTGGGCGGTCGTGACCTCATCGACGAGCACGTCCGCGGGACCGCGGCCGTGCTGCGCGAGGTCGCGACCGCGGCGTCGCCTGAGTGCCCGCTGGTCGTGCGGCTGCGCACGACCGCCGTGGTCTCCGGCACGCCGCTGGCTGCCGACGAGGCCGTGGGGCGATTCGCCCTGCCCGACGACATCGAAGTGGCCGCCGAGCTGCGCGCGCTGCTCGAGCAGCTCGACGGGGTCCGGCTCGAACTGCGGTCCGACCACCTGCTCAACCTGCTGCCGGGCCTCGAGGGCTCGCTACCGGCCGACCGTGCACGGCTCGCTGCCGTGCTCGACGAGCTGCTGGCGCTGCCTGCGGCCGAACAAGCCGAGTTCGCCCTCGGCGCGCGTGTGGGAGTGTTTCGTGAGCCCCCGGACAGGCTCGACTCCCAGCGCCAGGCGGCCTTGCGGCGACGCGTGGCGGGGTCCGACGATGCCGGCGCAAGCGAGAAGCTCGAGGCCGCCAAACGTATCCGGGCGCGGTTCCTCTAGCATGTCCTATCCCCGAGTAGTCGCGACACTCGGGTTCTTCTTGTCTCACTGAGGTGGGGCGACGCATCCTGTCTGTTTGAGGGTCCAATCTCGAGCAGAAGGAGCGTCGCCCCATGACCAATGATGATGTCCTTTTCGCCTACCGTCTACGTGTGCTTGCCTCGGTGCGTGAGTTGGGCAGCGTGGCCGCAGCCTGTCGCCTGCACGGCATCCACCGCTCGACCTATTACCGCTGGAAGAGCGCGGTCGAGCGCTTCGGCTCCGAAATCCTGCGCCCCCGGGGACGCCGCGCCCCGCAGATGCCCAACTCGATACCGGTGCTGGTCGAACAGCGCATCGTGGCCTTCGCCCTGGGCTTTCCCGGCTACGGACCGGCGCACATCGCAAGCGAGCTGGCCCGCCCCAAGTGGGGTGGCTTTAGCGTCTCTGCCAACGGCGTCTACCGCGTCCTGCGCCGCCACGGCATCCACACCCGGGCGCTGCGCTACGCCCTGCTGGCCGGCTATGCCGCCCCGCCTGAGCCCACCCGCGAGCCCGAACCGGAGCGCCATATCGAGGTCTCACACCCCGGCGAGCTCCTGCAGATGGACTGCTTTTGCATCGGCCGGCTGGCGGGCACCAAGGGCGTCGTGTGGCAGTACACGGCGATCGACGCCGCCAGCTCCTTCGTCTGGGCCGAGCTGCACGTCACGCCACGCAACCCCGACGTGCGCTTCGCCAGCGCCCTGGCGCGGCGCGCAGCGGGCGAGCTGCGCACGGCCGGCCGGCGCCTGGAGCGCGTGAGCACCGACAACGGCTCGGAGTTTCGCAACCACGTCTTCGACGCAGAGCTCGCCGGGCTGGGGGCGCACCACACGCTGATCAGCCCTGGCAGGCCGCAGTCCAACGGCTTCGTCGAGCGCGTGCAGCGCACGATCTTGGACGAGTGCTGGAAGCCGTCCTTCGCCCGCTACCTGATCCCCAAGTACATGGGGTTGCGCCGTGAGCTGGAGCGCTACCTGCGCCTCTACAACTACGATCGCACGCACAACGGGCGCCTGACGAAGGGCCGCACGCCCGCCGATGTGCTCGGTGCCGCTAAGATGTATCGCTGAAAGCAGCGGGATGTGTCGCTACATCTCGGGGTCAGTACACTCTAGCAGGCGGTCGCGCCGGTCAGCCGATCTCGCCGGTGAGATAGCGCTGGATCGTGGGCCCGATCGCGACGGCCACGGTGCCGACTCCGGCTGACGCCAGCGGCTCGACGCGGCCGACGTATCGCATCAGGGCGAGGCCGATGAACTGCGAGCCGGCCAGCGTGGCGCGCAGCTCGGCGTCGGGTACGCCCAGCGCGACGGCCAGCGGACCGAAGACCTCTTTGACGAGCAGACGGCGGACGAGGCCGGCGGCCTGCTCGTTGGAGATCACCGAGCGCAGCAGGGCCATGAAGACCGGCCGGTTGCAGGGCTCCTCCCAGATCGTGAGGAACCGTTCGACGACCTGCTCGCCGAGGCGCTCGCGATCGCCGGCGAGGATCGCCGACACGAACGCGGCGGGGGAGACCGGCAGCTCGACGGCGGCCTCGAAGAGTTGCTCCTTGGAGCCGAAGAAGTGGTGCACAAGGGCGGGGTCGACAACCGCGCGCGCGGCGATGGCGCGGATCGTGGCCCCGTCGTAGCCCGACTCTCCGAACTCGAGTCGCGCGGCCTGGAGAATGGCATCATGCGTGCCGCTGTCGCCGGGGCGGCGACCCGTGTGACCGGTGTGATCGCCATAACCGAGGTGAGCTGGGTGAGCGCCACGATCGCCGTGGCCGGGGTGAGCGCCACGATCGCCGTGGCCGGGGTGCTCGCCAGGACCGTTGTGGCCGGGGTGATCGGCGTGACGGCGAGGCAGCGCGCTCGGTCCCGTGTCGGATCTCACGTCTCGGGCGCCCCAGCTGCCGCATCGGTCGCCTCGCTGCGCTCGGCGCGGTTCATCTTCTCGTGACCTTCGTGTTCGCCCAGCCGGCTGCCGGTCATCAGACCGGGGATGACGGCCAGCAGCGCGGCCAGCGCCGCCGCATAGAACGGCCATTTGAACGACTTGGCGATGTCGTCTTTGTAGATGGCTTTGACGTGGGCCTTCATGCGCTGCTCGCCCAGAGCCTGGGCCGAGCCGGCCGGGGCCGGCGGCAGACCTTTCAGCGGGTCCGAGGACATCGCCGTGGCGGCGTCGCCGCCGCCCGAACGAGCGAGCTTGGCGGCGGCGCTTTCGATCTTGGCGACGATCAGCGGCTTGTCGGCGGCGGGGATCTGCGGCTGGGCCATGACGTAGGCGACGGACTGGCGGGTCGCGGTCTGGGCGTTGGTCGCCACCGTGTGCGTGAAGATGGCCACGAGCACCGCGACGCCCAGCGTGAAGCCGACCTGTCGCAGGGTATTGAGCGAGCCTGAGCCCACGCCGCGCACCTCGGGTGGCAGCGACGCCATCGACGCCGCCGAGAGCGTCGGCATGGCGAAGCCCATGCCGACGCCGATGAAGGCGATGCGCCACATGATCTGGCCGACCGTCGTCGCGCCGTTCAGCTGCGCGAGCAGCACGAGCCCGATCGTGAAGAACACCGCTCCGACCACGGCCGGCAGACGCGGTCCGATGCGGTCGACGAGGCGTCCGGCGTTGGGCGCTATGATCAGGGCCACGATCGGCATGACGGTGAGCGCCACGGCGGCGCGCAGCTCGGAGTAGCCGAGCACCGAGACCATGAAGATCACGACCAGCAAGAACGTGCCGCCCATGGCCATGCCGACGAAGCAGATGGCCGTGTTGGCGGCCGTGAACGAGCGGATGCGCAGCAGTTTCAGGGGGAACATGGGGTAGGGGGTGCGACTCTCCCACCACAGGAACACAGGAAAACAGACGACGGCCGCCACGAACATGACGACGACCCGCGGCGAGCCCCAGCCCCAGGAGTTGCCCTGGACCAGGGCGAGCGTGAGCAGGAACAGCCCCACGCCGGCCATCGCGATGCCGGGCACGTCGATGCCGCCGGCCGTGTCCCTGCCCCTGACCGCCACCGGGACGACGAGCGCGGCGAAGACGATGGCCGCGAGGCCGATGGGCACGTTGACGAAGAAGATCCAGTGCCAGCTTCCGTACGTGACGAGCAGGCCGCCCATGGTGGGGCCGACCGCGGCGGCGGCGGTGCCGAGGGCGCCCCACAGGCCGACGGCCATGCCCTGCTGGCGGCGCGGGAAGGCGCCGAGGACGATGGCGAGCGAGATCGTCAGAAGGGCGGCGCCGCCGAGACCCTGGCCGGCGCGGAAGGCGATCAGCCAGCCGATGTTGGGGGCGAGGCCGCAGAGCAGCGAGAAGACGGTGAAGGTCACGAGACCGAAGATGAAGACGCGCTTCTGGCCCCACTTGTCGCCGATGCGGCCCATCGACAGGAACGCCACGGCGAGCACGAGGTTGTAGGAGTTCAGCACCCACGACGCGCTGGTGACCGTGGTGTGCAGGCTGGTGATGATGCGTGGCATGGCGATGTTGACGATGGTGACGTCGAGCAGCGCCATGAACATGCCGATCGAGACGGCGACCAGGATCCACCACTTGCGCGGGTGGCCCTGGTCCGGGGGGTGGGCGGCGGGTTCGTTCACGAGCTGCTCCTTGACTGTCGCGGGGCCGGCGCCGCGGGAGTGTCGCGGGCCGGCGAGAGAGGCACTGCGGATAGGAGACCACGAACGCGACAATTCTACAAGCGTTGAATTATCTGTCAAGATGACTCGCGAGACGGCATGCCGTACCATCCGGGCGCCGCACTTCCGGCGCCGGCGACACGAAGGGAACGGACTGCCATGAAGGTGATTGTCAGACCCCCCGGCGAGGCGTTTCGCCACGCCTTGTCCGAACATCCCGACAGGGACACGATCGATCTGGCTCTGGCCGGCGAGCAGCACGCCGCCTTCGTCGCCGAACTGCGCGCGGCTCGCGTCTCGCTCGTCGAACTGCCCGCCGAAGACGGGCTGGCCGACGCCTGTTTTGTATCGGACGTGCTGATCACCCTGCCGGCCGCCGCGGGCAGAGTGGGCGGAGCCGCCGCGAGCGCGGCGGACGCAACCGGCGCGGCTGGGCCGGCGGTCCTCGCTGTCGCTACGCGCCCTGGCGCGCCGAGCCGGCGACCCGAGGTGGCGTCGGTGCTCGCGGCGGCCCGCGGGCTGGTCGGTACGACCTGCACGGTGACGGCGATCGCCGCGCCCGGCACGCTCGAGGGAGGCGACGTGATCGTCTACGGCGACCGTGTCGCGATCGGGCTCTCAGGACGCACCAGCCGCCGCGGCGCGGAGCAGCTTGCCGAGATCGTGCGTGTGGCCGGCTACCGGCCGTATCTCTGCCCGGTCGAGGGTCGCCTTCACCTGGCGAGCTGGGTCAGCGTGGTGCGTCCCGACCTGCTGATCGGCATCGCCGGCGGCTTTGCCTCGCTCGATGCCGCCGGGCCCGACGCCGCGCCGCAGGACGAGATCGCCCGCATCGTGCTGCCCGACGACGAGGTCGTGGCCGCCAACGTGCTGCCGCTGGGCGGCCGGGTGTTCATGGCGGCCGGCAACCCGCTGGCCGCCGCCGCGCTACGCGCCGCGGGAGAGCAGGTCGTCGAGGTCGATCTGTCGGAATTCACCAAGGCGGACGGCGGACCCACCTGCCTGATCTCGCACGTGTTCTAGGATCCGCCGCGCGGGCTGGTTCGTCCGCTGCCGCCGACGGCCTGCGGTCGACTTCTCCTGCCACGCGTGTGCCGCGCACCCCTATTTCAGTTTCGTGGCACGCCTGTCGACTACAACCTTGAGAAGAAGCAGAGGCGGATCCGCGGCGCGAACCCTTGCGTCAAGGCAAGCACACGGCCCGCCGTGCTTGCCGTGAACTGCCTGGAGACGCCAGTTGGCCGGTGGATCAAGAGACGATCGTGCAGCGGAGCGGTTCCTCGTCGATGCCGGGGAAGAGAAGCTGCGAGCTCAGGCGCTTCTGGCTCTGGTCGACGTCGCCGCGCACGTGATCGACGAGCTTGGCCCTGACAGAGGCCTGCCGCTCGTCTGCGCGCGCCTGCTGCGCGCCATGGACTGCACCACGGCCGTGCTGTCGCTCGTCGATTTCGGACGTGACACCCTGGAGTCGGTGGCCGGTTACGACGTGAGCGGCGTGCGCACGACCGTGTGCGGCTCGCGCTCTCTCGCCTCCGACGCTACCGCGGCTCGGGTGATCGCTAACCGGGAGCCGCTCTTCGCGGCGCCCGAACCTTCGAGCCCGGCGACCGCCGGGCGGTGTGACGGTGCGGCCGCGCAAGCCGACGGCGGCTGGCTGACGCTGCCGCTCGTGGTGAGCGGCGAAAGCATCGGCATGATCGAACTGCTCGCCGGTCAGCGTGAGCGGCGCTACACGACGGCCGAGCTCGTGCTGGCCCAGGGCGTTTGTGCGGCGATCGGTGAGGCGGTCGCCGCATCTCAGGCCTTTGCCAAGTACCGCCGGACGGGGAATGGGCCGCCGGCGGGCGATGGGCGCCGGGAAAGGGACGGCGCGGAGCCGGCCGGGAAAGGTGACCGATCGGCGACGGGCAGCGGCCGGCCCGCGGCCGACCGCACCCTGGTCGATGTGGCGCGGCGCCTCGCGGAGGGCCTCGAGGTCCAGCATTGCGACGTGCTGGTCCGCCACGAGGTCTCGGGCGCGGTCAAGGTAGTCGCTCACTACGCGGCAGAGGCCGACGGCGGTCTGCCTGCCTGGCGCGTCTACGGCCTGGGTGACGTCGGGGCGCGCGCCAGAGCCGCGGCCGAACGCCGCGTCGCGACGGCTCACGACGACGACCTCGACCTGACGGCAGAGGAACGGGCCGAGATGATCGCCCGCGGTCAGCGTGCCGTGATGTACGTGCCCATCGTCGTCTCCGATCAGGTGGTCGGTTTCTTGTGCGCCATCGAGCGGCGTCACTCGCGTCGCTTCACTCACGCCGACAGAGCCTTCGCCACCCGCCTGGCCGACGAAGCCGGAGTCGCGGTGGCCAGCGCCCGGGTCATCGATCGCCTCGACGCCGACAACCGCGAGCTGCGCCTGCTGCTCGAGACCGGCACGGCGATGGCTTCGAGCGTCGAGTTGCACACCACGCTTTCGACCATCAGCGAGCGGCTCGTGCAGACGCTCGGCGTCGCCTGGTCGGACATCTACGACTACCACCCCGATACCGAGGAGCTCGAGGTCACCGCCTACTACCAGGTCCCCGGCGTGCCGCCCGACCCGACCTGGCTGGGGCGGCGTTTCACCCCCGACTCCTGGCCCGAGGGTTTTGCCGCGCTGCGCACCGGGCTTCCGCAGACGCGCTACTACGACTACTCGCGCCTCGCCTTCGAGGACTTTGCCCGCATGGCGACCTGGGGCGAGAAGGCCACGCTCAGCGTGCCGCTCGTCTGCGGCGACGAGGTGCTCGGGGTGCTCGATGTCGCCGAGTCGCGCTATCCGCGACGCTTCACGGCCGATGAGATCCGTCTGGCGGCCGCGATCGGCGGCCAGGCGGCGATCGCCATTCACAACGCGCGCCTGTTCGAGGAGACCGCCCGTCGCAACGCCGAGCTTGCCACGTTTCTCGGCGTGGCGGCGACGCTGAGCTCGACCGTCGACCAGCGCAGCGTGCTGGCCGCCATCGCCCGGCATCTGCGCGAGGCCCTGCATTCGGCCAGCGCCGAGGTTTACGATTACGACCCCGACCGCCGTTCGATGAAGCTCGTGGCCTACGACTCGGACTTGCCGCTGAACGCCGACGAAGGCTGGGCGGGCGTCTACGAGCTGAGCGACGACGCCCTGCTGGCGGAATGCATCGACCAGCGGCGGGAGATGGTGGTGCGATCCACCGACAGCGATCTGTCTCCTCAGACCCGCGAAGATCTGGCGCGCTGGGGCGACGCCTGCGAGTTGTGGGTGCCGATGGTCTATCAGGACGAGGTCCTGGGGCTGCTGTCGACCTCCGAGGTGTCGCCCGAGCGCCGCTACTCCGCTGACGAGCGGCGGCTCGCGACCGGCATCGCGGCACAGGCCGCGGCGGCGTTGCAGAACGCCCGCGCCTACGAACGACTGGAACAGGAGCGCGCCGCGCTGGCGCGCGTGAACCGGCGCCTGTCGGCTTTTGCGGAGCTGTCGGGCCAGATGCGCGGCTTGCTGTCCGAGGAGCGGCTGATCGACCTGCTGGGCCGTGTCCTGCACGGGGCGCTCGAGTTCAATCAGTGGGTGATCTACCTCTACGACCCGGAAAGCCAGCTCTTCCGGGCGGCCAAGTCCTTCGGCGGCACGCCCGAGATCGACGACCACTACGCCGCCACGCCGGTGCCCGCCCGGGTCATGAGCGGGCTGCTCGCCTCGGCGCGCATCATGTCGCAGTCCTATTTCGTCGACCACCTGCAGCACACCTGGACCGACGAGGAGAACTTCTACCTGCCCGGCGAGGAGCTGGTCGGCGAGCGGCCCGAGGGTGAGTGGAACCAGTTCGATACGCTGCTCGTGCCGATGACCGGACAGAAGAACCAGCTTATCGGCTACATCGAGGCCTACGATCCGCTCGATCGCCAGCGGCCCACCGAAGAGGTCGTCAGGCTGATCGAGGTGTTCGCCAGCAAGGCGGCCAGCAACATCGAGCTGCAGCGGGCCTACGGCGAGCTCGAAGAACAGTCACGTACCGACGGCCTCACCGGCCTGTACAACCACCGCTTCTTTCAGGAGCGTCTCACGGCCGAGACGGCTCGTGCCCAGCGCTTCGACAAACAGCTCACCCTGTTGATGATCGACGTCGACAACTTCAAGGAGTTCAACGACACCTTCGGTCACCCCCAGGGAGACCGGCTGCTCAAGTCGCTCGCCGACCTTCTGCTGGCCCAGACGCGCGCCAACGTCGACTTCGTGGCGCGCTACGGCGGCGAGGAGTTCGTGGTGCTGCTGCCCGAGACCGGTGTGGGTGAGGCCGCGGCGGCCGCCGGGCGGCTGCAGGACCTGGTCGAGGGGCGACGCCCGGCCATGGCGGTCGCCGAAGCGATCCGCGTCGCGACCGCGGAGCAGACGTTCGAGACGAGCCTTGGCGCCGACGGTCGCGTGACGGTGAGCGTTGGAGTGGCTACGTTCCCCGATCAAGCTTCGACGGGCGACCAGCTCGTGGCCAATGCCGACAAGGCGCTCTATCTGGCCAAGCGGCTGGGCAAGAACCGCACCAGCGTCTACGGCTGCTAAGCGGTCAGGGAATGAAGGCGATACGGCGCCGGAAGCGCTGCCGGCGCGGGCGCCGGCGCGGGCGGACTGAACATCACGCACACACCGGCCGCGATGAGTTTGGCGAACCCCTCGGCGAGACAGGGATCGATCAGGCGCTCGGCGAACGCGCTGCGCAGTTCGGGTACGATCTCGCGTGACGGGCGGCCGCGATGTGTCTCGAGGATGGCCTGACAGGCGTCCTGGATGCAGGGCGAGAGGTGCTTGGCGTGCTCGGCCACAGCCTCGGCCAGCGCCTGCTCCATCTCGCGCTCGGTCGGCTGTGCGTCGCGTGGCGACGGACTCACGTTGTGCGACTCCCATTTCGAAGAGGGGGCATCCGAGCCCTCTAGGAGGAGGTATCGGCACCGTGAGCCTGGAGCTTGAGAACCGTCGCCCAGGCGAGTCCGGGTTGGGGCGCCGCGGCTGCCTTGCGTTTGATCCGCCCGGTGCGCGATAGTTGTCACGAGCCAGAGAGTCATGGTCGGCACCGATCGGGGTCGGTGTCACGACGAGGGGGACGTCCATGAGACACGGGCCGTTGGCCGGCGCTCGCCGGTTTGCTTGTCTTACCTTTGCGGTGCTTCTGACCGGCGGCCTGGCGTGGGGCCTGGCGACCGCCTTTGCCTCCGGCGCTTCGCCTTCGCCCAGCGCCGGCGGCGTGACCCTGAAGATCGGCTGGACCGAGGAGCCCGACAACCTCAATCCGTTCATCGGCTACCAGAACGAGACCTACGAGATCTGGGCGCTCAACTACGACCTGCTGTTCGGTTACGGCGATCGCAACCAGCCCACGCTCGATCTGGCGAGTTCCTTTCCGACCACCCAGAACGGCGGCATCTCGGCTGACGGCAAGACCTGGACGATCCACATTCGCTCTGGCATCAAGTGGCAGGACGGCGTGCCGCTGACGGCCGACGACGTGGCCTTCACGTTCGAGTACATCGTCAAGAACGGCATGGCCAACTTCACGAACTCGACCTATGGCATCGAGAGCGCGACGGCGCTCGACCCGACCACGGTGCGCATAGTCTGCACGCATCCCAAGGCCGACCTTGAGAGCATGTGGGTGCCGATCGTCCCCAAGCACATCTGGCAGAACGTTCCCCCGAAGATCGCCGCGAACAGCTACAACGCCAAGTTGCCGCTCGTCGGCAGCGGGCCGTTCCAGACCGTCGAGTTCAAGAAGGGCAGCTACATCCACCTGGTGCGCAATCCCGCCTACTGGGGTCCCAAGCCGGCCATCGACGATGTCTACTTCCTTATGTACCAGGACGCCGACACCATGGTCACCGACCTCAAGGCCGGCAACCTCGATGCCGCCTGGGGTCTGCCTCAGGCGCAGTTCTCGGCTCTCAAAGGCGACGCGCACTTCAAGACCGTCCCGTATGCCTACTACAACTGGGACTACCTCGAGTTCAACTGCTTCGACAAGGCGAGCTCGCTGGGTAACCCGGTGCTGCGCGACTGGCGGTTTCGCAACGCGCTCAACTACGCGATCGACACGACGCACCTCGCGCAGCTCGCCTACCAGGGGTACGCCCACCCGGCGACCACGATCATCCCGCCGGGCATCTGGGTGAACCCCGACTACCACTGGCAGCCGCCGGCCGGTCAGGCCCATGCGTTCGACCTCGTCAAGGCCGACCGGCTGCTCACTCAGGCCGGCTACAAGCGAGCCGCCGGCGGCTCGCGCCTCGATCCGCACGGCAAGCCCATCAGGCTGCGTCTCTACGCCTCGACCGACAGCTCCGCGGGCCAGATCGAGAGCAAGCTGATCGCCGGCTGGCTGGGCAAGCTCGGCTTGAAGATCACCCTGTCGGTAATCGATCCCGGTACGTTGACCGCCGACATCTACAACTACCACGGTGCGGTCCCGGCGCCCGACTTCGACCTCGTGGTGTGGAACTGGACGGGCTACTTCGACCCCGGTCAGACGCTCGTCTGCTTCACGACTCCGCAGATCGGCAGCCTCGACGAGCCCTACTGGACCAACGTCCAGTACGACGCCCTGAACATCCGGCAGGCGTCGACCATCGACCCGCAGGTCCGCAAGACGCTGATCTGGCGGATGCAACAGATCATGTACGAACAGACGCCCTGGGTCGTGCTCACCTATCCGGACTATCTCGAGGCCTACAACACCTCCAGATGGACCGGCTGGCAGCAGATGTTCGCCGGCAACGGCCCGGCTTTCGATGCCGAGGGGTTCATCGGCTCATATCTGAGTCTGCGGCCCAGGACCGCGACGGCTGGAGGCGGCTCGAACAGCACGGTGCTGATCGTCGCCGTGGCGGCGGCCGCTGTGCTGGTCGCGCTCGTGGCCGTCGCGCTGCGCCGCCGCGGGCCGCAGGCCGAAGAGGACTGACGGCGCGGAGGGGACGCGCGGCGCGAGGAGACGCGCGGCGCGGGGAGATCGTGCGGCGCGGGTGGACGCTGTCTGGTCAGTCGGGCTTGACGACGCGCGAGGCGCGCGTGGGGACGGCGTAGAAGACCTCGATGGCGATGATCAGGGCCACACTGGCCTTGGCGCTCACGAAGGCCAGCGCGAAGGCCAGCGCGAAGGCGGCCGGGCCGATGGCGAACTGCCGGGTGACCGCTCGCACGTGCCCGTCGCTCAGGTCAGGCGAGAGCAGCCGGCGGTCGTGTGACGCGTAGAGCCAGAGCGCGATGAACGCCAGCGCCACGAACAGCAGGACCCCGCTGTAACCCAGCGCGCCGACGCGCTCGCTCGGGTGGCCGAGGTTGTCGGCCAGCAGAGTGATGGTAAACGGCGTCGCCGTGATGCCGAGCAACAGAAGACCGTTCAACAGCATGAACGTGTGGTCGACCCTCTGGATGACGTTGAACATGCTGTGATGGTTCGACCACACGATGAGGATCGACAGAAAGCCGATGACGAAGGCGGCGTCGGTCGGCCAGTGTCTGAAGAGCTCATGCCAGAGGCGCGCGTCGCTTACGTGAGTCGCCGGCACGTGGAGCGTGAGCACCAGCAGCGTCGCGGCGATCGCGAAAACGCTGTCCGAGAACGTCTCGACACGGCCGGTCTCTTTGGCCTCGAACGACTCCGGACGGCCGTCGGTCGGCCGCCAGGCGGGTTGCGGCGCGTCGCTTGGCGGCGGCAGAGTCGTGTCGTCGGGTCTGTGCATGAGGCAGCCATCCTACCCACCGCCGGCTCATCCCTGTCATACTTGCGGCGCTTCGCTTCGCTTTGCTTTGCGGCGCGGCGCGGCGCGGCGACACAGCGTGGCGGCGTGATGATGCAGCGTGGCGGCGTGGCGATGCGGCGATGCGGCGTGATGATGTGGCGGGGCGCCGAGGAGGGGGAGACGCATGGACGACCACGCAGGCGTTCAACAGCGCGTAGCGGCGATCCTCGCCGAGCTTGCCGCGCAGGGCAACGACGAGAGCCGCGCCGGCATGGCGCGCTACGGCATCCGGGTCGACCACGCTTTCGGCGTGTCGGTCACCGAACTGCGGCGCATGGCCAAGCGGCTCGGTCGCGATCACGCCTTGGCCCTCGAGCTCTGGCGGACCGGCAACCACGAAGCGCGACTGCTGGCCGCCTTCGTCGATGAGCCGGCTCGCGTCGACGAGCGGCAGATGGACGCCTGGGCGGCCGGCTTCGACTCGTGGGACCTCTGCGACGAGGTGACCACCGACCTCTTCGACCAGACGCGGTTCGGCTGGAGCAAGGCAGCCGAGTGGGCCGCGCGGCCCGAGGAGTTCGTCAAACGCGGCGGCTTTGCCCTCATGGCCGGCCTGGCCGTGCACGACAAGGCGGCCGGCGACGAGGCTTTCGTTGGGCTGCTGGCGCTGATCGAACGCGAGGCGTGGGACGAGCGCAACTTCGTAAAGAAGGCGGTCAACTGGGCGCTACGCAACATCGGCAAGCGCAACCTCGCCTTGAACGAGGCGGCCGTAGCCTGCGCTACGCGCGTGCGCGCCGCGGCCGACGAACGCGCCGGAGGGTCGCGCGGCGGCGACGCCGCCGCGCGCGCGGCGCGCTGGATCGCCGCCGACGCTCTGCGTGAGCTGCGCTCGCCGAAGGTCCTGGCACGCCTCGACCGGTAGCGCCGGCAACGGTCTTGCATCGGGGCCCCTCAAGGGTCTCCTCGGGGCGCGTCCGCGGCCCTCACCACTTCTTCTGAGGCGCCGGGGTATTGACCACAGGCGTAAGCTCAGATGAAGGTGACGGCCACGTGGGCCGGCCGGCGGCAGTGACGGCGCCGGCCTCGCGGTGAACGGAGTCAACGTCAAGGCACCCGGCAACGGCAAGGGCGGCCCCTATGCCCGAGGAACTACTCACCCCGATCCCGATCGAGCCGCGCTACCCGCGCCTGCTGAACGTCACGCGCTGGATCCAGCGCCACTACGTCGTCACCTTGTCGCTGTCGGGGGCGCTGATGATCGGCGTGTTCGTGTTCGACTTGCTCACGTCGTCCGCCTGGATCGCCGGCGGTTTCTATCTCGTCCCGCTGGCGCTGATCGCGGTCACGCTTCGTCGCAAGACGATCATCGTCGCGGGGAGCACGGCGGTCGTTCTGAGCGGTCTGGTGATGGCCGTTCAGCACCTCTTCGCCAGCCCGCCGCATCTGGTCTACCTGTATCTGTTGATCGTCGGCTGTGGCGGTCTCGTGGTGCTTTCCGACCTGCTGGCTCAGCTCGACGAAGTCTCGCGCCGCGCCATGACGCGCGCCCGCCTGGCTCAGGCAGAAGCCGCCATCGTCGGGCAGTCGAGCCGGCGGGGTGAGCTCCACGAGCTCGTCCAAAGTGCCGTGCGGCGCATCGGCCGCGAGCTCGAATCGGATGTCGGCGTGGCCTTCATCGTGCGCGACGGTGAGTGGTGCGGCGAGGCGGGTTACGGCTCCGCGGCCGACGCGCGGACCCTGCGCTACCCCTACGAGTCGCTCGTCGTCTTGCGGCACGCCCTCGAACACGACGAGGTACTCGCCATCCACGACGTGCCCGCCTGGTTTGTCGAGCACGACCTGACGCCGCCGTCGTATCTGAACGACTTCGAGCTGCACCGCGTGCTCGTCGTTCCGCTGCGAGCCTCCGACCTCGATCTGGGGGCGATGATCTTCAGCCGGCCCGGGGGCAGCGGCCCGTTCTCGCGCGAGCAGGTGCGTTTTGCCGGCAGCGTGGGCGGCCATGTGGCGATAGCCATCGAGAATGCGCGCCTGGTCTCCCAGCTCGGCACCAAGCAGCGCGACCTGTCGCTCGTGATCGAATCGAGCCTCGATTTTGCCGCCAGCCTGGAGCCCCGCAAGGTGATCGAGGCCGTCGTAGAGCGCCTGGTCGCACTGCTCGACGCCGGCGCCTGCGACATCCACGTGCTCGAGCCCGGGGGCGAGGCGGTGCGCACGGTGGTCAGCTACGACGACGGCAAATTCGACTTTGGCGATGTCATCGGGCGGGTCTGGTCGCTGCACGATTTCACCTCGACCGGGCGCGTCGTGGCGGCCGGACGGCCCGTAGCGATCATGAGTCTCGACGATCCGGCCTTGAACGACGCCGAGCGGCGCCTGCTGCTGAAGAACGGCAAGACCAGCCAGCTCGGCGTGCCGCTCAAGGTGCGCGACCGGGTCATCGGCGTGGTCGAGCTGTTCGACGACAAGGACCATCACAGCTACTCGGCAGAGGACATCGAGCTGGTCGAGGCGATCTGCCAGTTCGCCGCGCTGGCCCTGGACAACGCCCGTCTCTTCGACAGTCAACGCGACACGGCCGCGCGCCTCGAACGTCTCGCCGGCCAGCTCGTCACCCTGCAGCAGGTCTCGCTGACTCTGGGGCGCCTGCGCGACGAGGCCGGGGTGGTGCGCGAGGTACTCGAGACGGGGGCGGAGCTGCTGAACGCCGACGCTGCCGCCTACACCGTGCGCGACGGCGAGGTGGTGGTCGTCAAGGGGTTCCACGATCGCGACGGGTTCTCGGCCCCCGACGCGGCGGCCGCCGAGGGCATCGTCACCGTGCTCAAGGACACCCTGCTGGAGATCGGCGCCACCGAGATCGGCGGCGGCGGCGGGCAGTCGCTGCCCGACCGCGCCTTCGGGCACGGCCGGGTCCTGATCGCGCCGCTCAGCCGCCGGCGACCCGACGCGCTCGCCGCGCTGGTCTTTCAGCGCTCGCGCGGTGGCTCGTTCGGCGACGACGACAGCCGGCTGGCCACCACTCTGGCGGCCCAGCTCTCGCTCACGTTGCGCAACGTCCATGCCTTCCAGCGCGAGCATGAGATCGCCGAGACCTTCCAGACGGCGCTGCTCGTCGAGCCCCCGCTGCTGGCCGGCGCCGATATCGGCGTCAGGTACCAGGCAGCCTCCGACGCCGCCCGCGTCGGCGGCGATTTCTACGACATCCTGCAGCTCTCGCCGGGACACGTGCTGATCGCGGTGGGCGACGTCTGCGGCCGCGGCCTGCAGGCGGCCACCGAGACGGCGCTGCTGCGCTACATGCTGCGCGCCTACGCCCAGGAAGGCTCGCCGGGCGAGGCGCTCTCGCGGCTGAACTCGGCCCTGCTGGCCCAGAATGCCGAACTGCCGTTCGCCACCATCGTCCTGGCGTCGCTCGACGTCCAGCGCCGCAGCCTCGAATACGCCGTGGCCGGCCATCCGCGGCCCATCGTGCTGGCCGGACGCCGGCGGTTTGCGATCGCCCAGGCCGGCGGCTTTCCGGTCAGCATGTTCCCAGGGGAGATCTACCCGACCAACCGTTGCGTGCTGCCCGAAGACGTGACGCTGGTCTTCTACACCGACGGGCTGACCGAAGCGCGGCGCCGCGGTCGCATGCTGGGCGAGCGCGGCCTGCGCGAGACGGTGCGCCGTCACCTGACGGAACCCGCCCAGGAGCTCGCCGAGTCGCTCCTCACCCGGGCCGCTCGCTATTCGGGAGGGACCTCCGAGGACGACATGGCCGTGGTGGTCGTCAGATTACCCTGAACCTGGGTGCGGCCGCTCGTGCCGGTCGTCACGTCCCCGCCCTGTGAGGCGTCTCACGTCCCCGCCCTGTTGAACGTCACGTCCCCGCCCTGTTGAACGTCAGGTCCCGGTCCGGTTGAACGTCGGCTCGTCGGTCCGTCCTCCGGCCCGCAGGTAGCGCGCCACGCTGGCCTGGTCGACGAAGCCCACGAGCCGCCCGTGGTCGATCACGGCGAGCTGGCTCACGTCGGTCGTGGCCAGACGGTGAAAGGCCGCCGCGGCGGGTTCGTCGGGGCTCACGGTCTGCAGCCGCTCGACCGCCGTCATCACGTCCTGTACCTGGTCGACGCCCCAGGAGCTCTGGTCGGTGCGCTGGAGGTCGGAGACGCAGACCAGCCCTTCGAGCCTGCCGAAGTCGTCCTGTACCGGCAGGCACCGGGCGTTCAGGGCGAGGAAGTAATCGTTGGCCGCCTTACGCAAAGTGATGTCGCCCGGTATCCAGGTCGGCGGTTGCGACATGAGGTCGCGCACAGGCACGCCGGCCAGCCCGCTTTCGGCGCGACTCTGCTGGTGAGCGGCCCGCGACGACTGCACGACGATCCAGCCGATGAGGGCAAACCACGCGCCGCCGACAAAGCCGGCCGCTCCGGACGCGCTGCCGGGTCGCGCCACTTCGTACACGCCGAAGGCGATCATCAGGATGCCGAGCAGCTGGCCGGCGCGGGCCGCCCAGCGCGTCGCCTTGACCGGGTCGTGGGTGATCGCCCAGAGCGCTGAACGCAGTACCCGGCTGCCGTCGAGGGGGAACCCCGGCAGCATGTTGAAGACGGCCAGCAGGAGGTTGATGTAGCCCAGGTAGAAGAGCAGGGCGTGCGCGATGCTCGGCGTCTGCACGGCGCGCGCGAGCGCGAGGCAGCCGATGCCGACGGCAAGGCTCGAGGCGGGGCCGGCGCCGGCCATCACGGCCTCGCGGCCGGCACTCGTGGACTCCGACTCTATGGTAGACACGCCGCCCAGCAGAAAGAGGGTGATGCTGCGCACCGGGATGCCCTGGGCACGCGCCACCAGCGAGTGGGCGAGCTCGTGTACGAGCACCGAGACGAAGAGCAGCAGGGCGGCGGCGAAGGCTACGGTCCAGGTCGTGGTCGTCGACCAGCCCTCCGTGGGAAACCACGACTCGGCCAGCGAGAAGGTCATCAGGGCGAGGATGATGATCCAGCTCGGGTGGATCGCGATGTCGATGCCGAAGAGTCGGCCGATCTTAAAACCGGGCCCCATGCGTCTCCTTTGCCTGCGGCGTTCGGATTGTTCCCGTTTGCGGCGCGAGCGAACGGTCGGCGGTGACTAGGCGCGCAACGAAGTCGCGCCAGCCTGAGCGGCGACGACGAAGTCGCTCGGCGGACCTACCCGGTGAGCTCTACTATGGTGTCGAGGCCGTCGGCTACGGCAAGCACGCGGGCCTCGGGACCGCGCGTGCGGCACACCGCGGCGAGGGCCTCGTCGACCGACTCGAAGGCCAGCAGGCCCATGCCTTCGAGAAGCGCGCGGTCGCCGCCGCCGACGACACCGACGCGGAAGTTCGTCATGAGCTTGGCCATCATGTAGGCGCGCTGCCCGCCGGGGCCGAGCGGCTCGACGCAGCCGCGGGCCACGAGGTCGAGCGGCCGCTCGGCGGTCAGCAGAGCGCCGAAGTTGTGCTCGCCCGGCCCGTCACCGGCGCCCAGTGGCAGATCGGCGCAGACGACGATCAGGCCGCCGTTCGTGAGCACGGGGCGCGCGGCCAGGCCTACATACGTGGCAGCCCGCGAAGCCTGGTAGAGGCTGCGGTCCTTGGGCGCCGGCACGCCGGCCACGACGAGGTCGAAGGGCCGCTCGTGGCGCCTGATCCACGACGTGCCGTGCTTGAGGGCAAGCCGGCGCTGGACGGCGGCGGGGTCGCCGGCCGCGACCCCCGCGACGCCGCCGCCGTGGCCCAGCACGACGTTCACGGCGAAGCGCAGCCGGGTGCGCGCCGCGATCTCGCGCAGCACCTCCTGGAAGGGATTGCCGTCGAGCCGGCAGAGCTGCACGGCCGGCTGGTCCAGGAAGGCGGGATGGTGGGTCCAGGCGATGGTCTCGTGTCCGGCGCAGCCGATCGCCACCGCCTTCACGCCGCCCGAGAAGCCGGCGTAGAGGTGCGGCTCGACGATGCCGACGGCGACCACGAGATCGGCGCCGGCCACCGCGTCGTTGATCCATACAGGACAGCCGGCCGAGGTGGTGCCGAGTGGTACGTTCGTCTCGCTGATCCCCTGGGCGTCGATGACGCGCAGACGCGCGGCCTCCTCGGCGCCCACCAGGGCCGCCTTCTCTTCGGGCGTGGTCGTGCGGTGCAGACCGCAGCCCACCACGACGCAGATCTGCTCGTCGCGCAGTCCGGCCGCCGCGAGGCGCTGGTAGAGCGCCGGCAGCAGCGTCGAGACCGGGCAGTCGCGGCTCGAGTCGGGCACGACCACGGCCACCTTGGCGGCGCCGCGGGCGAGCTGCGCGAGGGGCGCGGCGCCGAGGGGGGCGTCGAGTGCCGCATCGAGCGCCCCCGGCAGGTCGTCGAGGTCGGGCAGGCGGGCCGGCTCCTCGAAGGCGCAGGCGCCCACGACTTCCAGACAGCGCCGCCCGGATAGCGCGTAGGGTGTCACGAGCGCAACCAGCGACGTCGCTGCGGCAGCGGTCGGGACGTCACGACGGTGTCTCCCGGGGCCGCGCCGGCGGGCAGACGAAGAGCGCCACCAGGGCGAGTGCCGCTCCGAAGGGCGGAAACACGACGGCGGCAAGAAAGCCGTAGATCAGCCAGTTGAGCGGGGGGCGTCCGGTGGTACGGGCGACGCGGTAGCCCACGTACACGCAGACCGGGAGCTGCACCGCGAACAGGATCTGGATGATGACGGTGGGGAGGTGCATGGCCTTAAGCGTAGCGCTCGAGCAGCCGGCCGACGAGCTCGCGCAGGCTCGCGACTGCCGCCGGCGGCGAAAGCGGCAGCGCCTCGCCGCCGAAGCGCAGCAGCTCGTGGCTGAGCCAGCGCTCGTCGACGAAGGGCTGCAGGGCGAGAATGCCGCCGGCCACGCTCGCCGGTGCGGCGACCGTGGGCTCGCGCTCGGCGATCCAGCGGGCGATGCCGGGGCCGTACCAGACGATGGCTTGTTGCGGCGCATAGAGCCGCGAGCTGCGGACACCCTCGCGCCGGTAGAGCTCGACCTCGACATCGGCCCGCGGCGCGAAGCGCTCACTGCGCGGCAGAGCGCGTTTGGTGGTCGCCACGCGAAACGTCCTCGTGCCCTGCGAACGGCGGCACCAGGCGACGTAGTACCACTCGCCGCGCGTGCGCACGAGCAGGTAGGGCTCGACCGTGCGGGTCGTGCTCACGCCACTGCCCTCGGACCAGTAGTCGATGTCGAGCAGGCGGCGCTGGCCGATCGCCGCGCTGACCGCGTCGAGGATCGGTTCGGCGGCCGGCAGGCGCTCGCCGGCAGCCACCGCCGACGGCACGGCGCTGCGCGCGTGGCGCAGCTTGTCGGCCGCGCTGCGCAGCGCGTCGCCGCGTTCGATCGGCAGCTGCCCGCCGAGGATCTCGACGGCCAGCAGCAGGGTGTCGACCTGCAATGGCGACAGGCGCGCCGGCCGGGCGAAGGCCGAGCTTGCTGTGTCGCAGGTGACGACCAGCGTGGCGCCCTTGACCTCGGCCCAGACGAGCGTGCCCTCGCCGCCGAAGTTGACGAGGTTGAGGAGACGAACGTCGGCCTTGAGCTCGGCGGGCGTGACGTCGACGGCGGCGCAGACCGTGGAGACCGCCACCGGCGTCTCGTCTCTGTCGCCCGACGCGTGGCAGACGCCGTGCAGGTAGGTCATGAGGGCCGCGAGACGTGTGAAGCGGTCGACTTCGACCTGCCAGTCGGCGGCGCCGGTCGTGACCGCCGGGCTTGCGGACCGCCGGCCGGCACTCGCGGTGCGGCCGGCACGCGCGGCTGGGCCGGAGTCCGCCGCGCGGCCGACGCTCGCGCCGCCGCCCGTGTCGGTACCCGGACGACCAGCGCCCTCGAGCAGCTCTGCTGCTTCGCCGGCCTCGAGCGGCGGGTGGGCCAGGCCCTCGGCCAGACGCACGAGGTGAGCGCGCACCTCGTCGCGCAGCTCGGCAGGTTCGAGCAGCTCGGCCGCCGCGCCCATCGACAGCACCCAGGCGACGAGCTGCCCGGGCGAGTTGTAGGCAGTGGTGTAGAGGATGGCGCCGCCGTGCGAGGCGGGCGCGATCGTTCCACAGCGCGAGAAATGCGCTTCGACCCACCACGCCATGTCGGCCGAGACGCGCACCGTGGCGCTGCCGACCGCCTCGCCGAGCTGCCAGGGCGGCCGGTCGAGGTAATCGTCGATCGTAAAGTCCTGGGGCGGCGTGAAGTCGTGGGGCGCGCGCGTGGCGAAGGTCACCCGTGAGCGCACGCGCGACAGGCGGAAGGTGCGGATCGCCCCACGGAGATGGCAGAAGGCGATCAGATACCACTCGTCGCCGACCAGCAGCAGCCCGTAGGGGTCGACCGTGCGCTCGAGCTCTTCGTCGCGGCCGATCGAGTAGTAGGTGAACGTCACCGTCTTGCCGGCCGCCGCCGCCTGCTGCAGCTTGGGCAGGGCGCTCGCGGCGCGCTGCGCTTCGCGGGCGGGCAGCACGCTGACCGGCGCCGTGGTCGCGGCGGCCAGCAGTTCGGGGCGGCCGTGGGTGAGGCTGAGCAAGGCCAGGCGTAGCGGCTCGCTGTAAGCGAAACGGTGTTCGAGCACGAACAGGCACGCGGCCAGCGCCGCCAGCTCGTCTGGCGAAAAGGCGATCGCCGGCAGGTAGTACGCCGCCGCCGGCAGCGAGTACAGTTCGGCGTCGCCGTCGGTTTCGGTATCGGCTGCGACTTCGATGCCGAGGCCGGCGAGCTCGGCACGGTCTTCGTAGAAACGTCTCTTGAAGGCATCGTCGGTCATGAGCGCATAGCCTTCGACGCGTCGGCGGATCTCGGCCGATGTTACCGGTCGCCCGGGTCGCGAGAGCAGAAAGGCAATCAGCGAGAGGCGCCGGATGAGCTTGTCGGCGTCCTTCGAAAAGCCTTCCTCGCGCGGCGGTGAGCCGGGCGTCACGTAGCCTTCTTTGGAGCGTCGTCGACAGGGGTCCCAACGCCGCCGCCGCTCGTGCCGCCGCCGCCGCCCGCGCCGCCGCCCGGAGCCAGTTCGCGGGCCAGAAGTTCGCGGTACTCGTCGGCGAAGCCGCGGCGCGTGAAGAAGCCGCTTACGCCGTGGCTGAGCTCGCCGTCGGGGCCGACGGCGGCAAGAAGAGCCGTGCAGCCCTGGCCGCGCGCCCAGTCGGCGACGGCCTCGACGAGCGCGCCGGCTACACCCGCGCCGCGCGCGGCCGGCACGACGTAGAGATCGCCGATCTCGGCCACCTTGAGGCGCTCCACGCTCGTCCTCCAGCTCGCCGTGACGATGCCCACCGGCGCGTCGGCGACATCCTCGCGGTCTGCGAAGAACACGACGCAGCGCCGGTCGTTGAGGAACGCATCGAGTCCGGCACGCTGGCGGGAGGGCGGAACCGCCAGGCCTTCCTCGGCGAAGTAACGGCGCAGCAGATCGCCGGCGAGCCCCTGCGCGGCGCCGCCTTCGGACTTTCGGATCAGCAGTCGTTCGTCAGTCATGAGTCGGTCGCTCCCGGCGGTGGGCTACAGGCACTCGCGGTGGGTGCACGACGTGCACGGCACGCACAGCGAAGCTTACTTCACCCGGAGGCCGAACGGCCGCATCGTCTGTCGGCTACTTGACGACGATCCTCAGGACCTTGCTGACATTCGCAACATGGGGCACGGCCACGTCGTTGCCGGTCGCCACCGCCGAACCGTTGTACGTGTATTTCGCGCCGCCGTAGAAGTAGATGCGCACGAGGTAGGTGCCCTTCTTGGCCGGCTTGAACGTCCAGCTCGCCGCCGAGCGCGTGGACAGCGCTTTGGTCGTCGAGAGCGTCGAGCGCAGGACGGTGTAGTGCGGCGCCCCGTACTTGTCGGCCGCGCGCACGAGCTGCAGCCGTACGTCGAAGTTGGCGAAGTTGGGGGCCACCGCCGCGGAGATCGTGGCTTTCTTGCCGAGGCCAAGGGTAGTGGCGCTCGACTTGATCGTCACCATCGGCACGAAAGCCTCGTACAGGCGGCCGTCGGACAGGCTGTCGTCGACTCCCAGCGTCGAGTCGCGAAAATCGGTCCACACCACACGGTAGGCGTAGTAGGCGGGTCCGATCGCGGGGTCGGCCTGCTGCTTCGTGTAGTAGCTAGGGGTTCCCGGGTCGGTGCCGGGCGGCCAGCCGATGTCGCAGACCGGCATGGTCTGATGCGTCGCGGGATCGTAGAAGAAGACGTCGTCATCGATCGCCTTCGAGCTGTTCGCGTGAAGCCCCATGATCGCGTAGTCCGTGGCGCCCTGGCCCGGCGTGTACCAGGTGTCGAAGTCGACGGGCTGCGTCAGGGGTGAGAACACGGCGGCGCTGCCGCCGACGGCCTTTGTGACCGGCTCGTAGGCGCTGGGGTCACCATACGGTCCGCTGCGCAGCCAGGCGACGCCGTCGCTCGTGACTCGCGGTCCGAGCCCGTCGGCGTTTCTGAAGCCGCCGTTCGAGCCGTTGTCGTAGGCATGGTCGCTGTCGGAGAAGAAGGGCCCCACGGTCGAGTCCGCCAGGTCGGCCCGCCAGACGGCGGTGTCGGTGGGCGTCCAGTCGCTGTTGAGGAACGACCAGCGATCGTCGAGCCAGTACACGCCGGTGTAGCCGACGTCGGGGGCGACCTGCCCGCGGGCTTGCGGAGGCGTCGGGTCGACAGCCATGCCCGCCGTGCCGGGACCGTCCGAGGTGGCCCAGCCCACGTCCTGGTAGGACGTATCGGTTGTCAGGTCCCACGAGTAGATCAGGGGTGCGATCCAGCCGTTGTCGCGGCTGTCTTCCCAAGCGACGACGACGTGGTCGCCATCGCCTTCGTGCACCAGGCCGATCGACGGCTCCCACTGTTCGGATGTCACCGGCGCGGCGACGCCCGTCGTGCCCGAGACGAGCAGTTTGGGGTAGCCGCCGTCGGCTGGCGTGAAGTACCCGTTGGGGTTGGAGTTGTAGGTGCCCTTCCAGAGCCAGATGTCGGCGTCGCTCGTTGTCAGGTTCATGCGAGTCCACACGACCCAGATGGTCTGGGTGGCGCTCTCATAGAGGATGTGCGGATTGAAGTCCTTGTAGCCGTCGGGACGGCTAATCTCCCACGGAGGGGCGTTGTCGAGCAGCGATTTCAGGCAGATGACCGAGTCATCGCTCGGCGGGATCGTGTTGCGGTTGTAGGCCAGGTATGGTCCGCTCACGTCAGGGTTGCCCTGGTTTGTCATGCTCGCGTCTGAGCCCGCCGGCATGACCTGCACGCCGTCGGCCGCCAGCGCCGGCACTGCCGTGACGAGCAACAGCAGCAACACCCCCGCCGCCAGGACGATGATCGAGAGACTTCGGGACATGCGAACGCCGGTGTTTCTCACGGGTGACCCTCCTCGCTGCACAACTGACCCTGAACACTGACCCTGCCGCGCCCCCAGCGCACTCTCGAAGGCGATGGGGAGCGCCTTGCGCCAGTCTATCAACTGGCTCGTCGGACGGCTGCGTACTAACGTGTCTGCTTCCTGGATGATGTCGACCGCCGACGCGTTCGACTGAAATCGAAGCCGCTGGAGGCGGGTCGGAGCCGGTTCTTCTTCGCGGCTCGGCGGTCGCAGAGGCTCGCCGGTACCGGGCTGCTCGCGCCGGCCGTCCCGTCGTGGTCGAGTTCGTCCACGGGTGACGAGGGTGCGCAAAGACGAAGGCGGGGCGGGGATGGCATATGCCCATCCCCGCCCCGCCTCGCTTGCGCTGCCGCGCCCGCCTGTGCGCCGCCTGCGACCGGCGCCGCCTCGTCCGTGCGACCGGCGCCGCTTCGTCCGTGCGACCGGCGCCGCCTCGCCGCCGCGGCTGGGCTTGCCTAGACCGTCTGCTTCTCGGCGGCCGCGATGATGCGGTCGAACTCGGCGCCCAGGTCGTCGGGAAAGCCGACCGGCTCGGCGGCGAGGATCTCGCGCACCTTGGCCTGGGCTTTGTCGACGGTGCTCGGAGAGCCGGCCTGCTTCCAACCTTCGTAGGTGCCGGTCTCGCCGAGCTTGGCCTGCCAGAGCTCGCGCACGTGGGCGCGGGTGTGGTTGTCGAACAGGTAGTTGCCGTTGAAGCCCATCTTGGCGATGAGGTCGCGGGCCAGCGTCTCGTCGCTCACTTCGACGCCGCGCAGGATGCGCTTGACCATGCCGAGGATCTCGTCGTCGACCACCATGTTCTCGAGGCAGAGGATGCGCGAGCCGTCGAGCAGGCCGGTGCCGAAGGTCACGTCGGCGCCGTTGGCGTAAGCCATGAACATGGCGATGGCGTTCTCGTAGGCGCTCTGGATGCCGGGCTCCTTGGCGGTCGTGGCGCCGGCGCCGTACCAGGCCGGCACGCCGTAGAAGTCGGCCATGTGGCCCTGGACGGAGCGGATGAGAATGGCCTCGGGCGAGTTGCTCGCATAGGCGCCGCTCGTCATGTACATCGCCGTCGGGCCGCCGCCGTGAATGACCGGCGCGCCGGGGTGAGCGAGCTGCACCAGTGTGGCGCCGCTCACGAACTCGGCGTTGTTGACGACCGCCGAGCCGGCGATCGTCACCGGGCCGGTCGCGCCGAGGATGGGCATGGGGTAGAAGCTCACGGGAATGCCGGCCGAGGCCAGAGTGAGTGCCAGGTCCATGCCGAAGCGCTCCTGGTGAAGCGGGCTGACGGTGCAGATGATGGCCGTGAAGGCCGGCCGCCTGCGCAGCTCGTCGCGGCCGCCGGCCAGCGCCGCGGCCATCTCGATGAGGCTGCGCGCTTCCCAATCCTCTTTGATGGAGACCACGATCGTGTGCTTGGCCGAGTTACGCACGCAGGCGTCGAACTCGTGCAGCACCCTGCTCTGCGTCGGGCAGTCCTGGGCGCTGACGACGGCCGAGGTGGCCGAGACGTTGTCGAGCGCCTGTACGACCTTGGCGCAGTTCTCGAGGTCTTCCTTGCGCGACGGGCGCACCTCGCCTGAGACCGGGTCGCGATAGGACACGCCGCAGCCGTCGGAGGAGATGTAGATGTGCTCACCGTCGAGCGGCAGGTCGTAGTCGGGCGTGCGGCCGCCGAGTGTGATCTCGTGGGGCACGCCGGCGAGGGCCTGCTCGACGATCGCGCCCGGGATCTTCGCGACCGTGGTCTCGCGATCGACCGTGGCGCCGTGCGCCTCGAGGATGTCGAGCGCCGCCTGGGAGTAGAACATGACGCCGACGTTCTCGATGACGTCGAGCGTGGCTTCGTGGATCTGCTTGATCTCGTCGCTGTTCAGCAGCTCGAGTTTGACTCGCTTGCCGACGTAGCAGCCGTCTGCATGGGTCATCTCAGAATCCTTTCGTGAAAGGGAATGCGGCGTGCGGCGCGCCGAGGGGGCGGCCGCACGGCATCACGACAGCGTAAGCCTTGGCGCCTACGCGGCCGGGTGGTCTCGTGCCGACGACTTGAGACGGTTCCTTTTCACGCCAGACAGTCTAGCACTCGGCAGCCGCGATGATGCCGTCGAACTCGCGGCCAAGGTCGGCAGGGAAGTCGGGCGGCTCCGCGGCCAGCAGTTCGTCGACGCGGGCCTGGGCACGCTCGGCGGTGCTCGGCGCCCCGTTTGCCCGCCAGCCCTCGTAGGTGCCGGTCTCGCCGAGCTTGGCCTGCCAGAGCTCGCGCACGTGCTGACGGGTGTGCGGCGCGAACAGGTAGTTGCCCTTGAACCCCATCTGCTCGATGAGCTCCACCGCCAGGTGCTCGCGGTCGACCGTGACGCCGCGCAGCAGCCGGCTGACCATGCCGAACACCTCGTCGGCCACCACGAGCTCCTCGAGCGACATCTGGGTGACCGAGTCGAGCAGGCCGGCCCCGAACAGAAAGTCGGCCCCGGCGAACAGCTCGAGCATCATGCCCAGGGTGTTCTCGTAGGCCGACTGCGCGCCGGGCTGCTTGTCTTTGGTGCCGCCCCAGCCGAGGCCGGCAGGCAGACCGTAGAAACGCGCCATCTGGCCCTGGAGGGCGCGCAACAGCAGCGCTTCGGGGACGTTGGCGAAGTAGGCGCCGGTGCGCATGTAAAGGGCGGTCGGCCCGCCGGCGTGAATGAGTCTGGCGCCCGGGTGAGCGAGCTGGATGGCGGTGACCGCGCCGAGGATCTCGGCATTGTTGACGACCGCCGCGCCGGCCGGTGTGACTGGCGCCGTGGCGCCCAGGATGGGCATGGGGTAGAGCATCATGGGAATGCCGGCTTCGGCCAGAGTGAAGGCCAGGTCCATGCCGAAGCGCTCCTGGTGGAGCGGGCTCACGGTGCACAGGATGACTGAGAAAGTCGGCCGCTCGCGCAGCTCTTTGGCGCCGCCGGCGACCGCCTCGGCCATGCGGATGAGGTCGCGGGCCTCGGTCTCGTCTTTGACCGAGACCACGATGGCGTGCTTCTCGGAGGCCCGCATGCAGGCGTCGAACTCGTGCAGCACGCGCGTCTCGACAGGGCAGTCCTGGGCGGACACGAGGGCCGAGGTGGCCGAGATGTTGTCGAGTCCCTGCACGACGCGGGCCGCGGCGCTCACGTCGGCTTTGGTCGAGGGTCGCACCGTGCCGTCGTGCTCGCGCACGAAGGTGGCGCAGCCGTCGGAGGTGATGTAGGAGTGCTCGCCGTCGATCGGCAGGTCGAACGCCTGCGTGCGGCCGCCGAGGGTGAAGGCGTGAGGCAGGGTGGTGAGGGCGCGCTCGATCAGCTCGGGCGGCAGCTTGGCGACGGTCGTTTCGTAGTCGACTTCGGCGCCGGCCTCAGCCAGCACATCGAGGGCGCGTTTCGAGTAGTAGACGCAGCCGACCTCGCTCAGAATGTCGAGCGAGGTCTCGTGGATGCTGCGCACCTCGTCGGGCGAGACGATCTGCAGCGGCCGGCGTGGGCCGGTTCGGCGGGTCTCGGCGTGTGTCACGGAGCCTCCTCGGGCGTCGATGCGGGTCACGGGAGTTACTGGGGGTCGGTGCGCGCGGCCGGCGGCGTGCCGCCGGGCGACGGGGCGCCATCGATCGACGGGGCGCCATTCACCGTCCGCGAAACGAAACGTCGAGCGACGAACGGCGACGTCACGGCGCGCACCAGCGCGTCGTAGTCGAGGGCGAACTCGACGGCTTCGCCGGGGTGCAGTTCGCGCGGCGTGATGAGCACGCCCACGTCGCTTGTCATGCCGGCGATGTAGGCGCCCGCGAGCAAAGGCCGCAGGCCCTGGGGCTCGCAGTCGCGGCGCCCGAGGGCCACCAGCGTATGCCAGGCGGGCTCGTCAGGCAGGCTGGTGTCGGGTACGTGGCCGAAGGCGTCGAGGCCGGCGGCGCCGGGCGGCGCCGCCGGCTTGAAGAACGACTCGAGGACAGTGGCGCTGAGGATCGGGTCGACGCGCTCGAGACCCTCGAGCGGCGCGGCCGAAACGAAGTCGTAGCCGTAGAGGGGCCCGCCGCCGGAGCGGATCTCGGTGCGAAAGCGCGGCACGAACCCGTCCAGGCACTGCAGGCAGCAGCTGCCGCCCAGCGAGAGGAGCGGGCCGTCGATGTCGCCGGCGTCGGCCACGGCAGAAAGCACTGCTTCGGCGTCGCGGAAGAGCTCGACGCTGGGGAGCTGGCCCGACAGGCAGGCGAAGTTGACGGAGATGCCGGCCAGCGTGGTGCCGGGGATGCCGGCGAGGTGGCGCNNCCTCGCCGGCATCCCCGGGCAGCACGCCTTCGCGGCGGTCGCCGAGGTCGACCGTGAGCAGCACCTCGATGGGCAATCCCGGGGCGTGTTCGCCAAGGGCCCGGGCGGTGGCCGCGTCGCAGAGCATGACGCGGTCGGCGACCTGGGCCGCCGGGGCCACTTCACCGGGCTGCGGCGCGCGCAGCAAGGTGAGCGGCGCCAGCGCCCGGGCGGCAAGCCGCACGAGGGCGGGAAGGCGAGAGTCGGCGAGGCCGATGCAGCCGGCCTCGAGCATCGCCTGCCCGACGGCGGGCTCGCCGTCGACGGCCTTGGTCACGCCGACGAGTTCGATGCCGCGTTCGAGAAGCCGCGCGGCGAGCGACTGGGTGGCATGGCTGACTGCATCGAGGTCAAGGGTGAGTCGAGGGTACATGGGCGACCTTCGCGTCCGGCGTTGACCTGCCCGCGGGGGCAGGCGGGGACACGCGCTTCTAGTAGTCGTGAAGCGTGCCGCCGAAGGTGGCGGCAAAGCGCTGGCCAAGATGGGTGTCTGGTGCCGTCTGCATCGTCGCATGCTCTGGTGACCGTCGGTCCGAGCGGGGACAGTATAATCGGACGACAGGAGCCGGGCCAAGCCCAGGCGCGCGGGCCGCGCAGGCAGGCAAAAAGGGCCGACCGGTCACATGGCAGGCCGGCCGGCGGGCGGAACGAGCCGACCGATCGCATGGCCGCAGGCAGGCAGGCGAGCGGAGAAGGCCGACCGGCCAAGAGACAGACAGACAGACAGACAGGCGGACGGGCGGGCGGACAGGCATGATCGATCTCGACGGCGACAGCGCAGTGAGCGACGGCCATCTCGTGTTCGACGGCGTCGATGTGGTCGCACTGGCGCGCCGGGTCCCCACGCCGTTCTTCGTGTTCTCGCCGCGCCGCATCGGCCGGAACATCAGCGCCATGGTCGACGCCTTCACGCGGCGTCATCTCGACACTGAGATCTTTTTTGCCAGCAAGGCGTGCTCGAACCTGTGGTTCCTCGACCAGGTGCGCCGCGCCGGCATCAATGTCGAGGTCAACTCGGGCGGCGAGCTGTGGAAGGCCCGGCGCGCCGGCTTTGCCCCGGCCCAGATCGTCTTCAACGGGGTCGCCAAGACCCGCGACGAGATCCGCGCCGCCGTCGAACTGGGCGTCAGAGCGCTCGTCGTCGACTCGGTCTACGAGCTCGAGCGCATCGCCGAGGTGGCCGCCGCGGTCGGTCGGCCCGCCCCGGTCGACCTGCGGGTCGACGTGAACGTGGCGGCGCTCACTCATCCCGGTCTCGTGACGGCGCACGGCGGCAAATCCGGCATCGATCTCGACGACGCCCTGGCGGCGTTCGCGTTCGCCGGCGCCCACAAGGCGCTCGCGCCGCGCGGCCTGCACCTGCACATCGGGTCGCAGATCACCGCCGTCGAGCCCTACCGCGCCGCCGTTGAGAAAGGTCTCGACCTGATCGAAGCCGTCGAGGCCGCAGGCGTGCGGCTCGACCATCTGAACGCCGGCGGCGGCTTCGCCGTTCCCTACCGGCACCAGGCTGTCTGCGAGCCGGTCGACTACTTCTGCTCGGCGCTGACGATCGACGACTACGCCGCTGCCATCTGCGGCACGCTCGAGCGTCGCCGGCCCGATCTCAAGCTGCTGCTCGAGCCGGGCCGCTCGATCGCCGGCAACACGGCGCTGCTGGTCACGACGATCGAGAACGCCAAGGTGAAGGGCCTGCGCGATGCGGCCGGGCAGCGCGTCGGCGACGAGCGCTGGCTGACCATCGACGCCGGGTTCAACACGCTGCTCGAGCACACCAACTACCGCTGGTACTACCGCACTGTAGTTGCCAGTCGCGCGGCCGAAGCCGCCGACACGCCGTTTCGTCTGGCCGGTCCGCTTTGCGACGGCGGCGACGTGTTCGCCGGTGACGACGAAACGCCCTATCGCAGATTTCCGGCCGCCACGGCGCCGGGTGACGTCGTCGTCTTCTTCGACGCCGGCGCCTATACGCTGGAGATGATGAACCCCTACAACGCCCGGCCCCGGGCGGCCGCTTACGCGGCCCGCGAGGGCGCGATCGAGCCGATCCGCGCCGCCGACACGCTCGACGACCTCATCGCCTCCGACGTCGAGGCTGGCGCGAGAGCGGCGAACGCCTGCGTGGACGGCGGGGCGCCGGCCGGGAGCTAACGGACCGGTACCGGACTGCGACTGGGGCTACCGGACCGCGGCCGGGGCTAGCGGACCGCGGCCGGGGCTAGCGGACCGCGGCCGGGGCTAGCGGACCGCGGCTGGTGCCGGAGGGCGGCGGACGAGCTAGAGGAGGGCCGCCAGCTTTCGATCGAGCCCCGGCACCACGGCGAGCTTGAGGGCAAGGTCGCAGAAGACTCGCGTGTTGGGCAGGGCGCGTCGATGGAGCCGGGCGTTGTGAGGCGCGCGCGTGATCGCGGCGACCGGCATGACCACCTCGACACCGGCGCGGCGACACAGCGAGACAAGCTCGTCACGGCGCTCGCGCGACGGCGCCAGGGCGAGCAGCCAGCTCCAGTCGGCGTGCGTGCCGGCATCTTCGTCGAGAACTTTGAGGCCCGCTTCGCGGAGCGTCTCGCCGATCGCCACCGTCAGGGCGTGGCGGCGCTCGAGCGCCTCGGTCAGCTCGGCCAGCGCCCGCGCGCCGGCCGAGGCCGCCGCTTCGTCGATGCGATAGCCGTTGGCCATGCTGTCGGTGCAATCGTGCGAGAAGCATTCGTCGTCAGTGGCGATGACGGTCGAACGCAGGGTGATGAGGTGTCGCTCGAGGTTCTCGGACGGCGTTGAGATCAGGCCGCCGGCGATCGGCGAGTCGCCGAAGGTGTAGATCGCGAAGCGGCCGGTCGAGCCGACCGGGAGCTTGTCGACGGTGGCGCCGAGCGCCTGCCGGCAGTCTTCGACGAGGGCCAGTCCGCGGTCGTCGGCCACGCGCCGCAGGTCGTCGGTGCGGGCCGGATAGCCGGCTTCGTGGACGGTCAACAGGCCCCGCGTGCGCGGCCCGACGAGGCGGTTGGCGTCGGCGGCCTCGAGGAATGGCCGGTCTGGGGCTTCGATGTCGGCGAACACCGGTCGGCCGCCGGCCAGGATGACCAGATTGGCCGTCGAGGATGACGAGACCGCCGGCATTATCATCTCGCCGCCGTCGCCGACTTCGAGGGCCAGCAGCGCCAGATGCATGGCGGCCGACCCGCCGGCGACCGGCACGACGCGTCGCTGGAGGTAAGCCTCGGCTGCCTTCTGAAGACGCACCGCCGCCGAGCCCTGGGTGAGCCAGCCCGACTTGAGCGCACCGGCCGCGAGGTCGGCGCCTTCGGAGCTTCGCGTCGCTCTCCGTTCGCGAGGGAACCGGACTACCTTGTCGTCGTTCGATTCCACGTTCGATTCCACGAGCCGCCCCTTGCCGTCGTCGTCATCGCTGCAGGCTGTCAGTACCCGTTCTCGCTGGAAACAGTCATGGAACCGGTGCGGCGACCGAGGGCCGGCCGGCGCGGCAGTCGCGGCCGGCGACGGCGGAAGCTTCCGCCGTCCGCGACTGCCGTCCGCGACTGCCACCGGCGACTGCCGCCGGTGCCTGCCGTTTGCATCTGCCGTCCGCGTCTGCCGCCCGCGGGGCGTCTGGCCGGGTGGCGACGGGGTCGGGCTACGACCGCGGGCGGCACGTCGCGGCGGGTGGGGCCCCGGCGGCGGTCAGACCACGACCGTGGCTCGCACGTGGGCGAAGCGGTAGTGGGTAGCGGAGGTGCCGAGCTTCCAGAAGACGTGATAGTGGTCGGTGGTGTGGGCGTCGATCACTTTCTGGCCGGCGCTGTTGGTGCCGGCCAGTTCGGCGACGTGATCCCAGGTGCCGTTGCCCGTCCAGTCGTAGTAGACGAAATCGCCCCGCACGACGTCGCTGATCGAGGAGACGAAGTCGCAGTACTTGAGGTTCCAGGCCGCTTGCTGGTTGACGACAGCGATCCAGGCGTGGCTGTAGGAGTCGTCGGCGGGCGCGCTCGTGCCGTTCTTGTCGTACCACCAGCCCTTGGTGTAGGTGCTGCCGAAGTGGGGGTAGCCGCCGGCGGACATGACCTGTGAGCCGAAGTTGGCGCAGTCGGAGCTGAAGTTGACGTAGGTGGGGTTGTAGGACAGCGCGTAGTTGTCGGCGTAGGCCTTGGCGGCAGTGCGGTTGTACGTGAGCTTGGCTACGTAGTCGAGTCTGGGGCCTGTCGTGAGGGGCGCGCCCGCCGGCGGCTCGTCGACGAGCGGTGCGGTGGGCGGAGCGATCTGGGGCACGCTCCGGCGGCGTGTTTCGAGGCGGTGTGACGCTGCCCTGACGGCTGCCGCGGGAGCGCCGGCGGCTTCGAGCAGGCGCGGCGTGAGGTCTGACACGTAGGCGTCGCGAGCGACGAGCCAGCGGCCGCCGCCGGCCACCAGGGTGAGGGTGTGGTCGAGGCCCTCGCCCTCGGTGTCGGTGCGGCCCTTTCGGTCGGTCCAGGTGGCGAGGCTCACGACATGGGCGGCCACCCTGGCCGTGCCGTCAGGGGCGATGCTCACGGAGCGCAGTGTGATCTTGCACGAAACGGCGGTCGTGATGTGGCCGAGGCCGCCTGCGAGAAGACGTGCGCCGGCCGCGAGCAGCGCTTCGCGGCGCGCGAGCGCCGCTCCGGGCAGGCAGCGAGCGGCCAGCGCGCCGGCCTGCCTTGGCCCGATGACGGCCGCCGCGCGGGCCCGCAGGTAGGCCGTTGCGGCCGCCGATGCGGCGCTGCGCGAGAGGGCTTGCGGCACCGCGCCTGGGCCGGACGGCCGTGAAACGGCCGCGGCGCTGCCGCCGGGCGGGGCGAAGACTACGGCGAGGGGGATGACGAGCAGCAGCAGTGTTGCTCGCGGGCGTGGGAGGTGGATCATGGCGACCCCCTTTCGGGTCGGTTTACGGGCTCGCGGAGACGGCCGTGACCAGCCAGTCCCCCGTGGTCCCGTCACTCCCCAAGGTGAAGAACAGCGTCGTGAGGCCGCTCGGCAGCGAGCTGCCTGGCCGGACCGCAAGGCGCACGGTGGCGGCGAGCGTGACGCCGTCGGCGCGAGGGTCTCCCCAGACCCGCGCCGAGATGAAGCGGATGTGTCTGATGGTGGCGAGCTCGCGGCGCGGCCAGACGCGCCGTCCGGCCAGCAGCCGGCGGGCCGCGCCGAAACGGCGTTGATCGACGAGGCGCGTGAGCTGCGCCACCGTGCAGGCCGTCTCGAGGCCGGTCGTGGTGGCGCCGGCCCGGCCGGTGGCGACGCTCGATGCGCTCGGGGCTGGGGCCGTGGGCCCCAGCCCCGCCGCGTGACCTGCGAGCGTCACGGGGCGCTGTGCCGTGCGCCCACACGTCGCCCAGACTCCGGCGACCGCGAGCAGCGCGGCGCCGGCGACGAGCGCCCGGACGGCGGTGGCAAGCGATCGGTGGGAGCGCAGGATCATGCTGTCGATGCTGCGCCCGGCGTCCGAGGGCGGCAAGGATGACGACGGCGGTCACGCGGTGACGTTGCGCGATCCTCTCCAGGGGCGCTCGTGGCGGGGCTTCGTCCGGCGGCGCGGCGAGGGTGTCCGCCGACGTTCCAGACGGGTACAAGCGAGCACGAGTGAGTCTGGCGCGGATAGGGTATTCTTGACAAGTCTTATCTAGTTCCTGTACGAATCGTGGCACCATGAATGTCTCAGCCAAGAGCAAGTACGCGGTACGAGCCCTTGTCGAGCTGGCCGAGCGCAGTGAGGCGCGGCCCGACCGGCTCGTCAGGCTGACCGACGTCGCGAGCGCCCGCGGCATCCCGCTGCAGTTTCTCGAGCAGCTTTTCGCTTCGCTGCGGCGAGCCGGCATAGTGCACAGCCGCCGCGGGGCCAGCGGCGGGTTTCTCTTCGCGCGTCCGCCGGCCGAGATCACCGTGCTCGAGGTCGTCGAGATCCTCGATGGCCTTGTCTCGCCGGCGGTCTGCACGCAGGGCGAGTGCGATCGTATCGAGGAGTGCGGACCGGCGGCGGTGTGGCTCGAGGCCAAGGAGGCTCTCGAGCGGGTGCTGCGCGAGACCACGATCGCCGATCTCGCCGAGCGCGAGCGCTCTCGCAAGCCGCACGAGGCCATGTACTACATCTAGAGGCTGCGTGCTTCATCTAGAGGCCGAGTACTACATCTAGGAGAGCCGACCGGAAGGACCGCGTGGACATCGCAGACGACATCACCAAGCTGATCGGCGGCACGCCGCTCGTCCGGCTGCGGGCGCTTTCCGAGCGCAGCGGCGCGACGATCGTCGGCAAGCTTGAATCATTCAATCCCGGTGGCAGTGTCAAGGACCGCATCGGCCTGGCGATGATCGAGGCCGCCGAGCAGGCCGGCGTCATCGCTCCCGGGCGCAGCACGCTGATCGAGCCGACCAGCGGCAACACTGGCATCGCTCTGGCCATGCTGGCCGCGGCGCGTGGCTACCGGCTCATCCTGACCATGCCCGAGACCTTCAGCATCGAGCGGCGCAACCTGCTGCGAGCCTACGGTGCCCAGGTCGTGCTGACGCCCGGCCCCCAGGGCATGCGCGGCGCCATCGACAGGGCCGCCGAGCTTCTGGCCGAGCTTCCCGACAGCTTTATGCCCCAGCAGTTCGAGAACCCG
>PMKK01000122.1 GCA_003157715.1 Actinomycetota bacterium
CCGCGACCTCGGCGGCCGGCCGCTCGCCGTCGAGCACCACGATGCGCCCCGGGTAGCGGCGCGCGAGCTCGTCGTAGCCTGCGGCAACACGGGTCTGCAGCGTGAGGCCCTCTGATTCGAGGCGGTCGGTCGGGCGGCCGGCGCGGCCGGCCGCCCGACCGGGGTCGACCTTGAGCAGCAGGGTGAGGTCGGGCAGCAGACCGCCGGTAGCGCGCTCGTTTATCTCGAGCACGGCGTCGATGCCCAGTCCGCGGGCGCAGCCCTGGTAGGCCAGCGACGAGTCGATGTAGCGGTCGAGCACCACGATGAGGCCGTCCTGCAGCGAGGGTCGCACGACGTCGGCCACGAGCTGGGCCCGGGCCGCGGCATAGAGCAGCGCCTCGGTCCAGGGCGAGACGGCGTGGGAACGGTGCAGCAGGACTTCGCGGATCGCCTCGCCGACGGGCGTGCCGCCGGGCTCGCGCAGCGAGCCCCCCGGCACGCCCCGCACGCCGACCGGTAGTCCACGAGCGGCGAGGGACGCGCAGAGACGTTCGACCTGGGTCGTCTTGCCCGAGCGGTCGACGCCTTCGAGGGTGACGAAGAAGCCGCGTCCCGCAAGCCGGGTCGCCGCTAGGTCGTCGCCCGCTTCTTGTACTTCTCCTTGGTGGGACAATCGGGATCCAGACAGAGCTGCCACGGACGTCCGCGGCCGCTCGATTTGAGCACGGTGATCTCGGGCCACCCGCATTCGGGACAGGTGGTCCCTTTGGCGATGATAGCACCGCGCTGAGGCAGCGGGAACGTCTGGCCGCAGCCGCGCCGCGGCCGCGTGCCCTCGGGCGCGCCCTCGGGCACCTTGGGCTCGTCGGTCTCCTTGCCGGCGCAGGCCACGAAGCGCTTGCCGGTCTTGCCGCGCAGTATGCGCAGCTCGCCGCCGCAGGTGGCGCACACGCCGAGCGTCATGTCTTCGCGCACGGCGCCCTTGATCTCGCTGCGGATGATCTCGATGTTGCCCTCGAGCAGCTTATGAGCCTGAGCCAGGAGCTCCTGGCTGTCCGAGACGACCTGTTCGCTGCGCAGATCGCCGACCGTGATGCGATCCATCTCGTCTTCGAGACGGGCGGTCATGGTCGGCGAGGAGATGTCGAGCGGCGCGCTCGGCATGGCGGCGTCGAAGGCGCGGATGACGGCGATACCGAGCTCGGTCGGCTCGACCGGATTGTCGCGCACGTAGTTGCGGTCGTAGAGGTGCTGGATGATGTCGGCCCGGGTGGCCTTGGTGCCGAGCTCGAGCTCCTCCATCTTCTCGATCAGCGGGCCCTGGCCGAAGCGCGACGGCGGCTGGGTCTCCTTGGCATCGAGACGCACCCCGAGCACCGCCAGGACGTCGCCCACGGCGGCCTGCGGCAGCGGGCGCTCGCGGTCGGCGGTGTAGGGCTGCCAGGCCCGCAGAAAGCCGGGCTTGGCGACGCGGCTGCCGCGCCCCACGAAGGGCTGGCTGCCGATCTTGACGTCGAGCCGCTGGCCTTCGATCACGGCCGGCGGCGACAGCGTGGCCAGAAAGCGCCGCACGACGAGGTCGTAGACGCGGGCCTGGTCGCCGTGCAGCTCGCCCTTGGGCACGTCGACCGGATAGATCGGCGGGTGGTCGGTGGTGCGTTTCTTGCCGCGCGTTGGCTTGAGAGTCGCCTGGCCGGCGAGCTCGGCGGCCAGCGCCGACACCGGCCTGTGACCCGTCATGGCCTGCAGGACGGCGTGCAGGTCGAGCGACGGCGGATAGACGGTGTTGTCGGTGCGCGGGTAGCTGATGAGGCCGTCGAGATACAGGGACTCGGCCGCCTTCATGGCCCGCGACGGCGCTACGCCGGCGCCCGAAGCGGCGCTCATCAGGGCCGTCGTGTTGAAGGGCGCCGGCGGCGCCAGGGTGCGCGGCGTCGTTGCATAGGCCGTGACCTCGGCGGTGTCGGCCTGGGCGCCGGCGAGCGCCGCGCTGGCTTCGGGCTCGGCCGCGAAGCGGCCGTTGGCGTGATCGACCGTAAAGCGCTCGCCGCTGCCCGCTTCGAGCTCGGCCTTGATCTCCCAGTAGGGCACCGGTACGAACGCCCGCCGTTCGAGCTCGCGATCGACGACGAGGCGCAGGGTCGGCGTCTGCACGCGGCCGATCGAGAGGTAATCCGAGCCGTAGCGGAAGCTGGCCAGCGACATGAAGCGGGTGAGGACGGCGCCCCAGATGAGGTCGATGTCCTGCCGCGTGTGGGCCGCGTCGGCGAGCTTGAAGTCGAGCGTGCCGAGCTTGCCGAAGGCCTCTTTGACCTCGCCCGGCGTGAGCGCCGAGTAGCGCGCCCGGTGGTGGCGGTCGACAATCGCCGGCGCCACCACGGCCTTGATGCGCGCCGAGCCGTCGTCGCCGTCGTCGCCGAACACGACGGGCGCGGCCACGGGGCGCCGCGCGCGGGCGGTGGTCTTCTTGGCCCCGGCACGGGCCGGCTTTTCGGGCTTGTCGTGAGGGTGTCGGCGCAGCGCGTCGCCGCGCAGGATGCGCAGCGCCTCTTCGCCGATCAGCTCGCCCTCGCGGTCGTAGTCGGTCGCTACGATGATCTCGGTGGCGCCCTTGGCCACGGTGCGCAGGGCCGCCACCGTCGAGGCGCTGGCGCCGTCGATCACCCACGCCAGATCGGGCTCGCGGATCATCTCGTCGAGGTGCTTGAGGCTCCAGCGGCGGTAGGTGTTGGGGAAGGTCGTCTCCATCACGTGGCCGCGCAGACCGACCGCCACCGCCGGCGTGCCGTCCCACTCGAACCAATACGACTTGACGCGCTGACGCCCGCGGCCGTGCTCTTTGACCTCGACGTGTCCACCCAGTATCTGGGCGATCTTCGCCGCGGCGGAGTCTTTTTCGGTGACGATGAGTTTCACAGGCTGACATCCATCCTTGTCGCGCTCGTTGGAGTAGGCGACTTGTACCATCGCCGTGGGCGGCTTGTCGATGGGCACTTCGCGCCTGCGACAGACTATCCTCGCCACCCGCGGAGACTACCGTATGCCCAGAAGTCGCCTTGGCGTCACCCTTGCAGTCGCCTTGGCGTCATCCTTGCAGTCGCTTTGGCGTCACTCCTGAAGTCGCCTTGGCGTCACCCTTGCAGTCGCCGCGACGCGCCGCACTACCGGTCGCGGCCGCGTCGCGCCGGCCCCCCCGGCGCGGCGCCGCCGCGCACCGCCGCATGCGAGACTCAGAGGCCGGCCAAGGCCGCTTCGCTCGTGTCGAAGATCGTGAGCACCTTGTCGAGGCCGGTGATGTCGAGGATGCGCACGACCGGCCGCGAAGCAGCCACGATCCGCAGCCGCCCGTCGCGTTCGTGGAGACGCTTGACCCCACTAATGATCACGCCGAGAGCGGTGGAGTCGATGAACGTCACCCCCGAGAGGTCGATGACCACGTCGACGGCACCGCCGTCGATCAGGGCGACGAGATCGTCCTTGAAGCGCGGGGCCGTGTAGAGGTCGACCTCGCCGGTAAGCTTGATCAAGCCGAGTCCGTCGCGGACCATTGAGGGCTCTGAAGAGAAGTCGGTCATCGTCTCCCTATCTTGTCGTGTCGTTGTGTTGTCGTGTCGTGTGACGGGCTCGCCGAGACGGCGCCTCAGGCCACAGTGATGGCAGTGGGAGCGGAGCCGCCTCGCATGGGCGGAGCCGTCACGGCGTCGTGCGCGAAGTCCGTCACGACGTGGCGCTCGCGCTGGGCGACGGCGACGCCGTCGCGGCCGCCTTCTTCAGCTGAGCGAGCTGGGCCTTCACCAGGGCAGTGTACTGCGAGTGCGGCTCGCGTTTGAGGAACGTCTCGTAGGCTGTGATCGCGCCGGCCGTGTCGCCGGCCGAGGCCGAGTTGGAGCCGATCGACACGTAGAGCACGTAGTTGCGCGGTTCGAGCTTGAGCATCTTGCGGTAGGTGGCGACCGCGCTCTTGTAGTCGATCAGCTCGGTGTAGATCTGGGCCTCGTAGCCGAGAGCGTCGTAGCGCAGACCGCTCGCGGTCGCGCCCAGGACCTTGTCGGACAGTGCGATGTAGCGATCGTAGTAGCTCAGGGCCTTCGTCAGATCGTTGGTTTGGCTTGCGGACGGCACGCCGCTCTGGACGTTGCCGGCAGCCTGGTAGCCCTGCGCCGCCCCGAGCAGGGCCGTGGCGTCGTTCGGGGTCTTGGCGAGCGTGGCCAGCGCCGTCTTGACCTGCTTGTCGAGGGTGCTGCTGCCCGTGTTGACGCTGCTCTTGTCGCTGCAGCCCGAGGCGACGCCGGAGTAGCCGAAGATCAGGAAGCTCGCCATGAGCACTGCCATGGCGCCGAAGATGATCCTCTGCCAGAACTTTACGCGTTGACGGTTGAGGAGCATCAGTTCTCCCTTTGATCGGTCGCGGGCGGGGTGTGCCACCAGCCCGATTCGGCGGCGCCCACCCGGACGCGCCCTTCGCCCACTTTGGCATGCAGTTTGGCCAGCACGCGACGGCTGTCGGCGCGGATGGTGTGGGCATCGAGATGCGGAAAGCCGCCATCCTGATAGAGCGCCTCGCCGGCGACGCAGGTGAACACGACGTCGTCCTGGTTGGCGCCGTAGACGAGGGCCGAGTAGGGATCGTCGATAGACACGAAGCGCGCGCCCGAGACGTCGACGGCGATGAGGTCGGCCTGCTTGCCCGGCTCGAGCGAGCCGACGAGGTCGTCGAGGCCCAGGGCTTCGGCGCCGCCGAGCGTGGCGATCCGGATACACTGCTCGGCGTTCAGCACGCGGACGTCGCGCTCGACGCCGCGATGCAGGAAGAGCGCGGTGCGCATCTCGTCGAACATGTCCATGATGTTGCTCGCGGCCGGGCTGTCGGTGCCGAAGCCGACCCGCACGCCCTGGCGCAGCAGGTCGGGCAGCGGCGCGATGCCACAGCCGGTCTTGGCGTTGCTCTTGGGGCAGTGGGCCACGGCCGCGTGCTTGGCCTTGAGGATGCGGATGTCGTCGCTGCTGGCGTGGACGCAGTGCACGGCCAGAAAGTTGTCGTCGAAGACGCCCCACTGCTGCAGGTACTTGATGGGGCTCACGCCATACGGCTGGATGAGCAGGCGCTCCCAGCCCATCTTCTCGCGGTAGTCGTGGGCGAACTTGCCGGAACCCGAGCGTATGTAGGTGACCTCTTCAGTGCTCTCGGCGACATGGCTGGCGACCTTCATGCGGCGCTCGCGCGCGTAGCTTGCGAGCGTCTGGAACAGGCGGCTCGAGACCGTGTAGGGGGCGTGCGGCGCGATGCCGATCTCGAGCCGCGGCGAGGCCATGGCTTGAGCCTTCGCGAGCCGCTCCTCGAGGTCGACCATGGTCACGTCGAGATGCTTGTCGTCGATGCCGAAGACCTCGAGATACGCCACGCCGCGCAAGCCGGCTTCGGCGGCAGCGGCGATGGTCTCGCCGGTGTAGGTGGTGTCGGCGACGGTCGTGACGCCCGAAGCCAGCGCCTCGAGCGCGCCGAGGCGGGCGCTCCACAAGTACTCGTCGGGCGTCAGCGACGCCTTGACGTCGATCAGACTGATGATCCAGTCGCCGAACTGCTGGTCGTCGAACATGCCGCGAAAGCTCGTGTACTCGAGGTGGCTGTGCGCATTGACGAAGCCTGGCATCAGCACGGACTGGTCGAAGTCGACCGTGGCGGCGTCGGGGCAGGCGGCGCGCACGTCGTCGAACGCGCCGGCGGCCACGATGCGGTCGCCGTCGACCGCGACCGCGCCGTTTCTGACCGGCGGGGCGGTGATGGGAAGCAGCCATTCGGCGCGGTAGGTGGTGGTCATGTGACGCCGTTCCGAGGAAAAGTCTGGCAGGACTGAAAATGGCCCGTGGCGCTTGCCCCGGACCACCGACACGTGAGTATAGGCGAGGCTCGCGGCGGGCGCAATCGACGAGCCCCTTTATCGCGCTCGACGGCAGGCTATAATCGGACCAGGAACAGTGGTGCCGGCAGGCCGCGCGGCGCCTTGCCCCGCGAACCAGAGCCGAGGCCGCCCGTGACCGAGAACACCGACATGAACTACTCGCCCGAGGTCATCTCGACCTACGTGTGGGACGCGATCAAGGGCCTTCCGGGCCTCGCCGACCTGCACCGCAGCACGCTGCAGTCGCTGGGCGAAAGAGTCCATCTCGAACGTCTGAACCCGGTCCGCATAGAGGAGCGCGAGGGCCGCCGCGTGCTCGACCTTCACCTCGTCATCACCCCCGCCGCCAGACTGCCCGAGCTCGTGCCGCAGATCCGCGGCGCCGTGCATTCGTATCTCCACGGCATGACCGGCATCGACCTCGACGAGATCGGGGTCCACATCGACGACATCGTCTGGGAGACCCCCACCGGTCCGTGAACTGCGTCGACCTGAACGCCGCCAGTCGCGACCTGCTGCCCGGGGCCTGCACGACCTGCACGTGGTGGCAGAAGGGGGCCGGCGAGATCGCGGCCGGCGCGCGAAGCGCCTGGGAGGCCGAAGTCGAAGCCGAAGCCGGCATGTTCGGGCGGGCGCTGCTCGACGGGGCCGACGTGCTGGGCTGGATGCAGGCCGCTCCGGCCGCTCTGGTGCGGCGCGGCCTGCCCGGCGGACCGCCCTCACCCGACTCGTACCTGCTGGCCTGCGCCTTCTTCTACGACGAGCAGTTCCTGGCCGGCTTTCAGATGCTGCTGCAAGACCTCATCGCGGCCGTCAAGCTGCGCCGTGTCGAGGCCCTCGAAGCCTACGCGCTGCGCGACCCGGCGCCCGACCTGCGTTTCACGGGCTACCTGCGCGATCTGAACCTCTTCAACGCCCATGTGCTCGAGGGCTGCGGCTTCTCGCGGGTGCGGGCGGCCGGCGGCGTGGGGCGCTACCGGCTCGAGCTGAAGACGCTGGTCGCCGTCTCGCGGCGCAGCCGCACGGCCGAGCAGCCCCAGGGCGCCGCGGCGACGATCCCCGCCTGACGCGCGCGCCGCGACGCGCGCCGCGCGAGCCTACCTAGTGAAAGAGCCGCGGCAGGCGCTTCTTCCAGTCGGCCGGCACGATCGCGTCGAGCGCGTCGTCGAGGGTGACCACGCCGATCAGACGCCGCTGCTCGTCGGTGACCGGCAAAGCCAGCAGATCGTATTTGGTCATCAGCCGCCCGACCTCGTCTTCTTCGGTGTCGACCGTGGCCCGCGGCCAGTCGGGGTCCATGAGCTGCGCGAGGGTGTCGTCGGGCGGCGCCAGCACCAGGTCGGCCAGGCTGAGCGCGCCCAGCAGCCGGCGCTCGTCGTCGACGACGAAGATCGCCGCGAGCGCCGTGTCGCCGGGCTGCTGCTCGCGGATGCGCACGAGTGCCCCGGCGGCGTCGAGCGCGCCCGGCAGGGCCACCACATCGGTGGTCATGAGGGCGCCCGCCGAGTGCTCGGGGTGGCTGGCGAGGCCGCGCAGCGCCAGGGCGAGGTCGGCCGGCAGACGGGCCAGGATCTCCTCGGCGACCTCGTCGGGAAGGTCGGCCAGCATGTCGGCGGCGTCGTCGGGCTCGATGTGCTTGATCACGGCGGCGGCCCGTCGGCGCGGCATCTCGACGAGGGCCGCCGAGACGAGCTCGTCGTCCATCTCCTCGAGCGTGTCGGCGGCCAGCGGCGCGTTCAGCGCGGCCAGCACGGCGGCGCGCTGGTGCGGGCCGACCTGGCCGATGACGTCGGCGAGGTCGGCCGGATGGAGCTCGGCGATCTCGGTGAAGGCCTCGATGAAGTTGGCCCGCGAAAGACGCACTGAGATGAGATTGACGTCGTCCCAGGGCACGAAGTCGCCGGGACGGGCGCGCAGGCGCCGCGACAGGAACCCCAGGCCCATGCGCCGCATGACGGCGCCGCTCGAGGCATCGACGCCGTGTACCACGAGGCGGCCGTCGGCGACCTCGAGCAGCACGTCCTGGACGCGGATGAACTTGCGCCGTTCGACGTCGAGCACCTGATGATCGAGCACGGCGTCGACCAGGGCGACCTCTTCGCCCGACAGCGACGCCGCCTTGAGCTCGCGTGCCGGGGCGTTCAGGACCAGGCGCCGCCCGTCGACGTCGATCTCGCCGATCTGCGGCCACGCCGCGCGCAGCTGTTCGTCGGCGCGACCGACGATGAAGGCGGTGACCGAAGGCGGGTCGGAGGCCAGCGAGGCAAGGACGTCGAGCAACTCGCCCAGCTCGGCGCCGGCCGCATCGACGACGGTCATCGATTCGAGTTCGGAGAGCGCTAATCGGCCGGGGGCGGCATCCACGAAAGTGTGGTCATCCTTTCTTGTCGGCGTCGCGCAGCCGCCAAAGATACGGCGGCGCGGGGGTTCTGTCAAACTCTCCAGGACGAGTGCTGAAGGGTGGCGGACCGAACGGAGGAAGCACCGCATCCTCCCAGTTCAGCTTCAACGCAGGGCCAGGGGCGTGGCGCCCGAGAAGCGGGTTGACCGAGTCCGATATCTGTTTGGACCGTGCCCGACTCGCGAAGTGCCTTGTCTGCCGATGTCTGTTCTCTCGCCCCAGCGATCTTGCGAATCTCAACGAGCTCGGGGGGTTGGCGAACGATTCCGTAAGAGCGGCCCGGCCGTCCTGTTCGCGCCCGCTTGATCACGATGAGCCGTTCTCACTGAGCACTCCACTCCGATTGCGTGTTGGTGAACCCTCCGTAGAGGTGGACAGTGAGCTTCCAGGAGTGGCCGTTCTTGTTGCTGGCTGTGTAGCTGAAGTCGCCTACAGCGTCACCAAGAACCATCGGCCCACCGGTGAGGGCGTTCCTGAGATGCGGTGCGCCCTTCCATTTCCAGAATGCACCGCCGGGCAAAAGGGAGGCTCGGGTTGGATACGGCGTGCCCGGATACCCCTTGACGGCCTGCGCAAGCATGTCGAGGTCATTGTTGATTGCCACGTTCGCCTGCCAACCGCGCAGCTCACTGGCCAACTGCTTCGGGGAACCTGTCGCCCTCTCGAGGGTGAGGGCGAGAGCCGTCTTGTCAGTGAAGGGCGCACGGATCGAGTCGGCCCAGACAAGCCTTCGACCGCCGTCGATCAGATAAAGCCACCAGCGCTCCGACTCGCGGCGCGTAGTGACAAGCGAGCCATTCGGTTCGCGCTTCGTCTGCATGAAGTGAAAGACAAGGCGACCGTTCTCGAGTGGCACGGCCTGCGTGGCGACCATCATTGGCGGTGCTTCCAGCACGTAGCCCGCCCCGACGCGGTGGATGTAGAAGAGATGAGGTTGATACGCCGCCTTGGCCCCAGGCCAGCGCCAGTAGCCCAAGAGCCCCCGCCCCCGCGTTGACGAGACCGGCGTCGGCACGTCGCGCTGGTTGAGATCGCCGAGACCAAGTTGGCCGTAGTTGTTCTCGCCCATCGCCCACAGCGCGCCGTCTTTCGTGAGGGCTCGGGTGTCATAGGCGCCGCCCGATGCGCTTGCCCAGTCGTTGGCCCCGCCGACCTGAGTCGGGGCATCGACAGGGTTGTTGGTGTTGCCCAGGCCGAGCTGTCCGTCGACGTCGTTGCCCCAGCCCCACAGCGTGCCGTTCGTCTTGATGGCCAAGGTATGGGCAAAGCCGCAGTAGACGGCTGCCCAGTCATCGTCGTGACCGATCTGGTGCGGACGGAGATGGGGCGAGGTGTCGGAACCGCCAAGGGCAAGCGGGTCCGAGATGTTGTCGCCCCAGCCCCAGATGGTGTCGTCACTCTTCAGGGCAAGCGTGCGATCACCGCCGCACGAGACCGCGACCCAATCGTGAGCGTTGCCGACATGGGTTGGACTGTGCCGGTCCGTGGTGTCACCGAGGCCGAGCTGTCCGTAGTCGTTGCGACCCCACGCCCAGAGGGTGCCGTCCTTCTGAATGGCCAAGGCATGGGCGTCACCGCAAGAGACCGAGACCCAGTCGTGCAAGGTGCCGACCTCAGTCGGCCTGTTCCTGCCGTTGGTGTCGCCCAAGCCGAGCATGCCGGAGTCGTTCCAGCCCCAGGCCCAGAGGCTGCCGTCGCGCTTGATCGCTACGGAGTACTGGTCGCCGCAGGACACGCTCGCCCAGTCGTGGGCCGTGCCTATGCGCGTCGGGTTGGACCTGTCTGTCGTGTCGCCGATCCCAAGCCCGCCAGTCATGTTCCAGCCCCAGGCCCAGAGGCTGCCGTCGCGCTTGATCGCAAGCGTGAGACCAAAGCCACAGGCGACGGTCGCCCAGTCGTGAGCGTGGCCGACTTGCGTCGGAGCGGCTCGACCCACCCGGTCGCCCAAGCCGAGCTGCCCGTAGTTGTTCGCACCCCAGGTCCACAGGGTGCCGTTCTTCTTGAGGGCACCTGTGAAGACGTCCCCACAAGAAACCGCAGCCCAATCGTACTCTGTCGGCGTAGCAAGCGGCGACGGGCTCGTCGCGGAGGAAGTCGCTGAGACCTGCTGAGTGCAACCGGCCGCAAGCAGAGCCGCCAGCAGCAGGGCAGCGGTAGCCACGCGAGAGTGAGCGCGCACCGAAAGCCCTCCCTTGATTGCTCACAACCCTTGGCAACACTACTCCAATCGGACGGGAGCAACACGTTGCCGTCGCAGCGCACTGAACATTGGTGCCGCGCTCTCGCATATCTACCTGCTTGCGGCAGCGGCGGAAGGCTCACGAAGACACCGCGTGTCACGCTTGGGCCGGTCTTCACGCCGCCTATCCCTACAACGGAGCGTTTGACCCCCTCAGACGCGTTCACATACGCTGCCTTTCGGGGAATCCAGTACCTTTCCGATCACGGGTCTTAGGAGGTCGCATGTCTGTGGGGTCTGACACCGTCACCCCGGTTTCGGCGCCGGGCGGGGGACTGCTCGAACGCTTCTTCAAGTTCAAGACCAACGGCACGACGCTGCGGCGTGACACGATGGCGGGCCTCACGACCTTCATGGTCATGTCGTACATCATCTTCGTGAACCCGTCGATCCTCAGCTTCGCGGGCATCCCGAGCCTGGCGCCCAAGGGGCTGCCGTTCGCCGCCGTGCTTACCTCGACCTGTCTCGTGGCCGCGGTCATGACGCTCGTCATGGGTCTCTACACCAACCGCGCCTACGCCCTGGCGCCGGGCCTGGGCATCAACGCCGTGGTCGCCTTCAGCCTGGTGGCCGCCGGCGGTCTCACCATGAAGGGCGCCATGGGCATCGTCGTGATGGAGGGCATCGTCATCACGATCCTCGTGCTGACCGGCCTGCGCACCGCCATCTTCAAGGCCATCCCGCTGCCGCTCAAGAAGGCAATCGCCATCGGCATCGGCTTCTTCNNGTCGGCAGCGCCTCGAGCACGCCCGTCCTGCTCGGCGACCTGATCGGCGTGCCGGTCGCGGTCACCCTCTTCGGCCTGTGTATCACGATCATCATGCTGGCGCGCCGCTGGAAGGCCGCCATCCTGCTCGGCATCGTCTTCTCGACGATCTTCGCCATCATCCTGAACTACGCCTACGACAAGAACCCCTTCGGTGCGGCGACCGCCGTGATCCCCAGCAAGATCTTCGCGGCGCCCGACTTCAGCATCGTCGGCAAGTTCGACTTCTCGTCGTTTTCCAAGCTCGGGATCGCGGCCACCATCCTCTGGGTCTTCAGCCTCATGCTGTCGGACTTCTTCGACACCATGGGCACGCTGATCGGCGTCGGCGGCCAGGCCGGCTACCTCGACAAGAACGGCGACCTGCCCGACGTCGTGAAGCCCCTGGTCGTCGACTCGGTCGCCGCCATCGCCGGCGGCGTCGTGTCGTCGTCGTCGGCCACCACCTACATCGAGTCGGGCTCAGGAGTCGGCGTCGGCGGGCGCACCGGCTGGGTCGGCGTCATCGTCGCGGTGCTCTTTGCCGTCGCCATGTTCTTCTCGCCGATCGCCGGCGTGGTGCCGGCCAACGCCACCGCCCCCGCGCTCATCATCGTCGGCTTCATGATGATGCGCACCCTCACCGAGGGCGAGGGCATGGCTGAACACGAGGAGAGCGGCCAGCGCAAGCCCTTCTCGGGCATCGACTTCTCGGACATCTCGTTCGGGCTGCCCGCCGTCCTGATCATGACCGTCATGCCGCTGACCTACAGCATCACGAACGGCATCGGCGCCGGCTTTATCGCCTACTGCATCATCAAGATCGCGCAGGGCAAGGCCAAGACCGTGAGCTGGATGATGTACGCGGCTTCGATCGGCTTTGTGATCTACTTCGCCTTCCCGCTCATCCGGAAGGTGTTCAACATCGGGTGACGCACTCGCGCAGCGGGGCGGTCGCGCGACCGCCCCGCCGCGCGGCGTGCCGGTCCTGGCCGGCAACGACGCCGCGCCCGCGGCTCGCACCGGGCAGAGTGGTAAGCTGCCCGGACCATGACCGTCGTCTATCTCCTGGCCGCCCTGGCCATCATCCTGCTCTCCGCCGAGCTGTTTACCAACGGCATCGAGTGGTTCGGGCGCCGATTCGAGCTCGGCGAGGGCGCCGTGGGCAGCGTGCTCGCGGCCGTCGGCACGGCGCTGCCCGAGACCCTGATCCCGATCATCGCCATCCTCTTCACCCACACGACCGGCTCGCACGACATCGGCATCGGCGCCATTCTCGGCGCGCCGTTCATGCTCTCGAGCCTCACGATGGTGGTCACGGGTACCGCCGTCGTGGTCTTCTTCTTCCGTCACCGGCGGCCGCTCGAGTTCTCCGTGAACGAGCCGGTGCTGCGCCGCGACCTGTCGTTCTTCGTGGTCGCCTACGGCCTCGCCATGATCGCCGGCGTGATCCCGGTCCACCACTTCAAGTGGATCCTCTCGCCGTGCCTGCTGGCCGCTTACGGCGTGTACGTGTGGCGCACCATGGCCGGCGGCGGCGTGCTCGAGGGCGAGACCAAGCCGCTCTACTTTCACCGCCACCCGGTCATGCCCCACCGCCGGCGCATCATCGCGCAGGTCGTCGTGGCGACGCTCGGCATCATCATCGGCGCGCGCTTCTTCGTGGGCCAGGTGCAGCACGTCAGCAACTCGCTGGGGCTCGACCCGCTGCTCGTCTCGCTCATCCTGAGCCCGCTCGCCACCGAGCTGCCCGAGAAGTTCAACTCGGTGATCTGGGTGCGGCAGGGCAAGGACACGCTGGCGCTGGGTAACATCACCGGGGCGATGGTGTTCCAGAGCACGTTCCCGGTGTCGATCGGCCTGATCTTCACGTCGTGGGAGCTCACCCGCACCGGTCTGGTCAGCGGCGTCATGGCGCTGATCTCGGGCTCGGTGTTCTACCTGCAGCTGCGCATCAGGCACAAGCTGACGTGGTTCACGCTGTGCGGCGCCGGCTCGATGTACGCGCTCTACCTGGTCTACGTGATCTTCATCGCCAAGGCCTGAGCGCCCGCCGGCGCTGCCCTTGCGAGCGTCGCGGCCGGCGCCGGGCGGCTACTTGCCCACCCAGATGGTGACCGTGCTGCCGAACGGCGCCATCGTCTTGGCGTTGGGCGACTGGTCGTAGACGATGCCCGAGCCGAGGGCGTTCGTGCCGAACTTGTCCACCACCACGAAGCCGTCGCTCTTGAGGAGCTGCTCGGCCTGGGCGCGCGGCATGGTCAGGACGCTGGGCACCGCGACCGGCGTGCCGGTCGGCGACGGGCTCGAGCTGGGCGTCGGCGCGCCGGTGCTCACCACGATGGTCACAGTGCTGCCGGTGGCGACCGACGTGCCGGCCGACGGCGACTGGCTCGCCACCTGGCCAGCGGGCACCGTCGTGCTCGTCTCCTGCGAGACCGGCAGGCCGAGCACGAGCCCCTTCGCCTGCAGCGCGCTCGCCGCCTGGGCCTGATCGAGCCCCGAGAGGTCGGGGACGGCCACCTGAGGCACGCCGCGACTGACGTAGTAGCTGACCGTGTCGCCGCGGCTGACCGTGACGCCCGCCGCCGGCTTCTGCCTGAAGACCTTGCCCTTGGCGATCGTCGCCGAGGTGCCCGAGAGCTGCTTGCCGACCAGGCCGTTCTTGTGGAGCCAGCTGGCCACCGCCGACGGTGTCCAGTTCGTGAAGTCGATCAGGGTGGTGCTGGCAGGGCCGCGACTCACCCAGATGTCGACGGTGCCGCCCTCGGCGAGCTTGGCGGTGGCGGTCGGCTGCTGCTTTGTGACGAGACCCGCCCCGAACAGGTTGGTGTAGTCGTCGTGTACCTTCACCGTGAAGCCCGCGCTGCTGAGCTGCGAGGTGGCGGCTGCCTGAGTCAGGCCCACGACCGAGGGCACACTGCGCGTGCTGTCGCTGAAGAACGACTTCCAGA
>PMKK01000167.1 GCA_003157715.1 Actinomycetota bacterium
AAGACGACCGTGCGAAGACGGGGGACTCAGCGCAGCACGCGATTGGCGATGTCGAGCATCTTGGCGGGCAGCTCGGCGTGGTGGGCCACCCGAAACACCTCCCCCCGGCCGATGCCGGCCAGACGCTCGCACAGGGCCGGGTCCATCTTGTAGTCCTCGGTGAGCAGCACGTGCAGGCGCGGGAAGGCGTCGGCCGCCGGCAGCGGGTCGCCGCCGGCCGTCGAGACGCCGTCGGTGATCAGTAGTCCGGCGCGACTGGGGTTGCGGCCGCGGCTGATCTCGCGCCCGCCCAGGCGCAACCCCGCCTCGATGTTGGTGTAACCGCGGGCCGGCTCGGCCAGCAGCCGGGCGACGAGTTGCTCCGGGTCGTCGCGCTCCTCGAGGCGGCTGACCGTGCGCGCGACGCTTTCGAAGACGACCACCGAGAGGTCTTCGGCGCGCATCTTCAAGGCGAGCACAGCCGCGGCGACGGCGGCGATGGCGAGGTTCTCGCCGGCCATCGACAGCGAGACGTCCATCATCAGGACGAGCTGCTGCTCGCGGTCCTCGCGCCGCTCGACGATCAAGTCCTCGCGCTCGGGAAGGCGCTTACCGGCCACGTTCTCGATGGTGGCATCGATCTCGAGCTCGCCGCGAAACGGCTCGTCCATGACCTCGGTCACCGGTCGCGTGGCGCGCCGGATGGGCCCCACGAGCCGCCAGGCGCGGCGCAACACGGCGGCCGCCGCGATGCGCCGCGCGTAGGCCTTGAGCTCGCGGTTTCCCAGCTCAAAGCTCGTCGTGCTCAGCCTGGTGGCCACCGCCCAGCCGTCGACGGCGTCGGCCGCGACGCCCAGGCGTTCGGCCAGCAGCACCTGTGCCTCTCCGTCGGTGAGACCGTCGGGCGGACGGCGGGAAAGCGAGAACGAAAGCGGCGCGCGAGCCGTGACCACGGTGAGCGGCCGCCGCGCGCCGGCGGCGGCCGTCAGGCTTTTTTTCGCGCCTCGTCGAGCAGCTCGTCGAGAACATCGGGCAGCGGCGCGGCGGTCTCGTCGCGCAGCTCGACGCGCGTGGGCAGGGCGGCGCTCGCCGCCCGGCGCAAGGTGTCGGGAACCGCGGCCGCGTCGGGAACCTCGGCCACGTCGAGCGCGTCTGAGGCATCGGGCGCGTCGGAAACAGCGGGGGCGTCGCTTGCGCGGGCGAGCGCTACCATGGCGATCGCCGCCCGCACCGAGGCACCCTTGCGAAAGCGCGGATCGCTGCGCGTGGCCCGGGTCAGCGCCACCGCGTCGGCAACCAGCGTGAGATCGTCGCAGCCGGTCTCGCGCCGCACGATCGCGACCTCGTCGGCTTCGTCCTGGTAGTGCAGCCCGACGTGCTCAAAGCGGTCCCGCAGTGCCTCGGAGAGGTGCCCGGTGGCGATGTACTCGACCGGGTTCTGGGTGGCCACCACCTGAAAGCCGGCGGCGGCGCGCACCTCGCCGATGCGCGGCACGATCAGCAGACCCTCGTCGAGCGCCGGCAGCAGCACGTTCTGTACGCCCTCGGGCATGCGGTTGAGCTCGTTCACGAACAGCACCAGGCCGTCGCGCATGGCGGTCACGAGCGGCCCCGCGAAGAAAGTCTCCTCGTTGTAGCCCTTGGCCAGCACGAGCGGCGGGTCGAACCAGCCGGTGAGCTTGCTCTCGGAGTAGCGGTCGTCGCCGTCGACACGCACGACGCCGCGCCCCAGGTGGGCACAGACCGCCAGGGCGACCGTCGTCTTGCCGACTCCCACCGGGCCCTCGAGCAGCAGATGGCGGCCGCAGGCCAGCACGGTCAGCGCCATGCCAAGCTCAGCGGTGCGACCGACGATGCCGTGGTCGCGCTGGATCTGCCGGACGGCATTCATGCCATTCAGCATATCGCAGGCAGCCGGTCGTTCGCCCCCCGAGGTCCTCGGTCTACCCGCCGGGATCCTCAGGCCGCGCCTCCCGGGATACTCAGGCCGCGCCTTCGAAGGTCCTCAGGCCGCGCCCACCGCTATGCTCACCAGCATGACTGCCAGCACCACCGTGGTCACGGCGACGAAACGCCAGTCGCGAGCCGCTGCGAAGGCCACGATCGAACCGACCACGCGCACGAACGGCGTGAGGATCAGCGCGAACAGGCCGAGCGAGTAGAAGCCGGGCGCTTGCAGACGAAAGGCCGCTCGCAGGGCAGCCGGCACCTTGAGGCTGGCCACCGCGAGCCCGCCGCGGCCGGCGACCGTCAGAGCAAGCCCGGCCACGAGAAGCACCAGGCCCACCGCGATACCGGCGACCAGCGTGTGATGGACCACGGTGTCGATCGTCGCGGCGCGGGCCTGTCCGGCCGCCTCGCCGTACCGCCCGCTCGCCTCGTCCTGCGGCCGGCCGCCCACGTCAGACACCGAACGCCTTGAGGGCCATCTGCACGGCGAGCACGGCGATCAGCACCTCGAAGATGCGGCGCAGAACGCCGGTGCTGACCTTGCCCGAGAGTCGTGGTCCAAGCTGCGCGCCCACCAGTATGCCGAGCGCCGTGGGCACCGCGTAGCGCGGCTCGACCAGGCCGCGACCGAAGAAGATGAGCGCGCCGGTCGCCGCCGTGACGCCGATCATAAGGTTGCTCGTGGCGATCGCGGCGCGCAGCGGCATGCCCATCAGCAGGTTCATCACCGGCACCTTGATGGCGCCGCCACCCACGCCAAGCAACCCCGAGACGTTGCCGGCCACGAAGCTGAACGCGAGCCCGCCGGGCAGATGGCCGACGCCGTAGGTGACCTCGTCGCCCGTGTCGGGGTCTGTGAACGAGCCAGCCAGCGCCGACCCCGGCTCGGCCGGGCGGGGCGAAGCCGGCTTGCGCTCCATCGAGATCAGCACGTAGACCAGCACCGCCGCGAAGACGCCGAAGATCGCCCGCCCGCTGACGAGGATGGCGGTGATCCCGCCGGTCAGGGCGCCCAGCGTGGTCGCTACTTCGAGGGTCATCCCCAGACGGCTGTTGGTGAACCCGCGGGCGACGTAGACGACCTGCGAGGCCGACGACGTGACGACCACGCAGACCAGGCTCGTGCCGATCGCCGTCTTGACGGGCACGTCGAGAAACAGCGTCAGCAGGGGGACCAGCAGGATGCCGCCGCCGACGCCGAGCATGCTGCCCAGCACACCGACGACCACGGCGATCCCAAGGAGCACGAAGAACGTCATAGCGCCCGCAGTGTATCAGCCGCTGCCGGCCGAACGCGCGTGGTGCCGGAGGTGGGAGTCGAACCCACACGGGCGCTGGGCCCAGGCGATTTTAAGTCGCCGGCGTCTACCGTTCCGCCACTCCGGCACCGGCGGGGACAGTATACGTCGGGCGCCCGCGCGGCGTGACGGCGGGCGGGCTCAGGCGCTGCCTGCCGTGGCCGCCAGCGACAGAGCGACCCCGTCGAGCAGATCGGCTTCGCTCACGCGCACGCCGCCGAGCCCGAAGAGCCCGCAGACCTCGCGTGCCAGCAGCACGCCGGCGAGGATCACGTCTTCTCTGCCGGGCTGGATGCCGGCCCTCCGGCCGCGAGCCGCGGCCGTCTCGCCCCTGAAAGTCGCGAGCGCGCCGTCGAGGTCGCCGAGAGTCAGCTGGTGGCCGTGCACGCGAGCGCGGTCGTAAGTGCGCAGCGCGAGCTTGCAGGCCACCAGAGTCGTAAAGGTGCCGGCCAGACCGATCCCCTCCCCTACCGTGCCGCGCACCTCGACGGGGACGGCGCGAGCCAGCGTCGAGCTCACGAACGTCTCGGCAGCGCGCCACTGGGCGTCGTCGGGCGGATCGCAGGCAAAGAAGCGTTCGGTCAGGCGCACGACGCCCAGGTCGAGGCTGCACACGAACGACGGCACGGCCGTGCCGCCCGCCGCCTCGCCGGCGCGCGGACTCCGAGTGGCCGGTCGCCGGCCCACGGCCAGTTCCACGCTGCCGCCGCCGATGTCGATGACGACCGTCGCCGGCCGTCCCGTGGCTTCGGCCCCGGCGGCGGCGCGCGTTGCCGGCAGCGTCGCGACTCCAGCCGCCGGCGTCGCGACTCGCGCCGGCGTCGCGACGCCTCGCGATCTCGCGGGACGCGGCGAGTCGCTTAGCCCGCTCAGGGCGCCAGAGAACGACAGCGTAGCCTCCTGCTCACCGGTGAGGATGGTCCAGGGCAGACCGAAGTCGGCCTTCAGGTGCTCGAGAAACGCGGGGCCGTCGGCGGCGTCGCGCAGCACGCTGGTCGCGACCAGCAAGGTGGCGGCCGGTTCGAAGCTCGCCACCCGCGTGGTGTAGCCGGCAAGGCAGCTCCGCGTGCGCTCGACGGCGCCGGCGTCGAGCCGCCGCCGCCGGTCGACGCCGGCGCCCAGGCGCGTGACCGTCGTCTCGCGGGCAACATCGTCGACCCGGCCGCCGATCACGTCGGCCAGCAACAGACGCGCCGAGTTCGTGCCCAGATCGATCGCCGCGACCTTCATCGCCCGAGGCTTACCGGCAGCCCGGCATGCAGCAGCCGCGCGCCGGAAAGAGAGGGCCGGCCGCCGCGAGAATGCGACAGCCCAGGAGGTACTGCGGGCGGGCGAGCGCGTGCGCGGCGTGGGGGTGCAGGCACTTCAGCGCCGGCACCCGGGCCACGCCGCCGATCCCTGTGGCCAGCGACGCGCCGCCGTCTCGTGGCGGCGCCGGGCACAGGGCGGCGAGGTCGCGGCGGCGGCGGCGCTCGTAGCGCGTGGCCGCCGCCAGCGATCGCCGTAGCCCGACGTCGGCGGACAGAAGCGCCTCGAAGCGGCCCACGCCGCCGTCGCTCTCGAGGGCGGCCACGGCCGCTACGAGCGCGGGACAGGTCGCCCAGAACAGCGTCGGGAACGGCCGGCCGGCGGCGTCGTAGGGCAGGTCTTCGATGACGGCCGGCGAGTGCCACGGGCAGCGCGCCACGACGCGCTTGAACGGATGGGGCGAGCGGCGGAGCTGCGTGGCCACGCAGGCGAAGTCGCGCACCGCCGGCGCGCCGCTCACTCGCGGATCGTGCGCCAGAGGTCGGCCAAGCGCCCGAGCAGCGACGGCGCCGGCAAGCGGGCGGCCGACTCACCGCGCGACGCGGTCTTCGAGCCCGCAGCCGGCAACCCCTTCACCACGAAGGCCTGCAGCCCAGCCGGCACGAGCTGATACTGCTCGCGCGCCTGCCGGGTGATGTAGTCGCGGGTATGCATGCGGACGATCTGGGTGTGCAGCGCCCGGTTGCGCGCCTGGGCCTGAGACAGCGATGCGACCTGGCGGTCGTAGCGATCCTGCTGGGCAAAGAAGGCCCGCAGCGGCGAGACGTAGAGGGCCGCCGCGACCAGGACCAGCGCGAGCGCCACGAGACGCAGGGGACGCAGTTCGACGGGAGACCTGCGGGCTACCCGGCGACCGGCGCGGCGCGGCGGGCGCGGTGAACGCGACGACGCGTCCGCCGGTGCGGCCGGACCGCGTTCAGAGAGGTCCGGCGCGCCTGCCCACGCGCCCTGCGGGCGCGCCGCCGCGCGCGCCGCGCGCGCCGAATCGCGGCGCGCGGCAGACGGCACTGCGCGTCCCCTGGGGGCCGGGCGGCGTGATGGTGCGGATGGACCTGATGCCATAGCTTCTTGAGTTCGCGCCGCGGCGGGGCTTTCCCTGCCCCGCCGCTTGCTTGCCCGAGAGCTCGCCGGCGCGAATAGCCTAGCGCTTGAGGTTGTAGAACGCCGAAAGGCCGCGGAACGACGCCGCTTCGGCGAGCATCTCCTCGATGCGCAGGAGCTGGTTGTACTTGGCGACGCGATCGGTGCGCGACGGCGCCCCGGTCTTGATCTGGCCCGCGTTGGTGGCGACCGCGATATCGGCGATGGAGACGTCCTCGGTCTCGCCGGAGCGATGCGAGACGACCGCCGTCCAGCCGGCACGCTCGGTCATCTCGATGGCGTCGAGCGTCTCGGACAGCGTGCCGATCTGGTTCAGCTTGATCAGCACGGAGTTGGCGCAACCGAGCTCGATGCCGCGCGCGATGCGCTCGGTGTTGGTGACGAAGACGTCGTCGCCGACGATCTGGATACGATCGCCGAGCGTGTCGGTCATGAGCTTGNNGAAGAAGCTGCTGGCGGCGGGATCGAGGGCGATGAAGACATCTTTGCCGGGCTCGAAGCCGGCTTTCTCGATGGCCGCGACGATGACCTCGATGGCCTCCTCGTTGGAGCCCAGGTTAGGGGCGAAGCCACCCTCGTCGCCGACTGCCGTCGACAGGCCGCGGCCCTTGAGCACGGCGGCGAGGCTGTGGAACACCTCGGCGCCCATGCGCAGAGCCTGTTCGAAGCTCTCGGCGCCGGCCGGCATGGCCATGAACTCCTGC
>PMKK01000326.1 GCA_003157715.1 Actinomycetota bacterium
GAGGCACTGTGACCAAGACATACCCGCGGGTCCTGCTGCTGCTCGCCGTGGCCGGCGCGCTGCTCGTGCCGGCCAGCGCCGCGGCCTCGGTCCCGGCCGGCGTCACCAAGGCCCTCGACTACCTGCACACGCGCCAGCGCGCCGACGGCGGGTTCTCTTACGGGAGCTCCAGCGGCAGCGCCTCCGACACCCCCTGGGCCATGCTCGCCATCGCGTCCGGCGCCAACAACCCGGCCCGCTGGACGGTCGCCGCGCGCAGCCCGGTGAGCTTTCTGCAAAACACCAATCTCGTGACCGCAGCCACCAACAGCGGCAACGTGCCCGAGTACTATGCGCTGTGCATCCTCGCCTACCTGGCCGCCGACCGCACCGATCTGCTCTCGAACGCCGGAAGCGGCCAGATCGACCTCGTCGCCAAGCTGCAGTCCTATCAGTCGCTCACTGGTTACTACTCGCCCGCGAGCCCACCGACAACGGCCGCGGCCACAGAGACGACGGCCTGGGCCGTGCTCGGCCTCGTCGCCGCCCACCGCAGCGGCGCGACCGTGAGCGACGCGGTGACCTGGCTCGAAGCCANNACTCGCAGTCGAGCACGACCATCACGGCGCTCGTCATGCAGGCGCTGATCGCCGCCGAGGTCTCGCCGAGCAGCACGGTGGTGCAGAACGCCGCGCACTTCATCGCCACCATGCAGACGTCGAGCGGCGGCTTTCAGGACACGCTGAACGGTTACGCGAACGCGCCCTCCACGGCATGGGCGATCGAGGGTCTGCGCGCGGCGGGGTCATCCACCGATCTCGTCACGGGCGGCCACACGCCCTTCACGTTCCTCGCGAAGCTGCACCAGAAGAACGGCTCCTACTACGAGTTCGCCAGCGACCGGGGCGACGTCATGGATGCCACCCTGCAGGCGAGCATCGCCCTGAGCGGCAAGACGCTGCCCGTCTACCACGGCGCCAACCTGCTCACACGCTTCGCCCCGACCTTTACCGGCACGGTCACGCCCAAGAGCGGCGCCCGGTTCGCCAGCCACACGGTCTACGTGCGGGCGTCTTACCGCGACAACGAGAACGGCACCGGCATCTCCGCCGCGGCCGTGCGCGTGACGGTCGACGGCAAGTCCAAGACAAAGGCGGCCCACGTGACGGCGTCGGGTCTGCATCTCGAGCTCACAAAGCTCACCAACGGCTCCCACAGCTTCGTCATCGTGGTGCGCGACGCGGCCGGCAACAGCGTGCGCGTGCAGCGCAGCTTCACGGTCGCAGTGCCCACCGGAAGCGCCAGCACCGGCGGCGGCACGCACCCAGGCGGCGGCACAAGCGGCACGAGCGGCAGCTCGGGCTCGAGCGGCTCGAGCGGCTCGAGCGGTAGCGGGACCGTGCACCACACCGCTACGCCGACCCCGAAGGCGACGATCTCTCCGAGCCAGGGCGTCTTGCCCGGCGCCACGCTCACGCCCACGCCGTCGAGCTCGCTGCCGAGTACGCTGACGACACCGTCGCCCAGCACCTCGATCAGCGGGCAGGTGACCGGCTCGAACGGTTCGGGCGGCGGCGGCGCCACGGCGGCCGTCGTGGGCACGACTCTCGCGGCACTCGTGCCGCTCGGCTTCTTCGGATCGTGGCTCGTGCGCCGTCGGCTCATCGGGGTCATGGGCGGCGCCGCCAGAGGCGAGATCCTGCCGCGCGACGCATCGGTCTGGCAGCGGTTCTGGAAATCTTCCGGCGGAGTACCGCCGGGTGGCGGTGGGGAGTGACCCAGGCGTGCACCTGATCATCGCGACAACCGTTGCCCGCGGCATCGAGCAGGCGATCTACGACATCTCCAGGCTCCTGCTCTATCCCGTCCTCGTCGCGGCGCTGTTCTGCCTGGGCTGGGCGATCATCGAAGTCGGCTGGTTTCTGTACGAGCTCTACCTGCGACTGCGCTACCGCGATCTCGAAGCGCTCGAGATCCGCGCCCTCAAGGCCCGCGACGCGTTCGCCAAGGGCCAGCCGCGCCGCGCCTACAAGTACCTTCAGGAGAACAACTACTCGACGGTCGTGGCGCGCTTTCTGTTCGATCTCATCCGCAACTATCAGACCGAACGCATCGCCGAGAAGCCCCTGAAGCTGCTTCAGGAGTACGAGTTCTACACGGTCAAGCGACTCGAAAAGACCCGCATCCTGGTGCGCGTCGGACCGATGCTGGGGCTCATGGGCACCCTCATCCCCCTCGCTCCGGCCCTCACCGGCCTCGCCGAAGGCAACACCCAGATGCTCACCGACAACCTGAAGATCGCCTTCTCGGTCACGGTGATCGGCCTGCTGATCGGCGGTCTCGGGTTCATCGTCAGCATCGTGCGCGACCGCTTTTACCAACAGGACATCTCAGATCTCGAGTACATCCTCGAACTGCTCGAGGGTGGCGGCGGTCGCCTGCGGATCGGTCCGCCGCGCCGCCAGCGCGCCGACATCGACGACGCCGGGGACGACCTGCCCGACCTCATGTCGGCGGCCACCCCCGACGAAGACGGGGGGCGGGCCGTCGGCGCCGCCGGCGGCGGGCCGTCGGCGGCGCCGGTCGCGGCGCCGGTCGCAGCGCAATTTGCGCCCCCGACAAGCGTGCTGCAGTTCGCGCCGGTCGCGACCGCCGCGCCGCCGGTCGCCGCGGACTCAGCCGACGAGCCGACCGAGATCATCTCCTGGCGGCCGCTCCTGCCTCCCGACGGCGGCCCGCCCGAGGGTGGACCGCTGGACGGTGGACCGCCGGCGCCCGGCCCCACCGGCGAACCATCATGAGCCGGTGCCGGGCAGCCCGCCGATGAGCACGACCGTCGAGACGCCGTCGCACTCCGGAGCGCCGCTCGATCGCGAACCGGGCAGCGGCCGCCGGCTGCGCTACATGGGCCGGCGGCGCATCGACCGGACCGACCGCAACGGCGACCCGCTCGACGGAGTCGTCAATCTCTTCGACGTCGCCATCGTCCTGGCGGTCGCCTTCTTGCTCGCCGCCCTGACGGGCATCGGGCTTTCGGGCATTCTTTCGT
>PMKK01000164.1 GCA_003157715.1 Actinomycetota bacterium
CCCACGCCCGAGCCGCCGGGCACGTAGACCAGGTAGCGGCCGGCCAGCGAGAGCTGGCCGGTCAGGCGCGCGCCCTTGCTGCCCATCGGGTCCTTGTTGACCTGCACCAGGACCTCCTGGCCGGGCTTGAGCATCTGCGTGATCTTGTGGGGGCGCTTCTCGCCGTCCTCGGGGTCGGCGACGTCGTCGACGTAGAGGAAGCCGTTGCGCTCGAGGCCGACGTCGACGAAGGCCGCGTCCATGCCCGGCAGGACGTTGTCGACCTTGCCGCGATAGATGTTGCCGGCATACGAGCGCTTGCCGGGCCGTTCGATGTAGATCTCGGCCAGGCGCCCGTCTTCGACCAGCGCCACCCTCATCTCGCCGGCGTCCTCGCTCACGAGGATCTCCTTGTANNGCGGACCGTCGTCTCGTCGTGGCCTGTCGTGTCGGCCTTGCCCGTCTTCGCGCGGCCCGTCCGCGCCCGGCTCGTCCGGGAGCGGCCGGGGCGCTCGGCCGGAGTCGTCGTCCCGGTCTGCGATGCCGCGTCGCTTTGACCGCTCGTCTCGACCCGGCCCGCCGTGTCCACCTGGCCTGTCGTGTCGACGTGGTCCGTCGTCTCCACGGCGACCGCGCCCGCGGCCTCGGCGCCGATGGCCTGCCCGGCCTCAGGCGCGCCTGCGGCGCTGCCCTTGCCGCGTCCGCGGCCGCGACGGCGCGAGCGTCGCGCCGGAGTCTTTTCGACGGCGTCGCCGTCGCCGGCGCCCGCCTCTCCCTCTCGCGCCGGCGGCCTCTCGGCCGTCGCGGCGGCCGCTTGTCCGGCGTCGGGCTCGCCTGTGGCTACCGTCGCTCCGGCAGCCTCGGCGCCGGCCGTCACAGTAGCTGCATCGGAGGCGTTCGGAGCGCCCTCGGCGCCTGCCGGCGCGTCGCCGGATGCGGCCTCGTCGCTTGTCGGCTCCCCGTTCTTGCGCTTGTGGCGTCGGCCACCGCGGTGACCGCGGTGACGGCGTTTGGGCTGCTCCGCCCCCTCACCGTCATCGGCCGTCTCCCCCAGCGCCTCGCCGAGCGCCTCGCCGGTCTCAGGCTCGAGCACGTCGGCGAGCTCGTCGTTTCCGACCACGGCGTGCGCGCGACCGTCGTCGCGGCGCTCGGGCTCGTCGATGACGCGTTTCGGCTCGTCCGTGATGCGCTCGGGTTCGTCGGCGATGCGTTCCGGCTCATCCGTGCTGCGTACCGACTCGTCCGTGATGCGCTCGGGTTCGTCGGCGATGCGTTCCGGCTCATCGCTCACGGAGTAGGATCGCAGGTACGAAGGCTCGAGCTGTGCCTCTCGACGCTCGAAGCGCTCTTCACGCGGCTCGAGCTGCCCGAAGGCCGGTCCACCGCCGTCGTCTTCGCGAGAGCTCGTCGCGGCCTCGTCGGCCGATGCCGATGGCACGTCGGCCGACGCCTCCTTAGTCGACACTTCGTCGGTCGGGACTTCTTCGACCGAAGCTTCGGTCGAGGCTTCGTCGGTCNNCCCCGGCCGCGGCGGCCGCGGCGGCGGCGGCGAGCCGGCGTCACCTCTTCGTCTGCGGTGGCTGCCGCCACGGCCTCGTCTGAGACCGGCGCGGGCGAGCCCTGCAGCAGGACCTCGGGCGGCGCTGCCGCCGCCACGATCACGTCGCCGTCGTCGTCAGGCTCGACTGCATCGTCGGCCACCGCGGGCGCCGCCGGACGCCGCGAGCGCCGTCCCGGACGCTGGGCCCGGGTACGACGCGCGTGCTGTGCCGCCCAGGCGCCCGGCTCGGTCGTGCGCGCCGCGTCGTCGGCCGACGCGCTCTGCCCGTCGGCGTCCGGCGCCGGTCCGGAGGCGCCGCCTTGTGCGGCGCGTCCCGGGTCGTCGCGTTCCGCGGAGCGCTTCTCGTTGTCGTTCATCTGGGGCTCGTCCGTAGAGGCTGCCCCCGGCGCCTTTGTGCGGCGCCTGCGTTGATCTGTCACTGCCAGTCATCTCCCTTGCCCGCGGCATCGCCGCCGGGCGCTATCTCACCCGCCGCAGCCAGGAGCCGCGACGGCAAACCTTTCCATGTCACGCCGAGACGGGTGAGATCGAGCACCAAAGGCTCGATCCCCAGCCGGCCGGCCAGCGCGGTGACGACTTCGTCGACCCGCGCCGACCCGCTGGGCCCGTAGCGCAGCGTGAAGGCGAGCATCGTGTCGGCGTCGCGGGGCGACGCCGAGAGCTCGCACACGTGTTCCTTCAACTCAACGGCCTTACGACCTTTGGGCGACGCCCGCACGACACTCACGCTGGGCGCATCCACAAACCATTCCAGGGCTCCGCGCACGTCGGCGCAGGGCGCCCGCAGGCGACACTCGTAGGCGGCTGCGACCGCCTGCGGCCGGGGCCTCTCGCCCACCACGACCAGACGCTCGATCGTGAAACCGTCGGCCACTGCGGCGCGCAGAGCTACGAGGTGCATACCCAGCGCGGCCTCATGTGTCTCACCGGCCACCTCGACCACGGCCAGCTCGTCGAGCGCCGCGGCGCCGGTCGGCAGGGCCAGCGGCAACGAGAGCCGCGGCTTGGGCCGCATGCCCTGCGTCAGGGCAAACTCGATATCGGCGCGCGCGAAGGTGCGCTGCACCACCCTGATCGTGTCGAGGTGTGAGATGTAGCGCGCGGGGCCGCCGCGCCCGAAGCTCACGAGCCACCAGCTCATCGCACCAGGTCCATCTCGATCTCACCGCTGCACACGCCGCACGAGGTGCAGGCGCCGTCGCGGCAGTCGTCGGTGATCTCGCCCCGCGCCGCCCGGCCCGCCTCGTCGCGCAGGAAGGCGTCGTCGACGAGGGCATCGACGGGCAGCCAGGGCAAGGTCTCGGCGCGGTCCCAGGCCCGGCCGCCCAGCTCGATGTCGACCTCGGCCGCCGCCCGCCGCCAGATCGCGGCGTCGAACGACTCGCTCCAGCCGTCGAACCGGGCGCCCGCCCGCCAGGCCGCCTCGATCAGGCGTCCGACCTCGCGGCCGCCCATCGCCATCGTGGCCTCGACGAGCGAGGTCTCGACGTCGTGAAAGCGCACTTTGAGCGGCCTCGCGAGAAGCGAGCGCAGCAACTCCTGGCGATGACGGATGACGCTCTCGCCGGCAAAACCGGCGCGCTCGAAGGCGCTGTGG
>PMKK01000228.1 GCA_003157715.1 Actinomycetota bacterium
GAGCGAGACCAATCCAGCGGCGGCGAGCGGGGCCAGGGCGCTCTGGTCGATCACCCCGCCGAGCTCGTCGAGCGGCACCCGTTCGCCGGTACGCGCGGCCAGCAGAAGCCGCTCGCGAGCGCGCGTCGCGTCGTCGAGCGCCTCGTGCGAGCGCGGCGGGGCGGCGCCCCCTTCGAGGGCGGCCAGATACGCGTGGAGATCGGGCAGGTCACGCTGCCGGCGACCACCGACGGTGCCCACCGCCCCGGGCCCCAGACCAAGGTAGTCGCACCCGCGCCAGACGGCGGAGTTGTGGCAGCAGCGGTACCCCGGCCTAGCGAAGTTGCTGACCTCGTACCAGTCCAGGCCGAGCTCGCCCAGGCCGGCGACGACACGCCGGTACATGGCCGCCATGGCATCGTCGTCGGGCAGCGTCGAGGCCTCGCGATCGGAGCGCGCGCCGTCCGCGACCGACTGTGTCTCCGGCTCGTGGCCAAGGCGCCCCGCCTCGCCGAACGGCTCGGCCGCCCCAGAGGCGGAGCGCGCTGCGCCGGACGGCGCGGCCGTCTCGAAGCCGAAGCGCGCCCCGTCGGACAGCTCGGCGACCTCGCGGCCGAGCCGCGCGTCGTCGCCCGGCGTCACGCGATCGGCGAGCGCGCTGCCGGGCACGATGCCGAGCTCATACCAGGAGACGTGATCGGGTCGCAGCCGGGCCACGGTCGCAAGCTCGGCTTCGATGTCGACCAGGCCCTGGCCCGGCAGGCCGAAGATCAGGTCGACGCCGAGCCCCGGAGCGCCCGGCCGGTATGGGACGCGCGCGACGGGAGCGGCGCTCGCGACGGCCGTCGGAACCGCGGCGCCCGGCCGGTCCGGCGGCTGGAGCGCCCCGACACCGGCGTTGCGCAGAGTGGCGAAGGCCGCCTCGGGATCGGCCGCCGCGCGCCGTCCGAGCGCCTCCCGCAGGCGCGCGTCAAAGCTCTGCACGCCCAGCGAGACCCGCACTCGCCGCGCGGCCGCCCAGGCCGCGAAGGCGGGGGTGACGTCGTCGGGGTTGGTCTCGACCGTGATCTCGGCACGCGCCGTGAGGAGCGCCTCGAACGGCTCGAGGAGCCGTTCGAGGCGCTCCCACCCCAGCAGCGACGGCGAACCACCGCCGATGAAGACCGTCTCGAGGCCGCGCACGTCGAAGCGCTCGCGCTCGCGGCGCCACTCTTCGCCCAGCGCCGCGACGAAGCGATCGAGCAGCCGCTCGCGATCGGCGGGCTCACTCGCCGCGCTCGCCTGGTGCTCGTGCGCGGCACCGGCCGCAGGCCCGACGCCCGTCTCACCGGCACGGCCGACCGGCACGGAGTAGAACTCGCAGTAGTCGCAGCGGGCGGCACAGAAGGGCACGTGGATGTAGAGGTGGCGAGGGGCCGGGGCGGCGTCCCGCCGCCCCGGCCCCTCGCCGGCCGCGGGTCCGCCGGCCGCGGGTCCGCCGGCCGCGGGTGCGCTCATCCCTTGTCCTTGCCCTCGGAGTCGAGCTCGAGCACGGCGAGAAAAGCGTCCTGGGGCACCTCGACGACGCCGATCTGCTTCATGCGCTTCTTGCCCTCTTTCTGCTTTTCGAGGAGCTTTCGTTTGCGGCTGATGTCGCCGCCGTANNCTTGACGGTCTCGCGGGCCACGACGCGGGCGCCGATAGCCGCCTGGATGGCCACCTCGAAGAGCTGCCGGGGGATCTTCTGGCGCAGTTTCTGGACCAGCGCCCGGCCGCGCACGGAGGCCCGCTCGCGAGGCACGATCAGCGAGAGCGCGTCGACGGGCTCGCCGCCCAGCAGGATGTCGAGCTTGACGAGGTCGCCGTGGCGATAGCCCCAGAACTCGTAGTCGAGCGAGGCGTAGCCGCGCGTGCGACTCTTCAGCTGGTCGAAGAAGTCGATCACGATCTCGCCGAGCGGCAGCTGATAGTGCATCTCGACCCGTTCGGGCGAGAGGTACTTCATGTCGACGAAGTCGGAGCGCCGCCCCTGGCAGAGCTCCATCACGGTACCCACGAACTCCGCGGGCAGGATGACCGAGGCCGCCACATAGGGCTCCTCGACGTGGTCGATGCGCATGACGTCGGGCATGCCGGCGGGGTTGCGCACCGGCACCATGGTGCCGTCGGTCTGAAAGACGTGGTACTCGACGTTGGGCGTGGTGGTGATCAGCTCGAGGTCGNNCAGGCCCAGAAAGCCGCAGCGAAACCCGAAGCCCAGTGCCTGGCTGGTCTCGGGCTCCCACGACAGGGCGGCGTCGTTCAAGGTGAGCTTCTCGAGCGCGTCGCGCAGCTCGCCGAACTTGTCGCCCTCGGTCGGAAACAGGCCGCAGAAGACCATCGGGTGCACGACCTTGTAGCCCGGCAGCGCCTGCGCGGCGGGCCGCTTGAGGGCCGTGATGGTGTCGCCCACCCGCACTTTGGCGACCTCTTTGACGCCGGTGATGATGTAGCCGACCTCGCCGGTCTCGAGGCGCGCCATGGGCGCCATCTCGGGGCCGAAGTAACCGAGCTCCTCGATCTCGACACGCTGACCGGTGCCCATCATCTGCACCATCTCGTGATTGCTGAACGAGCCGTCGACGACGCGCACGTAGGCGACCACGCCGCGGTACTGGTCGTACTGCGAGTCGAAGACCAGCGCCCGCGCGGGAGCCGCCGGGTCGCCGGCGGGCCGCGGCGTGCGGGCCACCACGGCCTCGAGCACCTCTTCGACGCCTACGCCGGTCTTCGCCGACACGGTGAGCAGCTCGTCGTGGGTGGCGCCGGTGAGCTCGTGGACCTCGAGCTCGGTCTCGGCAACGTCGGAGGCGGGCAGGTCGATCTTGTTGAGCACNNGGGGTGTCGATCAGGTTGAGCTGGTAGGTCTGCCCGTCGCGCGCCTTGTAGTCGATGCGCACGGCCTGCGCCTTGATCGTGATGCCGCGCTCGCGCTCGAGGTCCATGGAGTCGAGGAGCTGCTCCTTCATGTCGCGCGCGGTCACGGTGCCGGTGAGCTCGAGGATGCGGTCGGCCAGCGTCGACTTGCCATGGTCGATGTGGGCGATGATCGAGAAGTTACGGATGTGATCGAGGTCCATGCCAGTCCTACAGTAGCAGAGGCTCGCCTCAGTGAACGATCTCGCCGGTGGCGCCGCGTCGCGCGGCGGCGACCGGTCTCACGGCAGCGCCTCGGTCTCTTCGGGCGGCACGGGGCGCCGCGGACCACGCCGCAGCAGCAGGTTCACGACCGACAGCTCCTCGACCCGCAGCAGCTTGGCCGCGCCCAGGTAGACAAGACCGCCGGCGCCGAACACCGCGACGACGACGACGATGAGCGGCACCAGACCGCTGTCGGCGAACGAGCGCAGCCCGCGCCACAAGCCGAAGCTCACCATCGCGAGCGCCGCCGAGCAGGCCAGTATCTTCGTCAGGCTCACGAGAATGCGACGGCCGTCGACGAACTCGATCTGACGCCGCATCAGCACGAGCAGCGCGACGAAGTTGAAGGCCGACACGATCGAGGTCGACAGCACGATGCCGCGCGCGCCGAGCGGCTTGTACAGGGCCCAGTCGAGGAGTGCGTTCAAGACGAGATTGACGATGCCCACGTAGAGCGGCAGCCAGGGGCGCTGCAGGCTCTGAAAGCCGCGGTTGAACATGACGTTGACGTTGGCGAAGGCCATGCCGAGCGTGAAGAAGGCGAGGATCGGCGCCACCGCCGCCGTGTCGGCGGGCACGAACTGGCCGTGCTGGTAGATGAGCTGCACGATCGAGTGGGGCACCACCACGAACCAGGCTACGAACGGCAGCGAGACGAAGAAGATCTGCCGCACGCCCATCGACAGGGTCTCCCGAAAACTGTCCATGTCGTTGTCGGCGGCATAACGCGACAGGGTCGGGAACAGCACGGTGCCGATGGTGATGGCGAACATCCCCTGCGGCAGCTGGTAGAGGCGGAAGGCGTAGTTGATCTGAGCGGCGGCGTGGTCGCTGACGAACTGCGCGAAGAAGAAGTCGATGAGGGCGTTGAAGTTGAGGATGCCCAGGGTGATCGTGACCGGCACCATGAGCAGCAGCACGCGGCGCAGCAGGGGGTCGCGCCAGGCAAAGCTGACGCGCCACTTGAGATCGATGCGCCGCAGCGACGGCAGGAGCAGCAGAAGCTGGGCGACGGTGCCGAAGAACGTGCCCCAGACGAGGGCGTAGATGCCGAGCCTGCCGGGCGCCGAGAAGATCACGATGAAGGCGATGATGACGAGGTTCCAGACGATCGACACCACGGCCGGCATGGTGAAGCGTTCGTAGGAGTAGAGCACGCCGATCACCACGCCCGAGACGCTGAAGAGCAGCACCGTGGGCAGCAGGACGCGCAGCATCTCGACGGCGAGGTGGCTGACGTAGGACTGGTCGGCGAACTGCGGGAAGAAGATCCTCACGATCAGCGGCGCGCCGAGCATGAGTACCAGCGTGACCGAGCCGACGACCACGACCATGAAGCTGAGCAGCGACGAGGCCAGCTTGTAGGCGCGTTCGCGTTCGCCCTTGGCGAACAGGCCGGTGAAGACCGGCACGAAGGCCGCGCTGATGGCGGCGTCGGCGACCAGCTGACGGATGAGGTTGGGAATGACCGCGACCGAGGCGAAGGTGTTGAGCTGCACGCTCACGCCGAAGGCGTTCGCGGTGAGGATCTCGCGAGCGACGCCGACGACCCGCGATATGCCGGTCGCGGCGGCTACTATGACGGCCGCCCAGGCGAGCTTCTTCTGTCGTTCAGTCACGCGGCATGCTTTCAGTCAGGCGGTGAGGGTCTCCGGGCATGAACTTGCCGCCCGGCGGGCAAAACAGCGATTCAGTGCCGACGATCGACTGCGTCGTCGCCGCTCAGGCTGGCGCAGCTTCGAGGCGCGCCTAGTCTAGCAGACCGGCGCGCTTGCCCGGCTCGCGGCGGCTGTGCTACCATCACTCGCCTGCTCGGATCGAGCAGTGAGCCTCGACCACGATAGGACCGACGTGCCCAACATCAAGCAGCAGAAGAAGCGCATGCGCCTCGCCGTCAAGCAGCGGCTTCGCAACCGGCAGGTCAAATCGAGCATCCACACCCTCTTTCGCAAGCTCGAAACCAGCCTCGCCGGCGACGACCCCGCAGCCACCGCGCTCGTAGCCACCGAGCTCACCTCGAGCATCGACAAGGCTGTCTCCAAGGGCGTCCTCCATACCAACAACGCGGCCCACAAGAAGAGCCGCGTCGCGCGCATGGTCGCCGGCCACACGGCCTAAGACCAACGCCTCAAGCGTCCCGGGCCCGCCGATCGTCTCGTGGGCCCGTTTTTCGTCGACCCCGCGGATGCCTTGTGCTCGCGCTCGGCGCGCCGCTGGGCATGCGGCCCGCACTCCCACTCAGCGCGCGGCCAGCACCTTGCCCAGCGCGAGCTCCAGACTGAATTCCGCGTCAAGCTCACTGCCCCCCACCATCGCCGCCTGGGCGTCGGCCAGCGCCGCCAGGGCGCGATCGAGCGCGGGGCGCTCAAAGCGTGCGCGCTGTTCGAGCAGCTTCTGCGCCGTGTAGGGCTTTATGCCGAGCGTGGCGGCGACCTCTGACGACGGCATCTCGTGGGGCAGATCCATGACCGTGGAGAGCTGTCCGATGTAGCGCACGAGCGAGTAGAGCGTGGAGCGGGCCACCTCGCCGGCGCTCTTGCCGCTGCCGGCGAACAGCTCTTCGAGAACGCCGAACGCCCCCGGCGCGTCGCGCCGCCCGACCGCGTCGGTGAGCTGGTAGATGCGGGCGTCGATGGTCGGCGTACAGACCGCGTCGATGTCGGCCTCGACGATCGGCCGGCCCAGCGTGTAGGCGGCCAGCTTGGCGAGCTCGTTGTCGAGGGCGTCGAGACTCTCGGCGCCCACCTGGGAGACCAGATAGCGGGCTTCGGAGGCGCCGATCCGCGCACCGCGTGACTTCGCCCGCCCTCTCACCCACTCGGTCACGTCGGACTGTTTCTTGGTCACTTCGAAGCGCAGCACCTGGCCGTCTTTTTCGAGCAGCTTCGTGAGGCGCTCGGTCTTGCGGAACGTCTCGCCCACGAGCGCGATGCACACCCCGGGCACCGGGTCGCTCAGGTACTGGGCGACGCGGTCGCGGTCGGCGGCCTTCCAGGAGTCGGCGCCGGCCACGAGCAGCAGACGGGTGCCGAACGTGAAGGTCGCGGTGTCGGCGGCCCGCAGGACGTCGGCGACCGACTGGCTGCGCGCGTCGAAGAGGCTGAGGTTGAGATCGCTGCCCGTCTCCTCGTAGACGCGCTTGCGCAGACGCGCCACGCTGCGCCGCACCTTGGGCTGGTCGTTGCCACAGATGAGGTAGGCGGGCTTGAGGTCCGAAGGCTCGGTCATGGCCTGTTAGGATAGCACTCGTGACCATCGCGACCGGGATCCAGCTTCACTTCAGCCCCGCGATCTGGGCCGTGCTGATCGTGCTCACGGTGGCCAACTACGCCCTGCTCGCGCTCGCGCTGGTCAACGTCATCTCGCGCGAGGCGGCCGCCATCCGCTTTCACAACCGCTGGATCTGGGTCGCGCTCATCGTGCTCGTCAACTTCCTGGGGCCGCTGGCCTACTTCGCCTTGGGTCGCGTCGATGCGCCCATAGCCGACAACACCGGCGCCGACGAGCGGCCCGCCGGCGAGCGCGCCCGAGCGGCGGTCGAGCTGCTGTACGGACCGCCGCGGCAGCCGCTGGGCGGCCCGGCCTCCGCCACGCGGCAGCAGCCCCCGTACGGCCCCATCTCTCCGGCATCTCCGGAGCGCCGGTGAGCGGCCCGGTCTCCCCCGCACCCCCGCGAACGCCGGCCCCCGAACCGTCACCCGGCCCCGGGGTGGCGCCGGTGGCCGTCGAGCTGCGCGGCCTGACCAAGCACTACCACCGTCATGCCGCCCTGGACGGTGTCGATCTGACCGTGCCGGCGGGCGCGATCTTCGGCTTTCTCGGACCAAACGGCGCCGGCAAGACCACCACGCTGCGCATCCTCGGCGGCCTTGCCCGACCCAGCGCCGGCAGCGCCGTGGTGCTCGGCCACGACGTGCGGCGCGCCACTAACGAGGTCAGGTCGCAGGTGGGCTTCCTGCCCGACGTGCCGGGCTTCTACCCCTGGATGACCGCTCCCGAGTTCCTGCGCTTCGCCGGCCGGTTGTTCGGCCTGGAGCCTCAGACTCTCGAGGCGCGAGTCGCCGCCCTGCTCGACCTCGCCGGCCTGCGCGGCGTCGAGGCCCACATCGGCACCTTTTCGCGCGGCATGAAGCAGCGTCTGGGCGTCGCCCAGGCCCTGGTGAACGCTCCCCGGCTGCTGCTGCTCGACGAGCCCACGAGCGCGCTCGACCCGATCGGCCGCAAGGAGGTCCTCGACATGATCGCCGCCCTGGCCGGCCGCACCACCGTGTTCTTTTCGACCCACATCCTGGCCGACGTGGAACGCGTCTGCGACACGATCGCGATACTCGACCGGGGCCGCGTCGTAGAACAAGCCTCAATCGACGAGCTCAAGCGCCGCCACGGACGCGGACAGCGCCTGCTGGTCGAAGTCGACGACCCCACGCGCCTCGCCCAGGCACTCGTCTCGCTGCCCTGGGTCGGTCTGATCGAACGCGACGGCGCCACCCTGCGCCTGACGGTAAGCGACCTGGGGATCGCCGAACGGGAGCTGCCCGGCGTGATCGCCGCGGCCGGCCTCGGGCTGCGGCGTCTCGAGGCCGACGAGGTGAGCCTCGAGGAGGTCTTCGTCGAGCTCGTCGGAGAACGCCGCTCGTGAGCGGCGCGTTCGGCACCTTCCTGGGCAAGGAGGCCCGCGAGACCTTCAAGACGTGGCGCCTCTGGGTGCTGCCCGGCATCCTGGTGTTTCTCGGCCTGATGTCGCCGGCACTGACCAAGCTGACTCCCGAGCTGCTCAAGGCGACGGCCAAGTCGCAGCCCGGCGTGACCATCACGGTCGCGCCGCAAGTGGCCCGCGACGCCTACCTGCAGTTCATGGGCAACCTCGCCCAGCTCGTCACGATCGCGGTCATCGTGGTCGGCGCGGCCACCATCTCGGCCGAGCGCAAGTCGGGCACGGCGGTCCTCGTTCTGACCAAGCCGATCTCACGAGCCGCGTTCGTCGTGGCCAAGGCGATCTCTCAGCTCGCCCTGCTGGTCTGCGCCACGATCGTGGGCACGGCACTGTGCGTCGTCACCACCGTCGCCCTGTTCGGCGGCGCTTCGGTCTGGCCCTTCGTCGAGGCGGTCGCGCTGTGGCTCGCCTTCGCGGCCATGGTCCTTATGGCGATGGTGATGCTCTCGGCGGCCATGCGCAGCCAGGCGCCGGCCATTGGTGCCGGCATCGGCCTGTGGATAGCGCTGCTCTTTGTGACCGGGTTTCCGCTCCTGCGCGACCACAGCCCGGCCGGCCTGATGGCCGCCAACGACGCCGCCCTGCGCGGCCGCGACGTGGCGCTTCTGTGGCCGCTGCTCACCACGGCGTTTGCCGGACTCGCCTTTCTGGCCGCCGCCGTCTGGTTCATGGGGCGGCGCGAGCTCTAGCCTCAGCCACCGTGAGACCGTTCGGCCGGGCCGTCAGAGTGATGTCGCCCACGCGATCGGTACGCAGCAGCGGCACGTGATGACGCGCCATCAGCGCCAGCATCTCAGGGGTCGGGTGGCCGAACTTGTTGGGGCCCACCGAGACGACGGCAAGCCGCGGCGCCAGCTCGCCGAGCAGCCGGTCGTCGAGTCCGTCGCGCGAGCCGTGGTGGGGCAGCTCGACGATCGCTATGCGGCCGAGGTCGAGCGGCTCGAGGGCTTCGGCCTCGGCGTCGCCGGGCAGCAGTACGCTCTGCCCGTCGAGGGTGACCACGACCACCAGGGCGCAGTCGTTCTCGTCCTGGTTTGAGGTGCCACCACTCGTGCCGGTGGGCACCACGGTGAGCCGTCCGCCACCGATGACGATGGTCTGGCGAACGGTGCAGGTGCGCAGCGGCACGCCGGCCGCCTTGATCTCGGCCGCGACGCGCTCGAGAGCCGGCGAGGGCACCACGGGCAGCGGTACCAGAGCCACGGTTATCGGGATCTGCCCGAGGACGTCGGACAGGCCGGCGGTGTGGTCTGAGTGACCGTGCGACAGGATGAGCAGATCGATGCGTCGCACGCCGTGGCGGCGCAGGCAGGCGGCCAGCGGCGCGGGGCCGGCGTCGATCAGCACGGTGGGGCCGTGCGGCTCCTGGAGGAGCGCCGCGGCCCCTTCGCCGACGCTCAGCACGGTGAGCGTCGGCAGGCGCGGCGCCGACGGCGGCGCCGGCGCCGCCACCAGGGCGGCGACGACCAGCGCCGCGATGACGATCGCGAACCCGCGCCGCCGCGCCCGCCCGGCGGCATACTCGCGTAGCGACAGATCGGCACGGTAGGCGAGCACGGCCGCCACGACGAGCGCGGCGCCGAGCAGCGTCACGAGCAGAAAGCCGCGCGACGGCCCCTGCCACTGGTAGACGGCAAAAGAGAGGCCACCAAACCAGGCGGCCACCGTAAGCAGAAAGCCGGTGAAGAGCCCGGCCACGACGTTCAACGGCACGGACAGACCCTCCCAGATGAAGCCCAGGAACACACTCAGCATGCCCAGGAACATGATCGGCCCCAGCACGAAGCCGCCGACGACGTTGGCCGGCACGGCGACGAGCGACGTCTGACCGAAGGTCGCCATCGAGACCGGCGCGGTCGAGAGGCTCGCNNATCGCGGCCGATTCGCCCAGCCACTTCGGCAGGAAGCGAAGCAGGTGGGTCAGCGGCCGGCCCAGCGCCAGCAGGCCGGCCACGGCGGCAAACGAGAGCTGAAAGCTGACGTCGAACAGCACGTTGGGATTGAGCGTGAGCATGAAGGCGCCCGGCACGAGCCACAGAAACCAGCCGTCGGTGGGCCGCGAGGACAGGTTCGCCAGCAGTAGCACGACACCTGACACGCCGGCGCGCACGATCGAAGGCGTCGCTCCAGTCACCACGACGTAGACGATGACGAAGGGGATGAGGATCAGCGAGCGCACGTGACGGCGCACGCGCGCCAGGGTGAGCAGAAACGAACCCATGGCGCAGAGCAGCACGACGTTCTCGCCCGACACCGCGAGGATGTGCAGCAGCCCGCTGCGTCGCATGTCGTCGACGGCGCCGGCGGGCACGCCCTGCTGGTCGCCCAGGACCATGGCCTCGAGCACCTCGCGCACGGGCGAACGCAGGCCTCCGCGTATGTGACGGCGCGCCGCCAGGCGCAGCCCGTCGACAAGGCCCCCGAGGCCGCCACGCCGCCCGTCGAGGCGCAGTCCGGTGAGCGGCGCCGAGAGCACGACGTGCTCGCCGCGCCGCTCGAGGTAGCGGCCGTAGTCGAAGGCGCCCGGCTTGGCCACCGGCAGAGCCTCGACCTGGGCTTGAAGGGTCAGCCGCGTGCCTTCGGCCAGCGGTCCGAGCGAGGTGAAGCGGGGCGGGTCGGCCGTGCCGAGGTCGAGCGTCAGAGGCGCCCGTTCGGCCACCCGCCGGCCCGCCACTGAACTCACCTTCACGTCGAGGGTGACCCGGTCGCCGCTCGTCTTGGGCAGCGTGAGGACGGTCGCCCGCAGCGCGACGGAGTGCCCCACGTAACACGTGAGGTGGCTCTGCGACTGCGCCGCGAGCCGCGCCGCGCCGAGGCAGAGCCCGGCCACGACGAGCAGCGGCACCAGCGCGACGAGGCCCGCCGCCTGCCCCCGGCGGCCTGCCGCCGGACCCGACAGGCGGACCGCCGCCCACACCACCGTGACGGCGACCAGCACCGCCACACCCGAGCCGGCCGGACGCCAGACGAGAGCGCTCAGCAGGCCGCAAACGTAGGCCGCAAGCAGCAGATGAGCGGTCGGCGGCGCCCGCACGAGCGGTCGGCGCCTACACCGTGACAAGCGGCTGCAGCGTGGCGAACTTGGCGTCGCCGATGCCCGACACGTTCTTGAGGTCGTCGACGCTCTTGAAGCCGCCGTTGGCGGTGCGATAGTCGATGATCTTCTGAGCCGTGGCCGGCCCGACGCCGGGCAGGGCATCGAGTTGCTCGAGCGTGGCCGTGTTGAGATCGACCGGTGCGGCGGCACCCGTGCCGGACGACCCCGCCGTCGCCGTCGTGCTCCCGGCCGCGCCGGCGACGGCCGTCACCGTGCTGCCGGTCGCGCCGCGCAGGGGCACGACCACCTGCTGGCCGTCGAGTAGCTTGGCGGCCAGATTGACGGCCTGTAGCGCGGCCTTGGGTCGGGCGCCGCCGGCCGCGGCAAGAAGGTCGGCGACGCGCGCGCCGGGCGCCAGATGGTAGACGCCGGGCCGGCTGACCGCTCCGCAGACGTACACCACGAGCTCTTGCGGGCTGGCCAACGAGCTCGGTGTCGAAGACGACGACGGCGACGGCGCGGACGACGCCATGCCGAGCACGGACTGTCCGCCCGCTGAGGCGGCGGCATGCGGCGAGAGCAGATAGCGCGCGCCGAGTACGGCAACGACGAGCGCCAGGGCGACGTAGACGTATGCCTGGCGGCGCGAGATGTCCATGAAAGGCCTCCGGGGTGCTCGAACGAAGAGATGGCCCAGAGGCTAGCGCCGCGGCGGCCGGCGGTCAGCCGCGCGGCCCACCCGCAGGGGTGGCGATCGGTAGTCGGACGGGTGGACGAAGCAACGGGTGAGCGCGAGTCACTCCCTCAATCGAGGCCGCGAAGTTCCGTATCGACGCCCACGACCGCTGGCAGGTGGACGCCGAACGCGAGCAGCGCCGCCCGAGCGGTGGCGGCGGGATCGCCGGTCGTGAAGAAGGTGTCGGTGGCGACGACCGAAGCTCGCGCGGCGCCGTGGCCGTCGTCGTCCGTCGAGCGACCGTCGAACCAGCCGCTCACCACGCGATCGAGCGTCTCGTGGGCCGGGTCGACGATGACGGCGGCCGGTGCGAGCTCGCGGAACCGCGCCAGGCCGGCCGAGTAGTGCGTACAGCCCAGCACCAGCGCGTCGACTCGGGCCAGCGGCGCCATGACGCGCCGCGCCTCGGCGCGGAATATCGGTGTTCCCGTAAGGCCTGCCTCGACCAGCGCCGACAGAGGTTGCGCCACCCGCTGCCGCACGGAGAGGCCGGCGGCGAGCAGCGGTCGACGGTAGGCGCCCGACCTGATCGTGCGCCCGCCGCCCACCACTCCGACGACGCCGACATCGGCTTCGAGCACCGCCTCGACCGCGCTGTCTATGACGCCACAGATGCGCTCGAGGCCCAGCTCGCCGGCTGAGTGGCCCGGCAGGATCGTGCTCATGGCGTTGCAGGCCACGACGAGCCGGGTGACGCCGGCCTGGGCGAGCCTCTGCGCGACCACGACAAGACGCGCCTCGAGGTCGCGGGCGCTCTGCCGTCCGTAGGGCATGCAGCCGGCATCCGAGAGATAGACGACCTTGACGTGCGGGAACCGAGCCTTGAACGCGGTGCGAAACTCGACGCCGCCGATCCCCCAGTCGAGGATGCCCAGGGTCATGCCGCGGGATCGTCCACACCGACGGTCGAGGCTGAGGCGTCGCCGGCGCCCGCGGTCGGGGCGGCCCGCTTGACCGCCTCGAAGGCCACCACTTTGGCGGCCGCGCCGACCGTCAGCACCTCGAGTCGCGCGCCAAGCGCAGCGGCCAGCTCCACGTACTCCTCGAGCGGCCGCAAAGGGTACTGCCTCTCCATAGCCCGCCAGGCGGGCTGGCGCACGAGCGCCCTGAGATTCGCCGCGAAACGAGGCTGCAAGAGGTGCTGAGCGGTCACCGCCGCCTTTCCCGCGGCGAGACGGTGCAGCTCGCGGCGCCTGACGGGCGAGGCCACCATGTCGACGCACAGGAGCCGGCCGCCGGGTGTCAGCACGCGCATGATCTCGTCGATGGCGCGGGGCCACGCCAGATAGTGCAGCGAGAGAAACGAGACGGCCACGTCGAAGGAGCCGTCGGCGAAGGGCGCTTGCGCGGCATCGCCGAGCGCGAAGCTCACTCTGGGATCGCCGGCGTTACGCTTGCGAGCGCGAGCGAGCATCCGCTCCGACACGTCGAGTCCGACGCCCCGTCCGATGCGGCTCGAGATGGCGCTTAGAAGACCGCCGCAGCCACAGCCGACGTCGAGTACCGCCGCCTCGCCACCGGGCGGCAGCTTCGACTCGAGCCAGCGCCACTCGGTGCGCCGCACCCGGACGTCGGCGAACGTGCAGGCGTAGAGGTCGGCCACGGGGTCGTAGGCGGCCTGCCCGGCGGCGGCCTGCCCGGCGGCGGCCTGCCCGGCGGCGGGCTCTACCGCTTCGCCGGCGGCCTGCCCATGGCCAGGCTCGGCCGCGCGCTCGCTGATCGCATCGCCGGCCTCCGCGAGGTCGTCGAAGACCAGCCGCAGCTTGGGATGCGCCGCCACGAAGGCGAGCACGGCGCGCGTCCGTTCGGGGTGGCGTGCGAACCTGACCGTGAAGTCGTTCACGATCCGATAGGTCTCACGGGGCCGCGCGCCGCCCGGCACCCGCAGCGTCTGATAGCGGTAGCTCTGCCGGTCGAAGTACACGCTACTGCGCTCGGGGCCGCGGATCAGACGGCGCGACATGCGGCGATAGTACGGCGTGTTTCTGAGCGCGATCGCCAGGCGCACGTCGACGGACAGCAGGGGCAGCGCGAACAGGGGCTCGAGCGACGCTCTCAGGTCGCGCGCGGACAGCTCTGGTGAGGCGATCACCGTGGCGGCCAGAGCGATGCCCCGTGTCGTGGCGAGGTGAACGGCTTTCTCCATGCTCGACAGGTCGAACTCCTTGCCAAAGCAGTCCCCCGCGCCGCCGTAGGGAACGTCGAGACCGACGGACAGGACCCGCAGCCCGGCCGCGACGAGAGGTTCCAGCAACCCGCGCTGCTCCGCGACGACGATGTCGGCGGCGCGCACGAAGCCGGCGATCGGAAGCCCCTCTATCCCCCGCGCCTCGAGCGCGCGATAGATGGCGGCGAGGTGGTCGAGCTCCAGGTTGGGCGCCAGCGCGAACACCGCCCCGACGCCGTGATCACGCACGAGCCAGGCGATCTCGGAGGCCACGCTGGCGGGCTCGCGCCGCATTACGAGGCCGCTCTCGTTGCGGTACTCCACGGGCGACTGGCAGAACGCGCAGGCGTGCGGACACCCCGTGCCGGCAAGGACCGACGCGGTTCGGTACGGAGCCCGAAGCGGCGCCGGAAAACGCTGTTCGGCCGAGAGGTACTCGGTCAGGTCATGGTTGCGCACCGGCCGCTCGTGCAAGGCGACGCCGTCGATGGCCGTGAGGTCGTCACGGCGACCGAGTCCCTCGACTCTCTCGACGACCCCGCGTTCGTCGACGTGGACCAGTCCCGGCAGGCCCCGCGGGCGGGCGCCAGCGGCCAGCGCGGTGCAGAGGGCTGCCAGAGGCTCGACCCCGTCGCCGGCGATGGCGTAGTCGATGGCCACGAACGGGAACCGGTCACCGGGCTCGAGCAGGCTGGTCTGCTTGCCGCCGACCACGGTCAGGCAGTGTGCCGCCCGTCGCCTGACCCGCAGCGCGAGGCGGCTTACCTCGTTGACGAGCAGGTCGATCTCGGAGAAGGCCACGACGTCGGGCTGCTCGGCGCCGCAGGCGTCCACGAAGGCCTCGTCGTCGGCGACATCGAACAGATGCCAGATGGTGCTCTCCACGGTGGCTCCGAGACGCTGCTCGAGACGGTAGGCGAAGAGCTTCGGGGCGAGCGGCTCCCAGTTGTAGCGCGACTGCTCGGCCAGCGGCTGTCGCCCGGCCAGCACGGCGCGCGGCGGGTGAGGCCTGACAAACCAGATGCGTAGCGCGCCCACCAGCATGCCCCCCGTGGCGCCGGCCGCTCTGACCTTTAGCGCACGACGAAGTTAACGAGCCTTCCGGGAACGTAGACCTCTTTGACGATCTGCTTGCCTTCGAGGAACCGCACCGTGTTGTGCGCGGCGCGGGCGAGCGCCACGACGTCGTCGGACGCCGCGCCGACGGGCACCTCGAGACGGTCGCGCAGTTTGCCGTTGACCTGGATCACGACGGTGACGACCTCGTCGGCCGCGAGCGCCTCGTCCCAGGCCGGCCAGGGCGCGTCGAGCACCGACGACTCGTGGCCGAGACGCTGCCAGAGCTCCTCGGCGATGTGCGGCGTCATGGGCGCCAGCAGCGCGACGAAGGTCTCAACCACCTCCCGCCACTGCGCGGTCTCGAGCTGCTCGCGGCGCCCGGTCCAGACCTCGAGCACGTCGTTCAGCGTCTCCATCAGAGCGGCCACCGCCGTGTTGAAGCGAAACGTCTCGAGGTCGCCGGTCACCTTGCGCACCGTCTTGTGCAGGGTACGCCGCAGGCGCCGGGCATCGGCCTCGGCCGCGTCGCTTTCGACCGCGGCGCCGTCGGGGACGGCGCTGACGATGGCTCCGCCGAGGGCGGCGCCGGCGGCGCCGTCCTCCCCGCCGCCTGCGCTCACGAGGCCCTCGCCGCCGGCAGCCGGCGCGCTCGCGCGCTCCAGCTCGGCCACGCCCAGGGCGAAGCCCCAGAAGCGCGTCAGGAACCGCAGGCAGCCCTGCACGCCGCGGTCGTTCCAGGCGACGGCCTGTTCGAAGGGCGCGATGAACAGCTCGTAGAGCCGCAGCGCGTCGGCGCCGTAGCGTTCGACCACGCTGTCGGGGGTCACGACGTTGCCCTTGGACTTGCTCATCTTGGTGCCGTCCTCGGCGAGGATCATGCCCTGATTGCGCAGCGTGGCGTAGGGCTCGGAGAAGCCCACGTAGCCGGCGTCATTCAGCACCTTGCAGAAGAAGCGTGAATAGAGCAGATGCATGACGGCGTGTTCGGCGCCGCCGACGTACAGGTCGACCGGCAGCCAGTACCCCACCGCGTCGCGGTCGAAGGCAGCCGTGTCGAGGTGCGGCGACGGGTAGCGGAACTGGTACCACGACGAGCACACGAAGGTGTCCATGGTGTCGGTCTCGCGGCGCGCCGGGCCGCCGCAGCGCGGACAAGTGGTGGCCACGAAGTCGGGGTCGCGAGCCAGCGGCGAGCGCGCGTCGTCGGTCGGCTCGTAGTCGTCGAGCTCGGGCAGTAGCACGGGGAGCTGCTCGGCCGGCACCGGCACGATGCCGCAGGCGTCGCAGTAGACGATCGGGATCGGCACGCCCCAGTAGCGCTGGCGGCTGAGCAGCCAGTCGCGCAGCTTGAAGTTGACCTTGGCGCGTGCCTCGTCGCGTTCGGCCAGGCGGGCGACGATCGCCTCGAAGGCCGCGCCCGGCGCCGCCAGGCCGTCGAGCTCGCCGGAGTTCACCATGACCCCGTCGCCGGTGTAGGCCTCGGCGAGCGTGCCCTGCGCGCCGCTCGGCGGCGCGATCACCTCGATGATGGGCAGGCCGAACNNCTCGGTCGAGAGGCGCTCGATCTCGCTTTCGCGGCGGGCCTCGTCCTGGTAGGTGGCCACGGCGGCACGCTGCTCGGCGGTGGTGAGCTCGCCGACCAGCGGGTGTTCGGGCGCCAGCACCATGTACGTCGCGCCGTACAGCGTGTCGGGGCGCGTGGTGAAGACCGTAAGGCTGTCATCGCGCCCCGACAGCGCGAACTCGACTTCAGCACCCTCACTGCGCCCGATCCAGTTGGTCTGCATGAGCTTGATCTTCTCGGGCCAGTCGATGGTGGCGAGATCGTCGAGCAGGCGCTGGGCGTAGTCGGTGATGCGAAAATACCACTGCTCGAGGTCGACCTTGGTGACCTCGCTGCCGCAGCGCCAGCAGCGGCCCTGTTCGACCTGCTCGTTGGCGAGGATGGTCTTGTCGACCGGACACCACCACTGCTGGCCGGTGCCGCGGTAGGCCAGGCCGCGCTCGTACATGAGCAGGAAGAACCACTGGGTCCAGCGGTAGTAGTCGGGGTAGCAGCTCGTGATCTCGCGCGACCAGTCGAACGACAGGCCGATCATGTCCATCTGGCGGTGGTAGTTGGCGATGTTGCGCGCGGTCGTGACCCGCGGGCTTACGCCCATTTTGATGGCATAGTTCTCAGCCGGCAGGCCGAAG
>PMKK01000108.1 GCA_003157715.1 Actinomycetota bacterium
CGTCGGCCGTTCGGCCGGCGGAGCCCCCGAGCCACGAAAGGAACCACCTTTACCCGTGGAATCTGACAAGCCGTCCAAAGGCCGCTCCCCGGCCGAGGGGGATCGTCCGACCGCACAGCCGGCAGGCGCCGAGACCGAGATCGTCATCGGCGATGAGCGCTTCGAGTCGCTCGGCCAGGAGCCGGCCGCAGGCGCGGGCGCCGAGCGTTTCGTGATGACCGACACGCGCCGCAGCCGGCACGTGATCAAAGAGGACGAGCTCTTCATGTACACCAACGACGCGGGGCTGATACCGGCCGCCGAAAGCTCGCCCCTGGGCCTGTACTTTCGCGACACGCGCTTTCTGTCGCGACTCGAGATGACCGTCGGCGGGCGCTCGCCGGTGCTGCTCTCCTCGACCGCCGAACGCGACTACCTGTCGTCGGCCGAGTTCACGAACCTCGAGATCAAGGGTGCCGGCGGCGACAGTATTCCGCAGACCTCGATCCACGTGCGGCGCACGCGGCTGATCGCCGACCGCGTCTACGAGCTGCTGCGCGTCAAGAACTACCACTCGGTGCCGCTCGAGGTCGTCGTCGAGCTCACTTTCGACGCCGACTTTCGCGACATGTTCGAGGTGCGCGGCCTGCGCCGCCACAAGCGCGGCACGCGTCTTGCCCCCAAGATCGACGGAGACACGCTGACGCTGGCCTACTACGGACTCGACGAGGTGCTGCGCAAGACGATCGTGCGCTTTGAGCACTCCCCGACGCGGCTCGAAGGCGGCACGGCGCGTTTTCGCCTGAACCTCGCGCCGCGCGAGCGCAAGGTGCTGCGCTTCTCGATCGAGGTGGCCATGCCCGACGCGCCGCCGCTGAGCGAGGGCGACTTTACGGCCCACCTGGCCGGCCAGCGCCGCGACTACGAGCGCGGCTTTGCCGGCGCGACCGGCATCTTCACCGACTCGGAGCAGATCACCGGAGTGCTGCGCCGCGGCCAGGCCGACCTGCGCATGATGACGATGAACACGCCGTATGGGCGCATCGTCGGGGCCGCGGTGCCGTGGTTCGTGGCGCCGTTTGGCCGCGATGCCATCATCGCCAGCCTCGAGACGCTGATGCTTGACTCGCGCCCGGCGGTCGACTGCCTGCGCCTGCTCACGCGCCTGCAGGGCCGCACCGAGAGCACCTTTCGCGAGGAGCAGCCGGGCAAGATCCTGCACGAGCTGCGGCGCGGCGAGCTCGCCGCGCTGAAGAGCATCCCGCACACGCCCTACTACGGGGCGGTCGACACCACGGCGCTCTATCTGCTGCTGATCTGCGAGGTCGTCATGTGGACCGGCGACCTGGAGTTCTTCGAGCTGCTGCGCGAGCCCATCGAGGCGGCCCTGCGCTGGATCGACGAATGCGGCGACCTCGACGGCGACGGCTTCGTCGAGTATCAGCGGCGCTCGCGGGCCGGGCTCGTGAACCAGGGCTGGCGCGACGCCGACGACGCTATCGTCCACAGCGACGGCACGCTGGCCCACGGGCCGATCGCGCTGGCCGAGTCGCAGGCCTACATCTACTACGCCAAGCGCCGTCTGGCGAGCCTGTTCGGCCAGCTCGGCGACGTTGAGATCTCGGAGCGCCTGCAGGCCGAATCGCAGGCCCTCAAGCTGCGCTTCAACGAGCGCTTCTGGATGGAAGACGAAGGCTACGTGGCGATGGCGCTCGACGGTGACAAGCGTCAGGTCAAGACCATGGTCTCGACGGCGGGCCACTGCGTGTGGTCGCGGATCCTGGCCGAGGAGCACGTGCCGGCGGTCGTCGAACGGCTCCTGGGCCCCGACATGTTCTCGGGCTGGGGCGTGCGCACGATGGCCAAATCGGCGCCGGCCTACAGCCCGATGAGCTACTACAACGGCAGCGTGTGGCCCTTCGACAACGCGCTCATCGTCACCGGCCTGAAGAAGCACGGCTACGCCCAAGAGGCCAACCGTGTCGCCGGCGCGATGTTCGAGGCCGCCATCGAACAGCAGTACTCGCGCCTGCCCGAGTTCATCTGCGGCTTCACCCGCCAGGCGGTCAACCGGGCGGTCGCCTACCCGATGGCCTGCTCGCCCGACTCTCCGGCGGCGGGCGCGGCGTTTCTCATGCTGCAAGCCATGCTCGGCATCTATGCGAGCGCCGCCGAGAACGTGCTCTACGTTCACAATCCGCTGCTGCCCAAGTGGCTCGGCGAGGTGACTTTGAGCAATCTCGCCGTGGGGCGCTCCAAGCTCAGCCTGAGGTTCCGCCGCGACGGCAATCAGACGACCTTCTCGGTCCGCGACAAGCAGGGCGGCGTGCGCGTCGTGGTGGTGGAGTGAGACGGGGGTGACGATGACGTCCGACGACAGGAAGCCCGGCGATCGCGGGCCAGACGACCGGAAGTCCGGCGACAAGAAGTCCGGCGACAGGAAGGCCGGCGACAAGAAGCGCCCGTTCACCCTCGCGCACGTCTCCGACTTTCACGCCGGCTCGCCGTACTTCGTGCCCAACCTCATGGACCGCGCGGTCGTCGAGCTAAACGAGCTGCGGCCCGACGTGGTGACCGTCACCGGCGACCTCACCAACGAGGGCTTCAAGCAGGAGTACCAGGTCGCCAAGGGCTATCTCGACCGGCTCGAGTGCCCGCACGTGCTCGTCGTGCCGGGCAACCACGATTCGCGCAACGTCGGCTACGTGCATTTCGAGCACCTCTTCGGCGCGCGCAGCGTGGTCCATCACAGCGGCGACATCTCGATCGTGGGCGTCGATTCGACCGAGCCCGACCTCGATTACGGCACCATCGGTCGCTCGCGTTACTCGTGGCTCGAGGAACAGTTCGCGGTGCCGGCCCGCTTCAGGATCTTCATGTTGCACCACCACCTGTTGCCGATCCCGGGCACGGGGCGCGAGCGCAACATGGTCTACGATGCCGGCGACACGCTCGAGGTGCTGCAGCGCTGTAACGTCAACCTCGTGCTGTCGGGCCACAAGCACGTGCCGCACGCCTGGCATTTCGAGAACATGTTCGTGGTCAATGCCGGCACGGTGTGCACGCTGCGTCTGCGCGGCGACACGCGGCCCTGCTACAACATCGTGACCATCGACGACGACCGCGTGTGTATCGAGCGCAAGTACCCGTTCCACGGGACCGAGACGATCATCGAGTTCTCGCCCTCGACCCTGCACTACCAGAAGTTCGCCGGGCGGCCCGAGCGGCGGCTCGACACCTGAAGCGACAGCGACGGGGGGCGCGGTGGACTCACGCAAGCCCACAGACGCGCCGGCGGCGCGCGACGATGCTGCCGCGACGGCGCCGGCGGCGCGCGAGGATGGTGTCGCAACGGCTCCGGCGGCGCGCGAAGGTGATGTCGCGGCGCCGCCGGCGCCGTGCGAGCGCGAGCGCGAGACCGGCGCCGCCGCGATCGCCCCGTCGGGCTCGAGGCCCGTCGCGGTCGCTCTCATCGACGGTGAGCACTACCCGCCGGTCGTGGTCGACGCGCTGCGTGCGCTGTCCGGCCGCTACGCGTTCGTCGCGGCGCTCTTTCTGGGCGGCGAAGAGAAGCTGCGTGACCGGCAGGCCGTAGAGCTCGACGAGCTCTACGGCCTGCCGGTCACGCCGGTGGCCGTAGCCGCCGCGGTTACCGGCGGCGGCCACGGCGCGAGCGCCGCGGCCGGAGGTCCGAACGCTGACGCCGCGGCGAGCGAAGGCCTTCAAAGCGGCGCCGGGGCGAGCGTTGCCCGCGCCACTGCCGCCATGCGCGAGGCGCTGGGCAGCCTGCTGGCGCGCACCGGAGCGCGGGTTGTCGTTGACGTGTCCGACGAACCGGTGCTAGGGTACCGGGAGAGGTTCCAGTTGATCAGCGTGGCGCTGTCATGGGGTGCGCGTTACGTCGGAGCCGATTTCGAGTTCTCACCCCAGCCTCTTGCACGACTCTCCAGCAAGCCGTCGCTTGCGATCATAGGAACTGGCAAACGGGTCGGGAAGACCGCCGTGAGTGGCATGTTCGGACGCCGCCTCGGGGGTCGGTTCGGGTTCGACCAGGTGGTGATCGTAGCGATGGGGCGCGGGGGTCCGGCGGCTCCACAAGTGGTCTACGGGGGCGACCGGCTCGGCGCTCATGGCCTGCTGGCGGTCTCGAGACAGGGGTTGCACGCCGCGTCCGACTATCTCGAAGACGCGGTGCTCACGGGGGTGACGACGGTGGGTTGCCGGCGCTGCGGAGGCGGCATGGCCGGCGCCTCCATGCAAGACACTGTCGGCGAGGCGCTGGTGCTCGTCGACGACATGCCGGCGACCGTCGTGGTGTGGGAGGGCAGTGGTTCCGCCAATCCGCCGGTGCAGGCGCAAGTGGTGGTCTGCGTGGCTTCGGCCGCGCAGCCGCCAGAGTACATAACGGGGTATCTGGGTACGTATCGAATGCTCATCTCCGACGCTCTCTTTCTCACCATGTGTGAACCACCCTTCTGCGACGTCGCGCGCGTCGATGCGTTGCGTTCCGATGTAGCGTCCGTCAATCCCGAGCTCGACTTGATCCCGACCGTTCTGAGGCCACGACCGGTCGACTCCGTCGCCGGTCGCCGCGTCGCCTTCTTCACGACCGCGACGCCCGAGAGCGCCGCCGTGCTGACGCGCCACCTCGAAGAAGTGCACGGCGCCCGGGTGACCGCGGTCTCGACCGATCTGGCGCGCCGGCCGGCGCTCGCCGAAGCAGTCGCGGCCGCCGCCGGCAAGGCCGACGTGTTTCTCACCGAGATCAAGGCGGCGGCGGTCGACGTGGTCGCCGAAGCCGCCGCCGCGCGGGGCAAAGAGCTCGTCTTCTGCGACAACGAGCTCGTCGCCACCGACGGCCGCGATCTCGCGGCGGTCATCGACGGGCTCACCGACAAGGCCCTGGCGCGCTTCGCGACCGGCGAGTACGGGTCGCAACGGGCGAGCTCGGGTCACACAGCTCACGAAGCCCACACAGCCCACGAAGCCCACACAGCCCACGAAGCCCAAGCGGCCCACGAAGCGCACACAGCCCACACGGCCCACGACGCCCGCACAGACGGCGACGCAGACGAACGGAGGTGGCAGTGAACGACAACGAGGTCGAGATGGTAGTCGTCACCCGCGACCCCTCGCTGCCGTACTCCAAGGGCCTCATGGCGCAGGCCCTCATGGCCACCGGCCTGCCGCCTGAGCGCGCCTACGAGATCGCCTCGGCGGTCGGCGAGCGGCTGCACGACAGCAGCCAGGGCACGATCACCCTTCAGGGGCTCCAAGAGATCGCCAGCGCGGCGCTCGGCGAGGCCGAGGGCAAGGACACCATCGTGCGCTTTCGCAAGTGGCAAGACTTGACCAGGCTGGCACAGCCGCTCGTCATCCTGGTGGGCGGCACGACCGGCGTGGGCAAGAGCACGCTGGCCACCCAGATCGCTCACCGGCTGGGCATCACCCGGGTGGTCTCCACCGACACCGTGCGCCAGGTCATGCGCGCCTTCTTCGCCCCCGACCTCATGCCCGAGATCCAGTATTCGTCGTTCGAAGCCGGCGCCGGCGTGCGTATTCCGCTGCCCGACTGGAGCGATATCGACGAGGCGGGCTTCATCGAGCAGGCCCGCAGCATCGCGGTGGGCGTCAATGCGGTCGTCGACCGGGCCATCACCGAAGGGCAGCGCACCATCATCGAGGGCGTGCACATCGTGCCCGGCTTTCTCGACCGCAGCCGCTGGGGTGACGCCGTGGTCGTCGAGGTCATGGTCGCCATCCACGAAGCCGAGCGCCACCGCAGCCACTTCTACGTGCGCGAGTGGGAGACCGACGGCATCCGTCCGCTGCGGCGTTACCTGCAGGGCTTCGCCAAGATCCGCAAGGTCCAGGACTATCTGCTCACCCAGGCCGAAAAACAGGGCGTGACGGTCCTCGAGAACACCAACATCGACCAGGCCGTGAAAGAGCTCATGGCAGACGTGCTCGACGCCGTGTCCGAGTACTCAGGGCCGGCGGCCAGACGCAGCACAGGAGGATGAGCCGGCGTGCCCGCTCAAGCCGTACCCCACGTTGCCGATATCGCTAGCATCCTCCCTTGGTGCGCCTCGCCGGCATCATCCGCCGCCCGGCTCACTACTCCGCTCGCGCGATCCGGCAGCGGCCGGCCGAGCGCCGCAGCTCGGCGGCGACTCGCGAGCGGAGCACCGATCAGAGGGCAGATCAGGGGATCGACCTCACAGCAGCGGATCAGTCAAAGGCCGGCGGACCCATCGCGGGCGGCCGGCCTGTCAGAGGCCACACAACCGTGTCGACAGAAAGGAGCCTGCGTTGGGCATCTCATCGTGGCGCAACCCGCTTGAGCGCGGGCACCGAGACTCGAGAGCTTCTGAGCGCAAGACGGTCATGAGGACGGCCGTGAGGACCGACCAGACAGCCGTGAGGATCACCCCAGCAGTCACGACGACTGCGCAAACCCTGAACGCGAGACAGTCATGAAGACCACTGAAGAAGTCATAAAGGCCACTCAAGAAACGAAGGCCACTGAAGAAATGAAGACCACTGAAAAAACGAAGACCACCCAGGAACCGACAGGGAGTGAGTCTGTGAAGGACACCCCGCAGGAGACCGTAGTCGCCCCGCCGCCCGCCGCCCAGACCGACGGTGGCGCGCCGCCGTCCGTCGCGCCGCAGACCGCTGCGCCGCAGGCCGTCGCGCCGCAGGCCGACACGGCACAGACCGCTACGGCACAGACCGACGCGCCCGCCAAAGCCCCGCGCGGCGGGACCCGCCAGACCAAGGCTCCGCGTGCTAACGGCGACGAGGCCAAGGCCCCGCGCGGCGAGGCCGCCGCGACGGGCGCTTCCGATCCGGCGCCGAGCGCCGCGGACACCGCCGTCGCGACCGCTGTCGCGACACAGACCAAGGATGAGCGTCCGGCCGCCACGGCTCAGGACGCACCAAAGGCCGCCACGGCCCAGGAAGAGCGGCCCGCCGGTACGCAGACCAGGGAGGAGCGTCCCGCCCCAACGACGCAGGGCGACCAGCAGCCTCGCCAG
>PMKK01000127.1 GCA_003157715.1 Actinomycetota bacterium
GTGACCGTCGGCGGCGTCGTGTCGGGCATCGCGAGGCGCGTCACGCTCGTTTGCCAGTCGCCGCCCGCGGTCGAAACCTCGTCTGCCGCCCAGACCGAGACGTCGCTCGCGGGATCGGCCGCGACGCCGGCGAAGTCGCCCCAGCGCGTGCCCGTGTATGTCGCGAGCCCGGTCGCCAGGGTGATCGGCGCGCTCCATGTGAGCGCGGCCTGGCGCGCCGCCGCCCGCGTCCGGACCAGCTGTGTCGAGCTCGATTCGCTCCAGACCGCGAACGCTGTTCCGTCGCCGGAGACGCCGATTCCGGGGATGTATGCATCGAGCCCGGTTGTCCCAAGCAACGAGTAGGCAAGACCCGTGACACCGGACGCGGAGATCGCGGCTTGCGCGACCCGGATGACGTCGGTGGACGAGCTGACTCCGGCGCGGACCGTCGCGACGTACCAGAGGGTGCCGTCGCGCTGGACCGCATCCGGGACGCGGCCGTCATCCGCCTCGGAGATCGTGCTCGGGCTGCCGGGCTGGAGCGGAGGATTGGCATAGACCGAGACGTCGTCCCAGAACGGCGTCCCCGACGTGGTGTCGTACGTCGTGTAGCCGTGCGGCTTGGTCAGCGTCGTCGCTGCGCCCTTGAGCACTCCGAACCAGGGCTGGTTCGACTGGTTGCCGGCGAGGATGTAGACGTCGTTCGACGGGCTCAGGTTCTGGACCGGACGAACAAGGTCCATCGCGAGGCTCGGCTGAGTCCAGATCGTCGGCGCGGCAGCCGCGCCCGACAGGAGCGACGACCAGGGCAGAGCCGCGATGCTGCCCCCGACCCACTTGATGCCCTGGTACTCGTTGGCGGTCACCGCGACGAGGTAGCGCGACGACGCAAGGCCCGGGTAGTCGGGCAAGTTCGCGCCGTAGTTGAGGCCCCAGATGTCCCAGGCGCCGCGCGGATCGCTCGTCTGCGAGATGGCAATGTTGAGGAAGCAGTCCGTCCGGATCGATGAGCTGCTCGGGTAGGACAGAAGGACGCCGACCCAGCGCGCGTGCACGGCGTCCCAGATGATCCGGGGATCCGAGTCGTCCTCGTCCGGACCGAGCGAGAAGAGGACCCAGGTGGGAACGCTCAGCAGGACGTTGCCCGACCGGTCGGTCATGCGGATGAGGCCGTTGACCGAATGAACGACGAAGCTGCTGTTCACCGCGACCCACGAATCGGGCGGCTCGAGCTGGAGGTCGGCGCCGCTGGCGCCCGCGATAGTCGAAAGCGCGGTCGGCGGGGTCGACGCGACACGCGGCTGCGGGCCGGTTGTCTTCGGGATGCCGGCGCCAGCCTGGGCGGCGTGGCCGGCGGCGACGGTCGAATGATGGATGGGCGCGAGCGACCGGCCGGTTCGCAGCACCGAACCGGCGTGCGCAGCCGCGCTGACGGCGCTCACAGTGCCGCGCTTCACGACCTGACCCCGGTCACCGGCCGTTGCGGTGGACGGGGCCCCGGCGGCGGACGGGGCCGCGGCGGNNCCGAGATGGCGGCCGCGGCGGGGATCGGCACCGGCGGTTCGGCGGCCGCCGACGAGAGGCCAAGACCGCCGGTGGCGACAAGGAGCGCCGTCGCGGCGAGCACGACGACGACGAGCGACCGGACCGGTGTCCGGTTGCGCGCGATTACCGCACCAAGGCCCGCGCCGGCAGGAACCCTGCGAGCAGGACGGCGCGGCCGCGACGGGCGCCCGGGTGCCGGTTCAAGCAAAGGCGACGCAGGAGGGCGTTCGACAGTCGGCGTGCCGTCACCGTCACCGTCGAGGTCCCCGGCGATCTCCTCATCGCCGTCTGGGGCCGAGGCCAAGACTGGCGCCGAGGCCAAGACTGGCGCCGGCGCGGCCTCGGTCTCGACCTCGAGGAATTCGTCGTCCCGGTCGGGTTCGTCTGCTCGCTCCCCGCTGCGGATCGGGATCTCGCGCGCGGCCGCTGCAACGACGTCGGTCGGCCGGCCCACGCCCAGGACGAACAGCCGCACGATGGCGGCGAGCGTCCCGAGGCTCCCCGCATACGCGAGCAGGAGCAATGGTCCGGCGGTCGAGGCCTGCAGTACGCCGATCCGGGCGTTCCAGGCCAGCAGGCCGGGCCAACCGGTGGTGGCGGCCGCGATGAGCACGAGGCCGACCGCGAGGATCGGCGTGCGCCCGATCCAGCCCCGGATGTCGCGCAGCCGGCCCGTCCCGTAGGTCGCCCGGAAGGCGATGCTCCAGCCGATCAGCGCAGTCCGCCCGGCGACGAAGATGACCAGCCAGGCCCGTGCCTGTTCGACAGTGGCGGGGGCGAGCGTGGCCAGGGCGAGGACACCGATCCCGGCTTCCGCCACGATCGTGTAGGCGACGAGGTCCTCGATCTCCGGCGCGGCGAAGGCCGCCAGCGTGCCCAGGATCAGCGTCGCGAGCCCGACGAACACCAGCAGGCCCCGTTCGGTGCCCAGGCCGTCGGCGTACTGCGCGCCTGCCGCCGCGCCCCAGCCGATGAAGACGACGGCCCACGCCGCGGGCACGATCACCGCGAGGACCGGGAGGGCGGACGCTTCGACCACCCGCGAGAGCCGGACCATCCGCCCGTGGAGCGGGATCGAGCCCATCCGGTGGACGAGGGCCGCGCCCACGACGCCGACCGCGAAGCCCGCCACCGGGTTCTCGACGGGGAGCCCGCCGGCACCCGAGGCGGGCGTCCCGTTGCCCAGCAGCGCGACCGCTGCCAAGCCGCCGAGGAGCGCCGCCACAACGCCGCGCGTCTCGCGACCCAGGGTGACCACCCGCGCGGCCAGCCCTTCGCGGCCCGGGATCCGGCCGTGCCGGGCAAGCGCCAGGCCGCTCGCGACCAGCGCCGTCGCGCCGACCAGCGTGAGCGCCACGGAGAACTCGGAACAGGCCGCGGCGAAGTCGAGCGCGAGCGCGCCCGCGAGCAGGGCCGGCGGACCCGCGATCTCACGTTCGTCGAGCGCGGAGATGCCGGTGACGAGCAGGCCGACGAGCAGTGCCACGGCCGTGAGGTCTCGGGCGTAGGCGGTCGCGACAAAGGAGATGCCGTCGACCGTGAAGGCGGCGGTCCCCGGGACCGCGAGGAGGGCGACCACGCCGGCGAGGCCGGCGACGACGCTGACGATCGAACCCAGTCGCGGCCGGTCGGCGAGCATCACGGTGACCCCGATGCCGGCGCAGACGATGAGGACGAAGGGGATGAGGCTCACGGCGCGCTCAGCGGCCCAGCCGCGAGTGACGGACCGGGTCCGTGAGGCGATGCGCGAGGCGGAGCGCACCGCGGCGCGGGTCCTCGCCGGCCGGGATCGCGACGCCCTCGGTGGCGGCCGCGGCGGCCACCGTCAGCACGACGACGATAGCAGCGAGGATCGCGAGGACGAGCCCTTCGACTGCGAATTCCAGGTCGGCCGGCGTTCCGCCGAAGGAGACCCGAACCAGGAAGACTCCCGTCGCGGCGACAAGCAGCCCCGACCCGACGCGGAACGCGTCACGCCCAATCGCGACTGGCGCAGCGGCGAGAGCCAGCAAACCAAGCCCGGCACCGCCCGCCGCCGGGGGTCCGCCGAGATGGAGCACGAGGGACGAGGTGCCGAGGCCGAGAACGAAGACCGCCAACCCCCCGACGACAGTCGCTGGAATGCCCAGCGGCGAGCCGACGGTCGCCGTCGCGCGGCGTGACGCCAGGCGGGCCAGGAACGCGGCGAGAATCCCCGCTACAACCCGGAATGCGAAGGCGGCCATGCCCGGTGGCGGGTCGACGACGATCGCCGAGGCGGTGAGCGCGACGGCCAATCCGAGCGCCGCGATCCGCGGCTCGCGAGCGCTGACCGCGACGGCCCCCCCGACGAGGGCGGCGATCGCCGTCGCGAGGACAAATGCGTTCACGGGGCGCTCGACGTGGCCGGCAGGTCGCCATTGCCGGCCGGCGCCGCGTAGGTCGGCGTCTGGATGATCCCGACGGTGCCCAGCGGCCAGTAGCGCAGCCACGCCCGACCGATCACCTTGGCCTTGTCGATGGGCCCGAACACCCGCGAGTCCGACGAGGCCTGGCGATGGTCGCCCATGACGAAGAGCTGGCCGGCACCGACGACCCACGGGCCACCGTCTCCCGTGGCCATGGTCGGCTGCAGGTCGTACGTGTACTGCTCGTCGAGCGGGTTGCCATTGATCCACACCTTGCCGTCATGGATGTCGACGGTTTCGCCGGGAAGGCCGATGACGCGCTTGATGAAGGGCGTGTTGGTGTCGGATTCGAAGCCTGTCGGGGGCGCGAAGACGATGACGTCGCCCCGGCTGTAGTCGTCCCAGTGGGGCGTCAGCTTGTCGACGAGGACGTACTGGCCCGGCTCGAGCGTGTTCTCCATCGAGACTTGCATGATCTGGTATGGCTG
>PMKK01000015.1:0-2301 GCA_003157715.1 Actinomycetota bacterium
GGGCGACGAGACCGTCGTCGATTACGGCGCCGGCACCGGTGTCTACACGGTGCCGCTGGCGGTCGCGTTGCCGCACGGCCGGGTCATCGCCGTTGAACCGCTATCTGAGCTCATAGCCATGCTTGAGGCCAAGCTGACGCCGGCGCTGCGGCCGCGCGTCGAGGTTGCGCAGACGGCCGACAATCACGTGCCTTTGCCTGATGGCGGCGCCGATCGTGTGCTCATGGTCAATGTATTGCACCACGTGGCCGATGACCCGGCCGCCTTGGCCGAGGTCGTGCGCCTGCTGCGCCCCGGCGGTCTGTTCGTCGATATCGACTGGGGCGCTATCGAGCGCCCGGTCGGACCTGGCCGGGACCACGTGCTCGATGACGATGCGGCGCGCGCCCTGATCGCCGGTATGGGCCTGCGCGAGGTCGCCGTGCATAAGCCGGCGACGCTGCTCCGGTACCATCGGGTGATCGTCGCCGAGAAGCACGACACGCGCTCTTGAGCGGCGATGTCGATCACGTGGCGGGTGACGCTAGCGATGGCGGCGGCGGTCACGCGGCGAATGGCGCTGGCGATGGCCGCGACTCCGCCGCCGGCGACTTGACCGCGTCGCGCCGGCCGAGCCTGGTCTCGCATGTGACCCAGCTTGACCACGGCGCCGGGCTGGCGGCGGCGGTCGAGCGCGCGGTAGCCCCCTTTGGGGGGTGGGCCGCGCTCGTCAAACCTGGCGAGCGCATCGCCGTGAAGATCAACCTCTTGCGCGCCGCGCCGCCAGAAAGCGCCGTATGCACGCACCCCGAGACTCTGCGCTGTGTGCTGCGGGCGCTCAAGGCGGCCGGCGCGCAGCCTTTCGTCGGGGACAGTCCGGGAGGGCCCGGCACGCGCGGCTTTGTCATGCGAGCCTACAAGGTGAGTGGTATCGCCGCCGTCTGCGCAGAAGAAGAGGTCGAGTTGATCTGGGTCGACGAACACGTCGACACCCTGGCGGCCCCCGAGGCCCGGCTGTACCGTAGTTTTCCCGTCGGCCGGCCTTGGCTCGAGGCCGACGGCATCATCCAGGTCGGCATTCTCAAGACTCACGGTCTCATGCGCCTCACGGGCGGCACCAAGCTCACCTTNNGACATGCTGATCGACCTGCATCTGGCCCTGGCGCCGCGCTTCACGATCATCGACGGCATCGTCGCCATGGAAGGCAAAGGACCGGGCAACGGCAAGCCGCGCAAGCTGGGTTCGCTGTTCGCGGCGCGCGACGCGATCGCCCTCGACGCGGCGCTGGCCGATCGTACGGCGCATGGGCGGCACGAGATCTACGTGCTTGCCGCCGCCCAGCGTCGCGGGCTGATCGATCTAGAGGAGCCCTACGAGTTGACCGGCGACGCGATCGTCGCCGAGCACGGTTTCGTGCCGGCCAAATGGGACGCCGACGTGCTCGGCGTCGGCCCTTTGACGTGGTTCAACACACCGCGACTGAATCGTATGGTGCGCGATCTCATCACGGCGCGTCCGCGTCTCGTGGACGAGCCGGCTTGCACTCGCTGTGGCAACTGTGCCGAGATCTGCGGCGCCGACGCGATCACGCTGGCGCCGACGCCGGTATTTGACGAGTCCAAGTGTGTGCGTTGCTTCTGCTGCACCGAGGTCTGTCCGACGGCGGCGATCGCGGAGGTCAGCCCGCCGTTAGCCAAGGTTGTCGGCAAGATAAACCGTCGCTGACCCAGCAGCGGAAGGAAGGTTAGCGCGGAAGGAAGGCCTGGAGCAGAAGCACCCACGCCGTCAGCAAGACCATCACGCTTATTGCCCCGAGATACGATCGCTGCCGGACCATTTGGTCACCTCCCGCCAAGGCTGGCCGTTGTCGGCCTTTGGCCCTTGGCCCTTATGCCGCATATATCGGCACAAGCGGGCTAAACCTGAACGTGTTGTTCAGGCGGCGCGGATGAGGACTATGAGGCGGCGCGAAAGCGCACTATGACGATCTCGGGCCGGCAGAGAAAACGGAAAGGCAAGAAGCTTGTGCCGATGCCGCGCGTGACGTAGATGCGGCGCCCGTCTATCCCGTAGAGGCCGTCCTTGAAGTGAGCTCGGGGCTGGCTGAGCATGATGCGGCGGCCGAACCACGGCAGGCATATCTGGCCGCCGTGCGTGTCGCCGCTCAGGGTGAGGGCGACGTCGTCCGGCTCAAGCTCGAGCGCGGCTTGGGCGTAGTGGCTGAGCAGCAGGCGCAGCGTATGTGGGCGGCGGTCGAGTGCCGCCGCGACCGCCGCGACATCGGCGAAGCCGTGATCCCAGTCGTCGACGCCGCAGAGCTG
>PMKK01000015.1:2375-2849 GCA_003157715.1 Actinomycetota bacterium
ACGCCCAGCGGCGCCGAGAGAGTGGCCAGCTCCTTCATGATCGGCTGTACGCCGGCTGGTCCGCTGACCAGGTCGCCGGTGATGAGGATCACGTCTGGTTGCGCGGCGCGCGCCAAAGCGAACGCCTTGCGTGTGGCGCGCATGTTCAGGCTGGCGCGAAAGCCGGCGTGCATGTCGCTGAGCTGTGCCACGACGAGGCCGTCCAGCGCCGCCGGCAGACCGTCGAGCTTCAGCTCGACGTCGACGCGGCGCAGCCATTGCGCCTCGTAAAGCAGGTAGGCAAAGCCGAGGGCGGCGGCCGCGATGAGCGCCACCACCGCCCTCACCGTCATCAGCAGAACCGCTTGGTCACTCGTCGCCGATGCCTGCCTGGCGGCGCAGCCGCTCGCGCGTCTCGTCGATCTTTCTCTTAAGGTCCTGCGCGCTTTCTTCAGCCAGATCGCGATTGCCGTCGGTGGTCTCGTGCCAGCGATT
>PMKK01000007.1 GCA_003157715.1 Actinomycetota bacterium
CCGCCCACGTCGCCGCCGTCCTGGCGTCCTCATACAGCGACGCCGCTCCCAGGTCGGGACGGAACGTCCCCTCGAAGATCTGGCGCAGCCGGACCTCGGCGGTCACGTAGCGGCCGAGCTCGCGCGACCTGTCGGCGCCCGCCTGGTGGGCCGCCCAGAGGCGCTCGACGCGCCCCTGCGGGTCGTAGCGGCGATGCAGCGCCGCGGGGTCGAGCACGGTCTGCTCGATGAAGCTGCGCGCCGGTTCGGCGCGCAGCCAGGCGGCGTAGTCGGCATAGCCGGCGGGCTTGCCCGGCACAGCTGCGCCGCTCAGCCGGGCGCGCAGCGCCCGCCACGTCTTGAGCGCCCGGCCTGAGCCGCGCGGCAGGCTGATGGCAAGACCGGTGTTGGCCCAGGGTATCGTGCGAAAGTACAAGGGGAAGGTGCGCAGCAGCATGGCCCGGTAGAGGCGCCCGCGGAAACGGTAGGACTGGGGCAGGCCGAACAGCAGCTCGACGATATCGTTGGCCACGAAGGGCTTGCGGCTCTCGGCGAAGGTCAGCTCGAACATCTGCGGCGTGGCCAGCCAGCGCCGCTCCGAGGCCTCGAGCAGCCAGTACTCCGAGCGTCCCAGGGGAGCGTACTGCTCGAGGCCGTCGAGCAGGCGACCATCGCACGNNAGAAAGTTGTCGCCGCCGTAGCCGTTGAGGTTGATGTCGATGAGACGCCGGTACTGATCGCGCAGCTCGACGCCGTGCAGGTCGACGAAGTTCATGAGGCCGTCGGTCCACCACAGGGCGTCGAGTCGCGGCGCGAACCAGTTCTCGCTCGTGAGCTCGAAGAAGTGCGCCTCGGCGCCTTTGAGTCGGGCCACGCGCCGGGCGACGGCAACGTCGGGACTGCCGCGCTTGCCGAAGGTCAGCGTGACCAGCGGGGTCTCGCCGGCGGGCGCCGCCGCCAGCAGGCAGCGTGAGTCGAGCCCGCCGCTGAGCGACAGGCCGACGCGCCGGGGCGACGAGCAGCGCCGCGCCATCGAGGCCACCACGCGCCGCCCGAGCTCGTCGGCGACCTCGCGCGGGTCGGGACGGCCGAGGGGCTTGATGTGGTCCCACCACCAGTAGCGCGTGCGGCTCAGGCGGCGCTCACGCAGGTCCCAGCTCAGCACGGTGCCCGGAGAGACGCACTCGACCCCCTCGAGCCAGGTGGCGTCGCCCAGCAGGTTGCCGATGCTCAGGAACTGGTCCATGGTGCGCTGCGCCACCGACGGCGCAAAACCGGGCAGGGCCAGAAACGCCGAGCTCTGCGAGGCCCAGGCCAGGCGGCCGCCGGCGACGGTCCAGTGCAGGAAGCGCATACCGAGGCGGTCGCTGATGAGATGCACGGCACGGCGCGCGCGATCGTAGACGACCGCGGCGTAGATGCCGTCCAGAGCGGCCAGTGAGTCCCAGCGGCCGCTGCGCAGCGCCGCCCCGGCCAGCCGGCCGAGAAGCGCCGGCTGACCGCCCGACGCGGCGTCGGTGGTGGCGGCGGCGGCGGGCGTGTCGAACAGCTCGCCCTCCATCCAGACGAGCAGGTCGTCGGCCTCGCTCAGCCAGGGCTGGGGGGCGGGTTGCAGGATCGCCAGGTGCGAGCGCGTCGCGCTCACGGCACCGTCGCAGAACGGCTCGTCCCAGACGTTACCCTGGGGATCAGTGACCAGGGCCGTCATGGCGCAGAGCGCCTGGACGGCGCGGCGACGCTCAATGTCCTCACCTGCGAATCCGACAAGACCGGGCATCAGATCTCCAATCTAGGCGCGAGAGACGAGCAGCCGCCAGAGCTCGGGCATGTAGTCACGGCGGTAGAGGCGCCATTCCACCATGTACACTGCGACTCCTTCGGCGATCAGCAGGGCGAGGCACGGCACGGGTCGCAGCGACCCGCGAATCGCGAGGTAGGTCGCGTAGACGCAGACCCCCATGATCCCCGACGTGACGGCCGGGGCCGCGAGCTGCCGCACGTACTCGAGTGGCCGCAGCCGGGACACCCGCCAGAGAAGGTACAGCTCGGCCGGCATGGTGGCGATCGAGATCAGCGAATGGGAGGCGGCCACGGCGGCTACGCCGATGTGCACGGCTACATACAGCACGCCGACGGTAACGATGCTGCTGCCGACGTTGTACCAGAAGCCGATGTCGGCCCGGCCTTTGGCGTTGAACAGCGAACCGGAAGGGCCGCCGATGGCCTGGATCATGCCCATGGGGACCAGGAGCTGCACCAGCAGGATCGAGGCTGTCCAGCGGCGTCCGTACAGGACCAGCACGGCAACCGGCGCGGTCGCCGCCAGGCCGACCAGCAACGGCCAGCTCACAAAGGCGACCAGTTCGATGACCTTGCAGTAGCCGCGCCGCAAGGCGGGGTCGTCGTCCTGGCGCTTGGCGAACACCGGAAACGAGACCCGTGTCAGCACCGGCGTAAGTTTGACGAGGGGCATGACGACGAGCTGGTAGGCGATCGTGTAGACGCCGAGCGGTGTCGCTCCCAGGAACCGCCCTATGAACAGGTAGTCGGCATTGGCCGCCCAGTAGTACACGCTGTTCTCGCCCATCTGGTACAGGCCGAAGCCCAGGTAACCCTTGAGGTCGCCGAAGCGCAGATGCAAGTGAGGCCGCCAGTTCCGCCACCCGTAGACTGCCAACAGGAGCGACTTGGTCCCGGCATTGGCGAGCTGACCCCAGATCAGGGCGTACACCCCCTGATGGGCGAGGGCTGCCGTGACGGCCACGCACAGGCCGAGCACCGAGGCCAGCATTTCGATCACGCTGAGACGTTTGAACAGCAACTGCTTTTGCAGAAGCATCTGGAACTGCTGGCCGAAGGGAGTGATAAGGAAGATGGCGCTCGCCCAGATCATCGCCGTCTGCAGACCGGGCTGATGGTAGAAGACGGCCACTGCGGGCGAGGTCGCCACCATGACGAAGAACAGCCCGAAGCTCGCGGCCAGGTTCATCCAGTAGAGCGTCGACAGCTCGTCGCGGGTGGCGTCCTGGCGGTAGATGATGGCGGCGCTGAAGCCCATGTCGGCGTAGACCTGGGCGAAGCCGACGACCGTCATGATCATCGCCAGCAGTCCGAAGTCGGCCCGCGAAAGGAGTCGCGCGAGGATGGCGACCTGAAGCACGCCGACGACCGTGGTCGTGGCCATCGAGACCGACGTCCAGCGCACGCCGTGGGCAGCCTGTTCCCGCAAGCCCACTACTGCGCTCCCCCGCCACCCAGTGGCCGCCCTATCAAGCGATCGCCCCGAGGGTGTGCGACAGCGTCTCGGCGAGCTGCGCCGTTGCGGCAGCCCGCGCCGACGTCTTGACGTTGACGATCGCAGCGGCGATGCGGTGAGCCTCGGGGCACGGCTGCGATCCGCGGCCGACGTACGGTGACCCGATGACGGGGAAGAGCCTCGTCGCCACAACGCCGGCGGCAGCCAGAGTGGCGACGAAAGCGTGGCGCACTTCGTCGTCGGCGATGCGCACGCTCGGGCGCCACGGCAGCCAGTCGCCGGCGACAGGGCCGAACGGCTGGGCTCCGGGGAATCGGGCCAGGGTCTCGACCACCTCGACCAGGGCCGAGCGGCTCTCGTCGAGCTCGGCTACGAAAGTGCGCCAGGCGTCCGGCAAACGCTCGCGCTGAGCTGCGGGAAACCCGTAGCGGAGCTGCCCGAGCCAGCGCGCCAGATACGGCAGCAGGGCCTCGCGGTTCGTTACGACCAGCCGCAACGTGGTACGGCTGCGAACGGCGGAGAGCAGCGCGTAGTCGGGGGCACGCTGCAGGGCGACGATGTCGCCGGCGGTCGCCGCGTCGTCGGTCAGCACGAGCCCCCCCGCATTCAGCCAGACGTTCTTCGCATAGCCGAAGCTGATCACCCCGACATCGCCCAGCGTGCCCGCGGGCGCGCCACCGGCGGCGCGCCCGCCGTACGCCTGGCAGGCGTCTTCGAGCACCGGGCAGCCGTACGGGCCGGCCAGCGCGCGCAGCGCGTCGACCGGCGCCGGGTAGCCGAAACCGTCGACGGCGACGATGGCGGCGACGTCGCCGTCGAGAGCCGCCGCGGTGGCGCCCAGGTCGAGGTTGCCGTCGGCCGGCGAGACGTCGACCAGACGCGGCGACCCGCCGGCGGCCAGCACGGCAAGGGGCACCGCCACGCAGGTCAGGGCGGGCACGATGACGACGCGGCCGTGCACTCCGATGCTGCACAGGGCCAGCATCAGACCCGTCGTACCGCTGCCGACGGGCACGACGTGGGCGCAGCCGAAGAAGGCGCGCAGCTCATCGAAGACGTCGCTGTCGGACCCGGGAGAACTGGTCGCGTGCGGAGCGGATCGAGGCATCGCTAGCCGGTGACGTCGCGAGCGCGCCGCGGTCTGGTCCTGGTCCCGCGCCTCACTCGTTGCAGCGCACCCGCCGCCATCGCGAACGGGAGCGGTCCGGCGACGATCACCGGGCACTCCAGGGGTTCCGCGCCGACACGCTCCTTGAACTCGACGACGCCCTCGTGCCCTCCGCTCGGGTTCAGGTCGAACCACTCGAGCCCGCGTCGCTGCGCGTCGCGCACGAGATCGGCAATGAGCAGGCTCGTGGGCCGCGACCGGTAGTGGGCGGCCAGAGTGGCCATGTGCCAGAGCGCCACGTGACGGCGCGCGTACAGCGCGATAGCGCCCGAGATCACGGTACCGTCCGGCGCCTCGACCACCCAGAGCTCGACTCCTTCGCGACGGCGCAGCAACTCGAACAACTCCGGCCCGTAGCACGAGCTCGCATCGTCGCCCCAGCGCTGCAAGGCGGCCTCGTAGATGTCGTAGTAGGCGTGCCACTCCCCGGCGCCGGCCGCCGCCGGCCGCACCCGCAGCCCGAGACGGCGCGCCTTGCGCACCGACTGGCAGTGCTGGCGGTGGCCCGACTGCAGCTCGTCGGCACGGTCGAGCGCCAGGACATACGTCACTTCGGACAGGCTCGCGTGGCGCGCGGCGACCGCGGCCAGCGGATCGAAGGGGTTGACCCGCCACCAGAGCGGCCGAAACGTCTGCATCAGCAGTTCGACGAGCAGTTCGGCGTGGGCGGACGCGAGCGGCTCGCCCGACAACCAGCCGCCGTAGTTGCCGGCCGGGGTGAGCAGGTAGCGCGGCCCCGAACGGCGGCGCTGCCGGGTCAGCGGCAGCACCACCCGCCGCCCGTCCGAGAACCTGACGAGCCGCGGCTCCGGGGTCATCTGGCCGCCCGTATAGGCCGACCAGTCCTCGGCCCACGCGCGCGACTGAGGGTAGGTCGACCACGGGCATGCAGCCCAGACGGCGTCCCACCCCGCGGCCGTCGCCGGCCGCTCTTCGGCGATCTCGAGTCTCTTCGTCACGGGCCCGCCTGGGCCGTCTCGGCCGCCCTGTCGAACGTGTAGATCGAGAAGTACGGAAAGTCGGCGGTGGCGGTCAGCCGGTACTTAGGAGACATCGCAGCCACCACCGACTCGGGCTGCTTCCAGTAGGTCGACTCACGATCGATGACGAGCATGACCGAGGAGGCGTCGTGCGTTGCCCCGGCGACACCCTTGGCCAGCGCCGACGGGTCGAGCCCGCGGCCGTCGACGAGATGACCGGCGCCGTAGTAGGCGAGCAGCTCCTGCACTCCGAACAGAAGCACTCCCGGACGGTTCGGGCCGGTGCCCGCGGCGATGTAGTGTGCGGCGTCGCGGTAGTCGTCGAGGGCGTAGGCGTGATCGAAGTAACGATGGCCGAGTGAGTACACGTTGAGCAGCGACACGGCGACCAGGCAGGCGACCGCAGCCGCATGCCAGCGGCGCGCCGCGACACCGCCGCCGTCCCACACTACGACGAGCAGCGGCAGGAGCAGCGCCACGGGGATCGCCAGAAAGAAGGAGTGGCGCGGCTGCCAGTTGAGCCTGGTGACGACCGTGAAACAGATCATGAGGACGTAGGAGCAGACGAGCGCCACGAGCAGAAGGTGAGCGCCGCCACCACGAGCGTCGCGAGGGCCGCGAGCACGACCGCGAACAGGGCCATCGCCGGCCAGTAGTGGAGCACGGTCCGAAGGCCCGGCTGGTCCTGGAGGCGCTGGACAGGTGGACCATAGGTCGTGCCGACCAGAGTGCCGTATACGGCGAACACGGCGTTCCGCACGACCGACCCGCCGAGCTTGGTGACCTGGGCGTCGCTCGGCGCCGACGAAACGTTCGAGGCCAGGAAGAACAGCAGCGCCGGCACCGAGGCGAGCGCGGCCGGCAGCCAGCGCTGGAGCAGACGTCGCGGCTGCCGGCAGGCCACGAGGTCACCGACCGCCAGGCTGAGCGAGAAGAGGATCGTCAGGACGCTCGCGAAGCTCGCGATGCCCGTCACCACCCAGAACGCCCACGAGCGTCCCGACCGCGACGATGTCCCGTCGAGCAGCCCGAGCAGCAGGACCGTCTGGAGCGCCGCAAGGAAGATCAGCAGCGCGTACGGCCGAGCCTCCTGGGCGTGCTGAATGAGCAACGCGCTCGGTGCGATGAACGCGAGGCTCCACAGCGCGCCTCTCCCTCCGTAGAGCTTCCGGGCGCCGTACACCAGTACCACGGCCGCCGCCACGGCGAACAGCACCGAGAGCAGACGCAGGTTGAAGGCACCGTCGCCGGCGATCTGGCGCCAGAACCACAGCACGATGAAGTACAGCGGCTGAAAGCGGTCGCCGTGCGCCGTCTGGACGAGGTCTGAGAGCATGGCGTGCAGGCTCGTTTGGTTCGTGGCCCGCAGACTGCCGCCTTCGTCGAACCAGAGGCTGGGGCCGCTCAGGTCGGCGAGCCGCAGGGCGACGGCAACAGCGATGAGCACGCCGACAGCGACGAGCGCCCACCTGCGCGCCCGCACGCCATCGAGACTCTGTGTGGCCTCCGTCGACACGGTCGGCCAATCATATCCCCCGCGACATACGAGAGGGACAGCCTGGCAGCGTTGCCGCGGAGGCGTGGCCGTGGGCGCGACCGCGCCCACCCCTAAGCCCACCTCGGTCCCGTCCGTGCCGCCAGAACAGGCGACGCTTGTTGGTCAACCTTCCAGTCGGACTGCCGACTCCTCAACCACGTAGACGTTTAGGCAATCAGTTCGAAGTGAGCCGCGCCGGTGCGGCAAGTGTCGTGCACTGCGGCCCGCTCCCTTTCCGAAGAGGAGTCAAGATGAACCGTAGCCCCCGAAGTGTCGTCGCGACGGCTCTCATCTGCTCCGTTGTTGGCTTGTTCGCGACCACCGCGTCGGCCTCGGCCGCCGCCAAGCACGGAGCGGCCGGCAGGCACTCGACCCCGCGGCCCGCCATCCGCCATCGGGCGCACCGCATGTCCAGTCTCATCGCTCTTCCCATCTCACAGGGCATGCCGGCGAGGGCGAGTTCGAGTTCGACGGCGGCGAAGTACCGACCCGCCAACGGCAACGACGGCTCACGGTACTCGAGCTGGCTGGCCGGCAACGGCAGGTTCCCGCAATGGTGGCGCGTCGATCTCGGTTCCACACGGGTGCTGGGCCATATCGCCATCGTGTGGCGCAGCGACGGCGGCCAGGCGTATGGCTACCTGATCCAGGGCTCCGCCAACGGCGCCACCTGGACCACGCTCCACGACGGCACCGGCAACACGACCGTCGGCATCACCGACGCCGCCATTGCCGGCAGCTTCCGCTACGTACGCGTCCTGATCACGTCGGCCAGCGCATCGTGGGCCGGCTTCTGGGAGTGCAGCGTGTATGCCGCAGGGGCCACTCCGCCGGCCCCCACGCCGGCCCCCACGCCGATCCCCACGCCGACCACCACGCCGAACACCCAGCCGACGCCGGCGCCCACGCCGACCATCCCCGCCGCGCCGATCTCCACGCCTAGCGGCAGTCTTCTGTGGACCAGTGCGGAGATCGCCGCTGTGCGAGCCCACATCGCCGCCGGCGACGCTCCCTATGCAGCCGCCTGGACGGCCTTCGTGGCGGGTGACCTGGCCAAGGCCATGAGCTCCACCGCCAACGTGGTGACCGGTCCGGTCGTCGCTTCCGGGGCCGGCTCACCCTACGACACCCAGCTCGGCACCGACGGCTCCAATGCGCGCTCGGCGGGTATCGCCTACGCGCTGACCGACACGCCGGCTTACGCCCAGAAGGCCCACGATCTGCTCATGGCCTGGGTCAAGGGCAACCACCCTTCGACCTACGCCGACATGGGCGACGTCTGGGGCGGCACGTACATCGGCAGCGGCCTCTTCAGCCTGGCGTTCGCCTACGACCTGACCAAGCAGAGCGGTCTCTACAGCGCCGCCGACACGACCGCCCTCACCGCCTGGTTTTCGCTCTGGGCCAGCGACCTGCAGACCTTCATGGACGCCCAGGCCGCCGACCCCATCTTCGACAACCCCAGCGGCACGCACCCCTACTACTGGTCGCCCAACCCCGGCTTCACCTACAACCAGGTCGACTACTACACCGGCGGTGACTGCCCTGGGCGCACCACACCGGGAGAGCTGGCAGCGGCCATCGAGGGGAACAATACGGCCATCCTCGCGAAGCTCTTCGATCCGGGCTGGACATTGGCCGTTCCCAACATCATCCGCGCCGCCTCGGCGCCGCGCAACAGCGGCGACGGCGCCGGTACGGCCCGGGTGCCCCAGGTGCAGATCTTCAAGCAGGGCTCGGGCGACAACACCGGTCGCGGCGGCAACGTCGACTACATGACCTACAACGAGCGCGAGTCGACGATCCTCTACGAGCTGGCCGCCAACCTCGGCAAAGGCACCGCCACCGAGCTCGCCCAGCTCAAGGTCTCCTGGACCTACCTCTCGCGCTTCTTCGGCCCCGACGCCCAGGGCCCGGTCGCCCCGAACGACACGATCGATACGACCTGCGACCTCTCGCGCATGCAGATGGCCTACCACCTCTTCGGCGGGTCGACCTTCGCCTCGGACGTGGCCGGCCAGACCAACCTGCGCGAGGTGCAGTTCCTCGGGCCCACGATCCTCGTTCAGCCGGCACCGTAAGGGCAAGCGGCGGGTCCGGGAGACCCCCTGGGGGCCCCGCCGGAACCGGACGGGACAGTGAGGGAGGGCCGCCCTGCGGCCCTCCCTCACCCGCCAACGGACTCCGAGTCGCACGTCGTCGGCTACACTAACAAGACATGCAGCGCACCCACCTCACGGCCAACCCCACACAGCAGCGAGCACGCCGATGGCCGCTCTTGGCCGGCGTGCTCGTGGCGGCCCTGGTCGCAGCGCTGCTGGCCACGGCCTTCACGCTCGGCCATGGCCACCGTGAGCAGACGAACATCACCGCGCCGTGGCCGACCGCGACGCCCGATGCGCCGGGCCCGACGACGACCCCGAGCGTCGGACGGACCGGGCACCCCGTCCTCGTCCTGACGGCGGTCGACATCGCGGCCATCAGATCGCAGCTCCGCGCCGGGGCCGAACCTCAGGCTTCCGCATGGTCGTACTTCGTGGGCGCCGACCTCGCCACGGCCACCGCCGCCGCGCCTGACGTCTACGCAGGACCATTTCGGGGCCCAGACACCGACCAGGCCCGCAACGCCTTCGCGAGCCTGGGCGTCGACGGCTCCCACGCTCGCGACATGGCCATCGCCTACGCCGTCACCGCCGACCAACGCTACGCCGCCCGAGTCCGTCAGTTCCTGCTCGCCTGGGCGGCCGGCAACACGCCGACAACGATCGCTGACTACGACTCCAAGGACACCGGCCAGCTCCAGGCGCCCGGCTACTTCAGTTTCGCCTACGCCTACGACCTGACGTACGACTCGGGTCAGTACTCGAGCGCCGACCGGGCGGCCATCGCGTCGTGGTTCCAGGCTGCCATTGCCGCCCTGCAAAGCTGCCTGCGGCCCACACTCACCGATTACTTCCTTCTGCACCCCGACACCACGCCGCCCTATGCGGGCACCTACGAGTGGGATCCGAGCAAGCGCTTCAGCAAGTATGACGCCCTCGACGTCGGCGCCGACTTTCCGCTGCTCATGCAGAGCGCTTCGCTGGCGCTCGCCGCCATGATCGGCGCCACCTCGACCGAGCAGCAGATCATGAACGACCCCGGAAACCCGCTGGGCATCGACCCCATGCTCGCCTCGGCTCTCACGCCCCACAACGACGGCGACGGGGCGGGCACCGACCCGGTGCCCCAGGAGAAGGTGTACAAGAGCTGGTCCGGGCGCGGCGGCATGTTCGACTACATGACCTACAACACGCGCATCTGCAGCGTACTCGTGGACATGGCGGCGCACCTGGGCTGGAGTTCCGCCCAGGTCCTGGCGGCGCGCGCCAAGCTGCACGCGTCGTGGTCGTACCTCGCGCGCTTCTTCGGCCCGCACGCGCAACCCGACTACAACCCCACCGACAAGATCGACCTCGGCGCCTGCCTGCCGCGCTTCGCGCTCGCCTGGCACGAGTTCGGCGATGCGCGCTTCGAGCAGGTCCTCCGCTCGGGGCCCTGGCAGACCTACTACGAAACCCAGCTGATCGGCCCGGTGATGGTCACGCACGGTCTCTCGCCGGGCGCCTGAGAGCCTAGCGCGAACCCGCTCAGTACGAAGACGATGTCAGCCTCAGGTCGCTCGACCGCGGTCGTGCTCGGGGCTCAACGGCTCACGACCGAAGTGCCGCCGGGAGGCGCAGCGGGCTCACCGGCTACGACGGCCGCGACGCCCTCGCTCTGCTCGTCGCCGACCTTGGCATCGGGCCAGGCCTTGGCCAGCAGCGGCTGAGCGACAACGACGAGGCCCATGACCGTGGCGATGGCGGCCACGTTCTCCTTGGTGTTGAACAGCGGTGAGGTGATCGAGGCGACGAGCAGCGCCACGATCATCGGCCGCGAGCCTATCACGAGCCCGGCGAGCCAGGGATCGCCGTTGCGCGCGGCGGGTGAGAGCCGATGGCGGCCGAACAGGAAGGCGCTGATGAACCAGGCAAACAGTCCCAGGCCGACCAGCCCCATGCGCTGCCAGAACCACAGGTAGTTGTTGTGGATGTAGTACTTCACGTAGGGGGCGACACCGTAACGCGAGAAGTCGAAGACGTAACCGGTACCAAGTCCGCTGCCCTCGATCGGGTGAGCCACGACCTGCGGCCACACATCGTGGTTTTCGATCAGGCGGAACTGGATGTTGGGATCGTTCAGCGCCGTGACGGCCGTGGCCCGCTTGATCACCGACTCCAGCAGGGCGGGCCGCACGACAGCGACGCCCGCGCCAAACAAGGCGGCAACGACCACGATGCCGACCAGCAGGCGCGCCCGCTCGCGCGTGCGCACGATCAACAGCAGATACGCGAGGCCGGCGGCGAACGCCACGTAGTAGCCGCGCACGAGCGACATCGCGAGTGCAGCGAGGGCGAGACCGAGCAGCGGCCACAACACCCGGGGCCGCCGCTGCCCGCTGGGCCACACCACGATCCAGGCCGCGAGCAGCACCGAGGCGCCCAGGAAGATGTCGTGCGGGGCGGGAAAACGTGAGACGCCCGTCTCGACAAAACCAACCGCGCCGCCCTGGCCACTCAGGTAGGAGACGGCGCCGACCGCGATGTCGAGCACGAGGCACACGGCGAGGACCTTAAGCAGAACCATCACCGTGCGGCGGTCGCGCGCGTAGACGATCACCCAGAAGAACAGGACGTAGTAGCCGAGCGTGCGGACGTCGGCAAGGATGTACTTGAGCTCGTTGCCGCGCACGTGCCCGAGGCCGGCCGTGATCGCGACCCAGCACAGGAACAGCAGCAGCGGCAGGGTGACCGGCGAGCGCGGAAACGTGAACCGCCGCTCCGTGAGCAGGGTCAGCACCACGCCGGCGGCGAGCAGGGCGACGAGCATGTCGCTCACGAAGATGCCGCCGCCGCCGATCGGGATGCGATAGCTCAGCGTATAGTTGTCGGGGACGGTCAGCACGACGAGCATCAGGGCCGTCATGAGGGCCAGCATGCCTTTGCGACTCACGGCGGCAAGCCAGACGACGATCAGGACGCCGAGGCCGGCCGTCAGGAGCACGGCCAAGCCGATCGATCGGTGGGCCGCCAGGGCGACGAGTGCCACGCTGGCAAGCACGGCGGCGACCGACAGTAGGTCGATCCGTCTGAGCCGGCTCATGGCGTCAGCTTTGAGCCTGACGTGGGGCGCGTCAGGCGACTGTGCGCGGCGGCGCCGGCGGCGTTGCGCACAGCCGCCGGGGCCGGCCCGCGACGTCCGCGCAGGCCGTCCCACAGGCCGATCGTCGCGGCGACGGAGCGGGCTCGCGCCTCGGCGAGCGACTCGCTCTTGGCCACCTGGCGAGCCGCCCAGGAGACGGCCGTGGGCACCGCCCCAGCGAACCGCCCGACCGATCGCGCGACCAGCAGCCGGTTGCGGCTCATGAAGTAGACCGCCGGAACGCTGAACACCCTGCGCGCGCCACGCCGGGCGACGGTGTGCCGGGCGCGGGCGGACGGCACGACAAGTGCTGTCCACCCGCGCCCGGAACACCGCCACGCCCATTCGACGTCCTCGAAGTACATGAACAGCGACGCGTCGAGGGCGCCACACTCGCGAATCGCCGCGACCCTCGCCAGCAGAACGCAGCCGGTGATGAAATCGCTCGGCGACGGTCCGGCCGCTCGCCGCCGAACGTCGTGGCGCACGGCGAGCGTCCGTCGGTCGACCGTGCCGCCGGCGAACCAGACTCCGCCGCCGTCGCGCTCAACGACCACCGGGCCCAGCAGCCCCGCCCGTGGGTATCGGGCGCCGGCGGCGAGTAGCTCGGCGAGGCAGCCGCGCCCCACCACGGCGTCGTTGTTCACAAGCAGCAGCCAGTCTGCGCCGGCGAAGCCGATGTTCGTCGCCGGCCGCAGCACGTCGACAGCGATCGTCTCGCCGGCGGCGACGCGCAGCCGCCCCTCGACCGCCCCGTCGATGTCGCCTTCATTGTCGACCACGAGCAGCGCGTCCGGCGCCACGACGCCGGCCGCCAGGCCGGCGACCGCGGCCTCGGTCGCGGCGAGATCGGCGTAATGGGCGATGACCGCCGTGACCACGGCCGGCCTGCTCATGGTCGCGGCGACGACGTCTGACCTGGGCGTCCGGCGAGAGAGTGGTCGATGAGCTCGAGGAGCTCGTCGGCGCGCTGAGCCCAGTCGCAGGGTTCCACCGCTGCTCGCCGGGCCGCGCGCGCCTCCGGCCGGTCACCGGCCAGTTCGTCGGTGAGCGCCGCCGCGAACGCACCCGCATCGGTAGCCACTCTGACGAAGGGCCGCAGCGCGGGATTGGGCGACGCGACTGTGCTGACTACGGGCCGTCCAGCTGCCAGATACTCGTACAGCTTGAGGGGATCCATCGACGCCGTGAGGCCGTCGCGACGATGCGGCACGATGGCCGCATCGAGCGCGGCCAGCCACGCGGGCACCAGCGACCGTTCGAGGGGGCCGACCAGCCGGACGTTCTGCGGCGCACGCGCGAGCTCCACCGGCAGACCATGCAGCAGCGGACCTGCCAAGACGAACGTGACTTCGGAAAGCTGACGAGCGACCTGGCACAAGAGGCCTGAATCGAAACGCTCCTGCAACACGCCGACGTAGCCGACCACCGGCCGGCGCAGCCCGGGCAGCGCGTGCGCCGACGGCGCGATGTCGCAAAAGGCGGCCCAGTGAAGCCCGTTGTACAGCACGTGGCCGTAGCCGAGACCGACCTGCTCGAGAGCGGCGCGACTGACGCCGATGACCAGGTCGGCGTGCCGGCGGGCGAGGGCGTAGCCGGCATCGACCGCCGCCCGACCGGCCCAGGCGTGGTATCGCCAGTCGTCGATAACGTCCATGACGATCAGATCGCAGGAAAGCCGTACCGCGACGCTCATCAATCGGGGGTCGGCGACCAGTACGACGAGCGGCGCCGCCCCCCGCCACTGAGCCAGCCTGCCGCGCAGGCCGGGCCACGACAGCGCTTCGTTCAGCCGACGCCCCGCGGGCCGGCGGGCCGGTATCGGCAGCGGATAGCTCCAGCGCACCGCGACCGTCTTTTCGGCGACCGGCGTCAGGTCGTCGTTACGGTGGGCCGTGGGCCGGTGCGTGCGGCCCCTGAAGCGCGGCGTATCGACCACGGCCACCGCCTCGACGGACGTCCGCGCGCTGAGCTCTCGCACAAGCGCCGCGTTGCGCGTGCAGAAACCCTGGCGCCGCCACACCCACCAGTCGTTGTGGCCCAGCACGAGCAGCCGCATCACTGCCCCCTGACCGCGGCGCACAGCAGTGCGGCCGCGCCCTGCCACTCCCGCTCTCTCACCTGGGCCAGGACACGCATGCGGCGGCTCAGCTCGGCGCCGTCGTCGAGCGCCGTCGCGACGGCGTCGGCCAGCGCGCCGGCGCCGGCCCGCGCATACACGGCGGCGTCGCCGAAGTACTCGCGAAGCACCGCGTGATCGGAGGTGACGAGCGGCCGTCCGAGGACCATGGCCTCGTAACCACCCGAAAGCAGCGTGTCGGGGCGAGTCGTGAGGACGACCACGACGCGCGAAGCGGCGAGCTGCCGCCAGTAGCCGGCGTCGGGCAGAAACCCGGTGCAGCGCAGATTCGAGGGCCAGCCGCCGAGCTCACCGCGGCTCGCACCGGTCACGGCGATGCTGACGTCGGGCAGGCGTTCGGCGACGGCCGGCAACAGCTCGAGAGGCTCGTCCTTCGAAAAGGTCGCCACCACGGTCACGTCGTCGCCGACGCCCGCCGACCGGGCGGCGTCCGGTGGCGCCGGAGGCAGCGGGTCGGGCAGTACAAAGGCACGGGCCCCCCAGCCGCGGACCTCGGCGGCGAGGCGCTCGTTGGTGACCACGACGGCGGTCGCGCGCCGCAGCAGCGGCAGCTCGAAACGGCGAGCGAGACGCCACTCAGGCGCATAGAAGGCGACAGTATGCATGTCGACCACGAGCGGCCGCCGCCGCACGGCGGCGGCGATGCCGGCGACGGC
>PMKK01000002.1:0-2482 GCA_003157715.1 Actinomycetota bacterium
GCCCTGGAGTATGCGATCGACATCTTCACGTCGCGCTACGACCCGCTGGCCAAGCTCGCCAAGGACATCGCCGCCGGCGCCGTGCTGGTGGCGACTCTGAACGCCCTGGCGGTGGCCTACCTGGTGTTCTACGACAAGGTCGTCGGCGTGCCCTATACAGTGCTGGCCAAGGTGCGCCAGACTCCGATCAACGTGGCCGTGATCGCCGTCTTTCTGCTGGTCGTCGTGGTGATCGCGGTCAAGGCCATCAGCGGGCGCGGCAAGCCACTGCGCGGCGGTCTGCCGAGCGGCCACGCCGCGGTCGCCTTTGGCGGCTGGGTGGCGGTCACGTTCATCGCCTCGGGCACGGCCTATGACCTGCCGATCTCGGTGATCGCGATGGTCATGGCGTTTCTCACCGCCCAGAGCCGGGTGCAGGCGGGCATTCACACCTGGCTCGAGGTGACCTTTGGCGGGCTGCTCGGGGCGGGCCTCACCTTGCTCATCTTCCGACTGTTCTATCCTCTCTACTAGGGACCGAGGCGGAGATGCAGGAGACGATCGCCGGGCGACCGGCTACCGATGCGTGGCGGCTCTGGCTGACGGCCAAAGCCGCCGCCGCGAACGCCTACGCGCCCTATTCGGGATTGCAGGTCGGCGCGGCGCTGGAAAGCGCCGCCGGGCGCACGTTCATCGGCGTGAACGTCGAGAACGCCTCCTATCCGGTCGGGCTGTGCGCCGAGCGCGCGGCGTTGGCGGCCGCGGTGGCGGCCGGCGAGCGCCGCTTCAGCGCGCTGGCTCTGGCCACCGACTCGGGCGCGCCGCTGCTGCCCTGCGGCGCCTGCCTGCAGGCGCTGGCCGAGTTCGGCGATCTCGACGTGATCGTCGCCGCGTCGGTCCACGCGTCCGACGGTGTGCCCGACGCCGCGGCCGACGCCGCCGAGCTGTCGATCGTCGCCCTGCGCGACCTTCTGCCCAGCCCGTTTCGACTCTCGGACAAGGAACGGCGATGAGCGTGCCGGCGTTTCGCTCGGGCTTCGTGGCGGTGCTCGGCCGGCCCAACGTCGGCAAGTCGACCCTGGTTAACCGGCTCGTGGGTCACAAGGTGAGCATCGTCTCCGACCACCCCCAGACCACGCGGCGGCGTATCAGCGGGGTGGTGACCGCCGAGACCTACCAGCTCGTGCTGCTCGACCTGCCCGGCTTTCAGAAGCCGTTCGACTCGCTCACGCGCAAGATGCAGGCGACGGTCGACGCCACCCTGAGCGAGGTCGACGCCGCGCTGTTCATGCTGAACGCCGCCGAGGAGCCGGGCGGCGGCGACCGCTATATCGCGCAGGCCGTCGCGTCGGCCGGCACGCCCTACGTTGCCGTCTTGAACAAGGCCGACGCGGTCAACCGCGCGATGCTGGCGACGCGCCTCGCGGCCGCCGAGGAGCTGCTCGATGGGGGAGAGGTCACGCCGATCAGCGCGCTGCGCGGCGACGGTCTGCCCGACCTGATCGACGCCCTGGTCGCCGCCATGCCCGAGGGGCCGGTCTACTTTCCCGGCGGCGAGGTCTCCGACCAGCCGCTCGAGTCGCTCGTCGCCGAGCTCATCCGCGAGCAGGCTCTGCGCATCACCCGCGAGGAGGTGCCGCACGCCGTGGCGGTCCAGGTGCAGTCGCTGGCCGAGCGGCCCGGCGACTCGCTGGTCGAGATCGAGGCCGACCTGGTGGTCGAGCACGAGTCGCAGAAGGCCATCCTCATAGGCAAGGGCGGGCGTGTCGTCAAGGCCATCGGCAGCGGCGCCCGCCACGAGATCGAATCGGTGCTCGGCGCGCGCGTCTTCTTGTCGCTGCGGGTCAAGGTGCGCAAACACTGGCGCCGCGACGACCGCTACGTCGATCACCTGCTCTGACGCGTCGCTTGCTCTGACGCGCCGCTTGCTCTGACGCGCCGCTTGCTCCGACGCATCGCCGGCGAGCCCGCTGTCAGCCTGCTGATCACGGCGCGGGACAGGCGTCCTCACGGGCCGCTCTGCTATACTCGGCAGCGTGAGAGGCGCGATCGGCGCGCCCGGCGCACGAAAGGATCAGGCTGCCCGGTGCACGCTGAAGAACTCGCCAAGACCATCGACCACACCCTCCTGCAGCCGAACGCCACGCAGCCCGACATCGAACGGCTCTGCGACACGGCGGCTGAGTATCACTTCGCCGCCGTCTGCGTGCTGCCCCACTGGGTGCGGCTGGCCGGACGACTGCTCACCGACTCCGACGTCAAGGTCTGCACCGTGGTCGGGTTTCCCTTCGGCGCCGACGGCGTGCGCTCCAAGGTCGCGGCCGCCAAAGAGGCGGTCGCCAACGGCGCCGACGAGATCGACGTCATGATGTGCCTGCCGGCCATGCTCTCCGGCGACTTCACCTACTGCCGCGACGAGCTCACCCGCGTGGTGCGCGCCGTGCGCATGGCGGGCGTCAACAACGGGCGCGGCCTCATCCTGGTCAAGGTGATCGTCGAGACC
>PMKK01000002.1:2595-3534 GCA_003157715.1 Actinomycetota bacterium
CCGCCCAGGAAGCGGGCTAGCCGCGTTCACAAACGGCTCTTCCCGGCCTGCGAAGGGAATAGAATCGCGCGCAACAGTCCATGACTGACCCAGCACATACCACGGTGCTCGTGACCGCGCGTGCCGCTGCGTGCCGCGCCTTGGCCTTGGCGCGCTCGCTGCCGCGGACCATCGGCTGGACTGGCGTGGCCCTGGCGGTCATCCTCGCCGGGGCCGCCGTTCTGCGGCTCAAGGGTCTGAGCTGGGGGCTGCCCTACGGATACCAGGACCCCGACGAGCACGTCGTGCTGCTGCACGCCTTTCGTGTTGCCGGCGGCCACCTGAACCCCCAGTTCTTCTACTACCCTTCGCTGATCTTCTATCTGATCGGCGGCGCCACCTGGGTGGCGAGCTGGTTCCACGGCGCGCACGGCGTCTCGTTTCTCTCGCCGGCCNNGGCCTGCTGGCGGCGATCTTTCTGGCCGTCGAGCCGCTCCACGTGCGCTATTCGCACCTGGCGGTCACCGACGTGCCGGCGACCATGTTCGGGCTGCTCGCCCTGCTGTTCTTCTTGCGGGCCGCTCGCCTGGGCAGCGCCCGCAGCCTGCTCTACGGCGCTCTGGCGGCCGGGCTGGCGACCGGCACCAAGTACAACCTCGGCATGCTCTTCGTGCCCGGGGCCATCGCCTGCTGGTATGTGTATCGCGACGGCCTGGGCGCTCGCGGGTTGCGCCGGCTGTGGGCCCCCATGGCGCGCTCCCTGCGCCGCGTCGCCGTCCCCATGTTCCTCGCCTTCCTGGCGAGCACGCCTTTCGCGTTGCTCGACCCGCTGCACTTTCTGGGCGACTTCGTGCGCCAGAACCACATCGTGGCCAACGGCTGGCTGGGCTTCGAGAACATCCACAACGGCTACTGGTACAACCTCAGCGTCAACCTGCTGGGCTCGCTCGGCATCGTGCT
>PMKK01000212.1 GCA_003157715.1 Actinomycetota bacterium
GGCGTCGGGCGTGTCGTCGGTCCCCGCGTCGGGTGTGGCGTCGGGTGTGGCGGCGGTCCGAGCGTCGGCTATGGCGTCGGTCCGAGCGTCGGGCGTGGCGTCGTGCGTGGCGTCGGTCATGGTCGTGACCTCTGTGCGTCGTGGGAGACGCCGGGCGCGGCGTCTGGGAATGGCAGTGGCCCATCGTATCGCGTCGCGACCTTGAACGGCACAGGCGGCCCGGCGGACGGCCTGACCGGCGGACGGCCTGACGGACACCCTGCCGAGCGGCCCTGCGCGCCACTTGACAGCAGCTCATCGCCGCATGTTATATATGACTGACTGTCAGTCAGTAACGGGCCGCACGGCGCCCGTCCGGACCAGGAGGCCTCATGCCACGCGTCGCCGATCGCAAAGCCCGGCGCGCCGAGCTCGTCTCGGCCGCCGCCGACACGTTCGCGCGGCAGGGGGTCGCCGGCACGGCCGTGAGCGACATCGTCAAGGCGGCCGGCGTCGCCCAGGGCACGTTCTACCTGTACTTCGAGTCGAAGGACGACGTGGTGCTGGCCGTCGCCGAGCGCCTGGTCGACACCATGGCCGAGAGCATCGAGCGAGCCGTCGCGACACCGGCCAGGACGGCGGTCGAGAAGCTCCTGGCGCTGAGCGGCGTCCTGGGCGACGCCGCGGCGCTGACCGAGGCGTCGGAGCTCATCGACATCATGCACCGCCCGGGCAACCGCGCCATCCACGACCGCATGGCGGAACATCTCACGCCGCGGCTCGTCGCCATCGTCCAGGACATCATCGGGCAGGGTGTGGCCGAAGGCGCCTTCACGGTCTCCGACATCGGCGCCGCCGCGTGGTTCGTTCTCGGCGGGCTGCAGAGCGTCGAGCTCTCGGGGGTGCCGCTCGCCGGCATGCCGACCGCCCTCGCGCAAGTGACCGGGCTCGCCCTGCGTGCTCTGGGCTGCACGGAGCCGGCCGCATGAGCGCCGCTGCCGCCATGACTCTCCCCCCTCGCGCGGCTCGCACCGCGCCAAGCGACGCCATGCCGGCCGTCGCTACGCCCAGCGCCGTCGCGCCGGCCGCCGCCACGACGTCCCCCGTCGCGCCGAGCGACGCCGTCGCGACGCGCGGGCTCACCAAGCGCTACGGCGACGTGCCGGCCGTCGACGGGCTCGATCTGCACGTGCGCCGCGGCGAGATCTACGGCCTTCTCGGTCGCAACGGGGCGGGCAAGACGACCACGATCCGCATGCTTCTCGGCCTCATCCGCCCGAGCGCGGGCGAGGTCGAGGTGCTGGGCCGGCGAGTGCGGCAAGGAGCAAACGAGGTGTTCGCGCGCGTGGGCTATCTGGTCGAGACCGCGACCGCCTACCCCAACCTCACGGTGCGCGAGAACCTCGACATTCAACGCCGCCTCACCGGCGCGCCGCGCACCGCGATCGCGCAGGTCATCGAGCTCATGCGGCTCGGCGGCTGCGCCGACCGGCGGGCGCGCGTGCTCTCGCTGGGCAACCGGCAGCGGCTCTCGCTGGCGCGGGCGCTGCTGCACCGTCCCGAGCTGCTCATCCTGGACGAGCCGGCCAACGCGCTCGACCCCTCCGGCATCGTCGAGATCCGCGGGCTGCTGCGCTCGCTGGCCGGCGAGCACGGCGTCACCGTCCTCATGTCGAGCCACATCCTCGCCGAGGTCGCCCACCTCGCCGACCGCATCGGCATCGTCCACGAGGGTCGCCTGCTCGAGGAGCTCGACCACGACCAGCTGCGAGCCCGGGAGCGCCTGTATGTGAGCGTCGGTGTGTCCGAGCCGGAGCGAGCGGCGGCACTGCTCGCCGCGGCGGGCTTCGCGCGTGTCGAACGCACCGGGCGCATCGAGCGCATCGAGCGCGCCGAACGGGTCGAGCGCCCCGAGCGCGTCGAGCGCGTCGGCGGACGCTTGCGCGTCTTCGGCGCCGAGGAGCACGTGGCGCGGATCGCCCGCACGCTCATCGACGCGGGGATCGATCTCACCGAGCTCACGCCGGTGCACGAAGATCTGGAGTCCTACTTTCTGCGGCTCACCGGAGACGTCGCGCGGGAGACGGCCGCGGACGCTACGCAGAAGACGGTCGAGGACGCCGCGCAGGAGACGGCCGGAGACGCCGCGCGTGAGACGGCCGGAGACGCCGCGCGTGAGACAGCCGGGGACGCCGCGCGTGAGACGGCCGAAGGGGCCACGGGGGACACCTCAGGAGATGCACGGTGATGTTCGCGCGGGTCGTCGCGACCGAGTTCCTCAAACTGCGCCGCGCCAAGGTGACCTGGTTCTCGCTCGCCGCGCTCTCGCTGGGGCCGCTCACCATCGCGCTGTTCATGTGGATCGTGCGCGAACCGGGCCGGGCCGGCAAGCTCGGCCTGCTCGGGGCCAAAGCGAACCTCTCTGGGCTCACGGCGACGTGGCCCTCGTACTTTTCGATGCTGGCGCTGGTCGTGGGCATGGGCGGCATGCTGCTGCTCGCCTTCGTCGTGGCCTACGTCTTCGGCCGGGAGTACGTCGAAGGCACGGCCAAGAACCTGCTGTCGCTGCCGGTGGGCCGCCACTGGTTCGTGCTCGCCAAGCTCACGGTGGCGGCGGCGTGGTGGCTGCTGCTCGTGGTGGCGGTGATCGGCGAGACGTTCGCCCTGGGACTCGCGCTGGGTCTGCCGGGCTTCTCGGCGGGGGTGGCCGCGAGAGGGATCGGCGACACGCTGCTCGTGGCCGCGGTCGCGTACCTGCTCGTGCCGGTCGTCGCCTGGGTCACCACGCTCGGGCGCGGCTACCTGCCGCCGCTCGGTTTCGCGCTGGCGATGCTCGTGCTCGGCGACGTGGTCGGCAAGACGGGCTGGGCGCCGTGGTTTCCGTGGTCGATCGTGCCTCGGTTCATAGGCTCCGTCGGGCAGCCGGCCACGGCTATCGCGCCGGGCAGCGTGGTCGTGGTCGCGCTCACGTTTCTCGCGGGCATCGCGGCCACTATCGCGCACCTGCGCTGCGCGGACAACGCGCAGTGAAAAGGGGCGGGGTCAGAGCCGAAAGTGCGTGAAGGCCGAAAGTGCGTGAAGGCCGAAAGTGCGTGAAGGCCGGCGCCCGTGATGGGCGCCGGCCTTCAGGTGTGGTGTCGTTCGGTCGCTCAGACGGCGTGCGCCGCCGTCTGATGCGCGCCGCTACTTCACGGTGAGCTTGACCGACTTGGCAGCCGAGGTGTTGCCGGCTATGTCGGTAGCGGTGACCTTGATCGTGTAGGCGCCCTTCTTGAGCTTGATCTTGAAGGTCGCGGCCTGCTTGAGGCCCGTAAGCGGCTTCTGAGTCTGCGTGAAGGTCTTGACCACCTTCTTGGTCTTCGTCAAGACGATCGCGAACTTGACGCTCGCCAGATCGGCAGCCGAGCTCGCGCCCGGCGGCACCATGTCGGTGACGGCGTAGCTTGCGCTGATCTTGCCGGTCTTGTACTTGAAGGTCGCCGCACCGACCGTCGGGGTCCGGGTGTCGATCACCACGGTGCAGATGCGCGCCGGGTTCTCGTGATTGCCGGCGTTGTCGGTGGAGTAGTAGCTGATCGTGTGCAGACCGTCGTTGGAGTGATCGGCCGGAGCGGCCACCACGGCACTGGCGCCCGTGCTCCAATTGAGTCCGCCGTCGGTGCTGTAGCTCGTGGATGCCACTCCGGAGTCGGCGTCTCCGCCTGTGAAGTGCACCGTGACGGCGCCACGCCGCCAGGCCACCGGGGCGTCGTCGTGGGTCACCGGAGCGGCGTCGTCGATGCCCACCGTGCGCGTTTCGGTGGCCTCGACGTTGCCGACGTTGTCGGTCGACCGGTAGCCGATGACGTGCGTGCCCGTGCCCGTGACGGTCACCCTGGTGCCGTCCTGCCAGCTCCCGCCGTCCACCTGATAGGCGGTCGAAGCGACGCCGCTGTAACTCTGGCCGGCGTTGCTGTCGGTGGCCGTCAGCACGACGCTGACTGTGCCGTGCTGCCAGCCGCTGGGGGCGTTGTCGGTGGTGACCGGCGCTCGCGTGTCGATGCCGAACTGCACGGTGCTGTTGAGACCCGCCGCGCCGGTGCCGTCGACCGAGTGGTAGAGGACCGTGTGCGGACCATCGTTGCTGTGGTCGGCCGGAGCCGGCACGAACACGGTGGTGCCGCTCTGCCAGCTTGCCCCATCGATCTTGAACGCCGTGGAGACGGCGCCCGGATCAGGTGTGAGCGTCGCGGTCACGTTGTGGGCCGTCCACAGCGATATCGAGCCGTTTCCTGGGCCGCCGCTGGTGATCTGCATGGAGATCGACTGCTGCGCCTCGACGTTGCCGGCGTTGTCTGTCGAGTAGTAGGTGACGGTGTGTGAGCCCGCGCCGCCCACGTCGACGCTGGTGCCCGCATGCGCGGTGCCGCCGTCGATCTGATAGGTAGTCGAGGCCACGCCGGAGTGCACGAGGTTCGGGTCGGTGGCGCTCAGTGTGACGATGACGTTGCCGCTATGGGCAAGGCCGTCGAAGTCGTTGCTGGTCACCGGCGCCGTGGTGTCGATGTTGACGGTGCAACTCTTGGTGGTCTCGACGTTGCCGGCATTGTCGGTCGNNTTGTCGGTCGACCAGTAGGTGATGACACGGGCGCCGTCATTGGAGTGGTTCGTCGGAGCCGGGATCGCCACGCTGGTGCCGCTTTGGGTCACGCCACCGTCGACCTTGTAGCTGGTCGAGGCGACACCCGAGGTCGGGTCGGTCGCACTCAACGTTACCGTTGTAGCGGTCTTCTGATAGGTCGCCGGGTGGTTGTCGGTGGTGACCGGCACGGTCTTGTCGACCTTGACGGTGATGGTGTGCGTCGCTTCGA
>PMKK01000194.1:0-11080 GCA_003157715.1 Actinomycetota bacterium
AACACCGGCGGCATGGGCAGCTACTGCCCCGTGCCCGGCTTCTCCGATGGTCTCGCGCAGACGGTGGTCGAGGACCTCTTCCAGCCGGTGCTCGACGCCCTGGGCCGGCGCGGCATCGAGTACCGCGGCGTGCTCTACGGCGGCCTCATCGTCACCGAGCACGGCATCAAGCTGCTCGAGTTCAACTGCCGCTTCGGCGACCCCGAGATCCAGGCCATCCTGCCGCGCCTCGACAGCGACCTGCTCGAAGCCTGCCTGGCGACGGCCAACGGCGAGCTCGACACGGTCACGCTGCGCTGGAGGCCCGATCCCTGTGTGACGATCGTCGCCGCCTCGGCAGGCTACCCGGCGTCGAGCTCGAAGGGCGACGTGATCAGCGGGCTCTCCGAAGCGGCCGCGCTGCCCGATGTCACCATCTACCACGCCGCCACGGCGGTGCACGGCCACGACATCGTGACCTCCGGCGGCCGCGTGCTGGCGGTCAGCGCCCTGGGCAACGATTTCGCCGCGGCGCGCGAGCGTGCCTACGGCGCGCTCGCGCGCATCTCGTTCGCCGGACTCCAGTCACGGCCCGACATCGCCGACCGCGCCGTGCAGGCTCAAAACGGCGAGATCGTCCTCTTTCCCGCCGCCTGGGCCAGCTAGCGACCCGTGGCCAGGCTTCGCCGGCCCTCCGACCGGATGCTCTACGCGGCCGTCGCCGCGCTGGTCGCCGCCGCCGGCTGCCTGCTCGTCCTCGGCTCAAGCTCCTCGGCGCCGCGTCACGTGGACGACTGGTATATCGGCACGTGGCGGGTCGACACGCCTATGATCGGCCTCCACAAGGACTACCCGGTCACACGCCCGTCGGCACCGGCCGGCAGCCTGCGCGTGACCGCGGGCAAGGGCGGCCTGCTGGTCACGATGGAGAGGTTCCCGGGCGTATCGGCAGCGACGGTCACGGGCCTGCGGACCTCGATCGACGTGCGTTTCCAGACCCCCGACGCGGGCCAGGGAGTCGGCCGCTGGGCGCTCGTACTGAGCGGCTCGACGACGGGCTCGCTGCGGTTCTACGATCCGATGTCCGACAGTTGGAAGCCAGAGGTGACGCTCAGAAAGCAGTGAGCGTGCCGCCGGCGTTGGTCGCCGCGCCCCCAGAAGGATAAGCTCAAGCCGTACATCCAGCGCCGCAGCACCGCCGGGCCCTGAAGCCGCGGAACCGCGGAGCGCGCACCCCGAAGGGAGCAGGCAGTGGAGAAGACCAGTACCGAGGTCGACGCGCTGCTGGTCGGCATCGAGTTCGAACCCGTGCTAGTGGGTATCGTGATGGGCAGCGAGTCCGACCGCGAAGTCATGGCGGCCGCCGGGCGCGAGCTCGACGAGCGCCGCATACGTCACGAGATACAGGTGATGTCGGCCCATCGCGACCCCGACAAGGTGGCACACTACGCACGCACCGCGCAGGCCCGCGGGATCAAGGTGCTCATCGCCGGCGCCGGCAAGGCGGCCGCGCTGCCCGGCGTGATCGCGTCGTACACCAATCTGCCGGTGATCGGCGTGCCCATCAAGACGAGCGACCTGGGCGGCCTCGACTCGCTGCTTTCGATCGTCCAGATGCCGCCCGGCGTGCCGGTCGCCTGCGTCGCCATTAACGGCGCCCGCAACGCGGCCATCCTGGCCGCCAAGATCCTCGACGTCTGATCCGAGTGCCGTGAGTGACGATCCGGACAGGCCCCCGATGAGCGACGACTCCGGCGGAACGTCGCCGGACGACCGTCGCCGCAAGACGCGCATGCCGCCCGGCTACCAGCGCCAGATGCTCGTCATGGCGATCAGCGGGCTCAGTCTCATCGTCGTGCTGTCACTGATCGGCCTGCTGCTGCACTTCGTCGGTTGACCCCCGCGCCCCGCATCCGCCACCCAAGGAGCCTGACATGAACGACTTCGCCGCGGTCAACGAAGTCTACGCGGAGTTCTTCGAGCAACCCTACCCGGCACGCTCGACGGTCGCCGTCGCCGCCCTGCCGAAGGGCGTCAAGGTCGAGATCGAAGCCATCGCCATGCGGGAGTGACGTAAGGTTCCGGTGAGCGACCAGAGGCCCGCGAGGACGATCTACCGGTCGGCGGCAGCCGAGGCGCGTTCGAGCGCCGCGGCCGGCGGCCGCGCCAAGAAGCACCGCCTGCGCGACGCCTGGTGGCTCGCGCCCGTGCTGGCGCTCGTCATACTGCTCGTGGCGATCGTCGTGGCGACCTTCTTCGTGCTGGGCGGCTTCGGCTTGCTGCAGTATCTCGGCGTCACCTCCGGACAGCACTTCGCCGGCAGCTGGGGGTCGTCCGACCCCGGGCTCGGCAGCGCGTCCATCGGCGTGACAAAGGAGGGCGGCGGCACCTACCGACTCAGCGGCCTCCGCGTTCTGGGTCAGCGCGCCGCCACCGCTCAGGTGAAAGACGACAGCCTCGTCGCCGGCGGTACCGCCAAGGGCGTGACCTGGCAGCTTTCGCTGTCGTTCATCAACCGCGAACAGCTCCGTGCCCGCGTCGAGTTCGGCGACGGCAGACCACGGCTGGAGACGCTGCTCACCAGGCAATGACGAAGGCCGCCGACCGGCGGCCCCCCGTTGTGAGAGAATCGCCCCGTTTCTGACGGCCGCGACGGAGGGCTCTCTCATGATCGAACGCTACACGCTGCCCGAGATGGGCGCCATCTGGACCGAAGAGGCCAAGCTGCAGGCCTGGCTCGACGTCGAGCTCGCCGCTGTGCGCGCCTGGAACAGGCTCGGCAAGGTGCCCGACGAGGCCGTGGCCGAGATTCAGGCTAAGGCGGCCTTCGAGGCCGCCCGGGTGGCCGAGATCGAAGAGACGACCAACCACGACGTGATCGCCTTTCTGACCAACGTGGCCGAGCACGTCGGCGACGCCTCCAAGTACATCCACTACGGCATGACGAGCTCCGACATGCTCGACACTGGCCTGGCCCTGCAGATCAAGCGTGCCGGCGAGCTGCTGCAGAGCGACCTGACGGCGCTCGGCCGCGTGCTCAAGCGGCGCGCCTTCGAGTTTCGCGACACGGTGCAGGTCGGGCGCACCCACGGCATCCACGCCGAGCCGATCACGTTCGGCATGAAGCTCGGCATGTGGGCCTTCGAGGTCGGGCGCGACCTTGAGCGTCTGCGGCGCGTGACCGAGGGCGCCGCGGTCGGCAAGCTGAGCGGCGCCGTGGGCGCCTACAACAACATCGACCCGCGGGTCGAAGAGCTGGTCCTGGCCGAGCTCGGCCTGGGCTGCGAACCGATCGCCAACCAGGTCGTGCAGCGCGACCGTCACGCCGCCTTCCTGTCGGCGCTGGCCATCGTGGGCTCCTCGATCGAGAAGTTCACCGTCGAGGTGCGCCACCTGCAGCNNTGGCACGAGCGCGACATCTCGCACAGCTCGGCCGAACGGATCGTCTTTCCCGACTCCTGCATCCTGCTCGACTACATGCTGCGCAAGACGACGAAGCTCTTCGACACGCTGGTCGTCGACGAGGCGCGCATGCGCGGCAATCTCGCGCTGTCGCAGCGCCTCGTGTTCAGCGGCGCCGTGCTGCTCGCCCTGGTCGACCACGGCATGCTGCGCGACGACGCCTACCGGATCGTGCAGGACAGCGCCATGCGGGCCTGGCGCGAGGGCGTCGACTTCGGGCGGCTGATCAAGGACGACCCCGAGGCGGCCGCCGTGCTCTCGCCCGCCGAGATCGACGCGGCCATGGACCCCGACCAGTACCGCGCCGGTCGCGAGGTCATCTTCGGGCGCCTCGAGCAGCTCGTCTTCTAGCGAGCCGCCACGCTCGCGGACTTGTGTCCGAACCCTCACCTGCCGACAAGGGACGCGAGAGGCGGCGACCCCAGGCCCCGCGCGTGTGCGCGGCAGGCCACCGGCACGAGGCGCCGCGCCACGTCCTGGAGAGGAGTCCTTTGGCGACTTGCCCGACCTGCGGCACCGACGCGCGTGACGGCGCCTGGACCTGCGGCACGTGCGGGTCTCCCCTCGGCCCGCCCGCGGCTGCCGACACCTGCCAGGAGCCGGCTTACGACAAGGCCTATTACGAGGCGCCGACCGCCTACGGCACGGCCGCCCCGACCGCCTACGGAACAGCCGCCCCAAGCACCCAGCCGCTGCGCGCCGGCAAGGTCTCGAAGGGTTCCAGGCTGCCCTGGCTCGTAGCGCTCGCCATCGTGGCCATCGTCGCGGTCGTGGGCGTCTGGTTTCTCGTGCTCAAACCCGCGCCCGGCGCGCGGTTTCTCGGCACCTGGCACGGCAGCGGCGCTTCGGCCAAGACCGGAAGCATCGCCTATACGGTGACCATCACGAGAAGCGGCGCGCTCTACCTGGTCACCGAGACCATCAGCGCCAGGAAGATCGGTCCGTTCAGCGCCACGCTCAAGGGCGGCCACCTCGAGTCGACCTACGGCTACGCCGGCCACGACGCCACTCAAGCGGCCATGCTCGCCGCCGCCAGGAACATGATGGCGGCCGCGGTCAGGGACTTCAAAGTCGTCTTCACGGTCGACCAGGGGACGCTGACCATCGCGGTGCAAGGCGCGCCGACATCGTCCGGCTCGACGACCCTCAGCGAAAGCGTGAAGCTGACCAAGGCCGGGTAGGCCCGCGGGGTCTTTTCTTTTCTGCTCGCTCGGGAACACTGTGACTCGCGAAGAGAGTCCCGGACACAGGCTGTCGAGAAGCGAGGAGCAAGCCATGCGAGCCGTGCGCGTTCACACTTTCGGCGGACCCGAGGTCCTGCGACTCGAAGAGGTGGCCGACCCGCGTCCCCCGGGCGAGGGCGAAGTACTGGTCCGCCTGCACGCCGCCGGCGTGAACCCCGTGGAGACCTACGTGCGCTCGGGCCAGTACGCCGCCCTGCCGGCGCTGCCCTACACACCCGGCAATGACGGCGCCGGCGTGGTCGAAGCGGTCGGCGCCGCGCGCTCGGATGGCGCGGCGCGAGCCGGCGGCGCGGGTCAAAGTCCGGCCCCGGCCGTCGGCGACCGCGTCTACACCTCGGGCTCGCTGACCGGCACCTACGCCGCAGCCGCCCTCTGCCCCGCCGGCCACGTGCATCCGCTGCCCGCCGCGACCTCGTTCGCCGCCGGCGCGGCGCTCGGCGTGCCCTACGCGACGGCCTACCGGGCTCTGTTCCAGCGCGGACAGGCGCGCACGGGCGACCTCGTCCTGATCCACGGAGCGAGCGGCGGTGTCGGACTGGCGGCGGTCCAGTTCGCGGCGGCGGCGGGCCTCACGGTGCATGGCACGGCCGGCTCGGCGGCCGGCCGCGACCTGGTCACCGCTCAGGGCGCGGCGGGAGTGGCGGACCACGGCGCGCCCGGCTACGCCGAGGAGCTTCTCGCGCTGACCGGCGGCCGCGGCTACGACGTCATCGTCGAGATGGCCGCCCACGCCGGCCTTGCCGACGACCTCGGGCTGCTGGCGCGCGGCGGGCGGGTGGTCGTGGTGGGCAGCCGCGGTCCGGCCGAGATCGCGCCGCGCGATCTCATGAGCCGCGACGCCGACGTGCGCGGCATGCTGCTGTTCATCGCCGCGCCGCACGAGCTCGCCGAGGCCTACACGGCCATCGGCGCCGGCCTGGAGTCCGGCACGCTACACCCGGTGATCGCCCGCGAGCTGCCGCTTGAAAAGGCGTCGAGCGCCCACCGCGAGATCATGGCGGGTCCGGCCCTGGGCAAGCTGGTGCTCGTGCCCTGAAACGGGTCCCGGCTGGCCGTGGCGCGCCGATCGGCGTCGGCTTGCGCCCGCCGGTCTACTCCTCGGCGAGCGGCTCGAACATGTCGATACCGGCGCCGCAGTCGGGGCAGACCCAATCGTCGGGGAGGTCGTCGAACGCCGTGCCCGGCGCCACGCCGTTGTCGGGATCGCCGATCGCGGGGTCGTAGACCCAGTCGCAAAGCGTGCACACGTACTTCTGCATGGCTGACTCCTTCGTGGTGGGCCGTCTCGGAGCGGGCCGTCTCGGAGCGAGCTGGTTGCCGCGCACTTCTGAGCCTCATTAGACCAGACGACGGACCCCCGCCGTCAAGGGTTCGAGGGCGAGGCGCGCCCGCAACAGGAGCCTTGCGGAAGCGGGGCGGCCCGCGGCGGAAACGGGGCGGGGCGGCCGCCGGCCGCCCCGCCCCTCGGCCGCCCCGCCTCGCCCCAGCGCGGGTCTTGAGAGACGCTACTCGGTGAAGCCCCCGGGTCCTGGTCCATCGGGACGCCGCGGCCCCGACATCCCAGAGACGCCGGCCCCGCCCGAAAGCGGCCGGCCGGTCTCACCGGCCGGCCTCACCGGCGCGGCGGCGGTGTCGGCCGGCGAGAGGTCGATCTCGTGGATCGTCGCGCTGAGATCGATGCCGCGGGCCCGCTGGATCGCGTACACCACGGCGCCCGCGACCACCACCACGCCAAGCGAAAGCATCACGATGTAGGTGTCGAGCCAGCTCGTGGACTGCCGCGGCCAGGCGAGGTTGATGATCATGAAGACGCCGTACACGAAGGCGATGATGTTGACCGGCCAGCCCCACCTGCCGAGGTTGAAGTAGGCCTTGTCCTTGGGCCAGCCCTTGGCGCGCACGACGAGTCCGCCGAAGATCACCATCTGGTAGGCGATGTAGGTGCCGGCCGTGGCCCACGCGGTCACGCGGGCGATCTGCACGAACGGGTCGGCGCCGCCGACAGTGACGTAGAGCAGCACGGCGATGGCCGCTACGGCCACGAAGATCGCCGAGGTCACCGGGGTCTTGGTGGTGGGATGCACGTAGCCGAAGAACTGGTGGCCGGGGATCATCTTGTCACGGCCGTAGGCGTACAGCAGCCGTGTCGTGGCCGCCTGAATGGCCAGGCAGCACACGAAGATGGCGACGCACACCGAGATGAGGAAGGCGTTGGTCACCCAGTTCGGGAAGTGCGCGTGGAAGATGTAGGCGATGGCGCCGGTGCCCTGTGCCTGCGTCTTTGGAACGTTGGGGATGGCCAGCACCATCGCCACCAGCCAGAACGCGCTGATGAGGGCGGTGATGCCGATCGGCGAAGAGCATGGCCCGCGGCACCTCGCGGGTCGGGTTGATCGTCTCCTCCGCCAGACCGCCGGCCGTGTCGAAGCCGTACATCACCCAGGCGCCGGTGAGCATCGCCGCGAGGAAGACGCTGCCGTAGCCGAAAAGCGCGCCCTTCGCGGCGCCCGGCGTCGTGTTGAACAGCACGCCGAGGCCCTGGTGCGCAGCCGTGGCCGACGATCACCGCGATATAGAGGGCGATGGCGATGACCACAAGGCCGATGATCTCGGTGACCGTCCCGATGTTGTTGAAGAAGGCGGTCACCCTGACGCTGAGGACGTTGAGTATCATCGGCCCCACGGCAAAGCAGACCGCGATCCACAGCAGGGTGGTGTGCGTCGTCTGCCAGCCCATCAGCGAGCAGACGATCGGCGTCACGCCGAAGGCGACGGCGGCGACCGTCACGACCAGCGCCACGGCGAACATCCAGGCCACCCACCAGCCGTAGGTGCCGCCCATGAAGCGCTTGGCCCACTGGTAGATGCCGCCGGCCAGCGGGTAGTGCGAGGCGGCCTCGGCGAAGACGAGGGCGACCATGAACTGGCCGAAAACGATGATCGGCCACTGCCAGATCAGGCCGGCCGGCCCGCCGGTGTCGAGGCCGTAGTAGAACAGTGCGTAGAAGCCGTTGGTCGCCGAGATGAAGCTGAAGGCGATGGCGAAGGTCGAAAAGAAGCCCAGCGAGCGGCGTAGCTCCTGGCTGTAGCCGAACTTGGCGAGCTGCTCCTTGTCGCGCTGGTGCTGGGCGTCGCCTTCGTCGTGGAACATATGGTGGCCTTGATGTTGAGCTTCAGATGGCACGGTGCCCCCTCTCTGCTTACCGCCAGTGCGGGTAGGTGACGTAGAAGAACTTGCCGTACGAATCGGTGCTCCAGTAGACGAGCAGGCCCTTCTTGCGGGGGATGTAGACGACGTCGCCAGGGCTGAACGAGCGGGTCTCGCCGTCCTCGGCCAGGGTGAGCTCGCCTTCGAGCATGTAGCAGACGGCGGCGTCGTCGTCATAGTCGAAGTCGACCGGCGCACCTGGAAAGACTTCGCAGATGCCGGCGCAGAAGGGAGCGCCCTGCGCGCGGTCGATGACGTCGACCAGGTTGAGCTTGCTGTCGGGTCCGACGTCGAGCGGAGCAGTCGCGATCGCGTCGGCGGCAACCAGTTGGAACTCCATGCCGTGCCTCCCCGTGTGCAAGGTGGATGGGGTGTCGATCGGGCGATCGACGGACACGCCTGTGCCAGCGGCACCCCCCCTTTCGGCCGGCCAGCCTGCCGGCGCGCCTCGCCGGCGCGCCATCGTTGACGTACCGCGACACTACCCACACAATAGGCGACGGCAAGGCCAATCTTTTGGGGGGCTAATGATAGGCAATGCCTAGCAGACGCATTCCGCCTACGCTCAAGCGGAGCCCTGCACCAAAGAGCCGGGGGGCGTTGCTCGTTTCGCCTGGTGTCCACGGCAGCTTCGCGCAGCCGCCCCTGACTTACGGCGACCCCCGGCTGCGCGCCTTTCTCAGCGTCACCTTCGACATTCTCTACGACTGGAACATCCAGACCGGCGCGATCTACTTTGGCGAGCAGCTCGACCGCATGCTCGGGCTGCGTCCGGGCGTCTTTCCGCGCAGCGTCGAAGGCTGGCTCGGCAGGCTGCACCGCGACGACCGGGAGCGCGTACGCGACGCCGCCTGGCTGAGTGTGAGCCGCTGCGAACCGTTCCGCTGCGAGTACCGCCTGCGGCATGGCGACGGCTCGTATCGGCTCATTCACGACCAGGGAGTCATCCTGGCCGACGAGGCAGGCGACCCGTCGAACATGATCGGCGCGATGCGCGACATCACCAGCGAGCGTGAGGCGCAGCTCGCCCTGCGCGAGGTCAACGAACTGCAGCGCGTGCTGTTTCGCCTGCCCAGTCCGGCCCTGCAGGTCGATGCTTCGGGAGCCTACCTCGACGCCGACGAACGCGCGCTCGCCTTCTTCGAGCGCACGCGCGACGAGATGCTCGCGGCGACGATCCGCGACGACTTTCCGACCGAAGTGTGCGCGGCCGTGGCCGGCGAGCTCGACCGCGACGGCAAGCCCGTGGAGCTCGATGTGACCTGCGCGGTGCACGGCAGACCAAAAACGCTGCTGCTCACCATCATCCCGGCCCACCTGGGCAACGAGCGCAGCTACTTTCTGCTCGGCACCGACATCACCGAGCAGCGTGCCATGCAGGACCAACTCTCCCGCTCTGAACGCGCGCTGCGCCGCCAGGCGACGATCTCAGACGAGCGCAACACCGCCTTGCGAGTCTTGCTCGAGCAGCGCGAACACGACCGCCGCGAGCTCGAGCAGCGCATCGTGCAGAACGTCGAACATCTGATCGATCCGACGCTCGACCGCCTGAGCCGGGCACTGCGTCACAGGCCCGAGCGGCTCGAGATCGAGGCCGTGCGCATGAACCTTCGCGAGATCGTGGGGCCGTTCGGCCACCGCCTGGCCGGCACGAACGGCGGCCGGCCGCTCACCCGTCGCGAGACAGAGGTGGCCAACCTGGTGCGCCTCGGCAACACCAGCGCCGAGATCGCCGAGGCGCTGCACATCTCGACGTCGTCGGTCGCCTTTCACAGGGCCAACGTGCGCCGCAAGCTGGGTCTGCCCAAAGGCGGGCCGCGCCTCGAGACACACCTGGCCGCGTTCGCCCGGGAGTGACGGAGCGCAGCCGGACGCACTCGGGACGAAGCCGGAACGGCCGACCCAAAGGCCAAGAAGCGCCCGGAGGCGGAGCCGGCCTTACTGGTTTTCGAGCAGCTCTTCGGGCGGCACGTCGCGCACGACGCGGGCCGGCACGCCCATGAGCACCTTGCCGGCGGGAACGTCCTTGGTGACCACCGCGCCGGCGGCGATGAAGGCCTCGGCGCCGATCTCGATGCCGGGGCAGAGCACGACCCCGCCGCCGATCCGGGCGCCGCGCCGAATGGTCGCGCCCTTGATCAGCGCGTGGCGCTTTTCGGTACGGCCCATGAAGTTGTCGTTGGTGGTCTGGACGCAGGGCGCCACGAAGACATGGTCTTCGATCGTCATGTAAGCCGTGATGTAGGCGTTCGACTGGATCTTGGAGAAGTCGCCGATCGAGGTGTCGTTCTCGACACAGGTGCCGCGACCGACCACGACGCGCTCGCCCAGCACGCAGCGCTCGCGCACGCTCGCCAGATCGCCCAGGATGCAGCCCGGCCCGGCCGTCACGCCGCGGTAGACGACGGCGCCGGTCGAGATCACGCAACCCGGCCCGAGACGGGTGGGCGGCAGCTCGCTGCGCTTGGCGGTCGATGACGGCGAGAGCGACGGTACCTTGCCCAGCACGACGCCGTCCTGGATGAAGCAGCCGTCGCCGATCTCGGTGTCGTCGTAGACGACCACGTTGGCGCCGAACACCACGCCCGCGCCGATCACGACGTTGGCGCCAAGCAGCAGGTTATGGGCGCGCTCGGAAGACTGCATGGCCATCGCGCTACTCCTTCAAGGCGACTACGTGGTTACGCTCAGGCCTGTGTGACTGCGTCGCACGCCTAGTCGGCCGTGAGGTCGGCCGTCCTCACGGGGCGGCCGCTGTCGCGCAGCGAGCGCTCCATGGCCTCGAGCACGCGCACCACGTTGAGGCCGTCGCGGCCGTCCGACAGCGGCGTCCGGTTGCCGCGCACGCACTCGACGAAGTGCTCGACCTCGAGCTTGAGCGGCTCGTCGTTGGCGATGTGCGGAATGTGGATGTCGCCGAAGCGCAGGNNCGTACTCGCCGTAGGACTGGTACTCCGGCACCACGGCGCTCTTGTCGTAGACGGTGATCTTGCGGTCGGCGTCCATGTCGTCGAAGACGGCCATCTTGTCAGAGCCGACCACCGTGATCTTGCGCGTCTTGTGGGGGTCGAGCCAGCTCACCTGCAGGTGACCGGTCATGCCCGAAGGGTACTTGATGTAGCCGAACACCACGTCTTCGACGCCCTGCTGCAGGTAGCACTCACCGCGCGCCGAGACCTCTTCGGGC
>PMKK01000194.1:11140-15002 GCA_003157715.1 Actinomycetota bacterium
GGCTTCTCGATGAAGGCGTGCTTGCCGGATTCGAGGACGCGCTTGCCGAGCAGGTAGTGCGTGGGCACCGACGTAGCCACGATGACGGCGTCGACGGCGGAGTCGGCCAGGACGTCGTCTAACTCGGTGGTCGTCCTGGCGTCGGGGAACTGAGCCCCCATGCGCGCCAGGATCTTGTCGTCCAGGTCGCAGCACCACGTCAGTTCGGCGCCGGGCAGCCGGTCGACGTTGCGCGCCAGGTTNNCGAGGCCGGCGGTGGCGTTGCGCAAGTCGACCACGAGCTGCGCCTTGTTCACGACGTCGGCGTAGTCGACGGTGGTGTGCGCCGTGACCACGATCACCACGTCGTAGGCGCTTATGCCGGCGCCCTTGCTCAGGTCGATCGAGTGCATACCGAAAGCCGGCAGCTCGGCCACGAACGGATCGTGGTAGTCGACCGCCATGCCCTGCTTGTCGAGCTGGCGGATGATCTTGAGCGCCGGCGACTCGCGCAGGTCGTCGATGTCGGCCTTGTAGGCGACGCCCATGACGAGTGCCTTGGCGCCCTGCAGCGCCTTGCCGTGCGAGTTCAGGGCGCGCGTGACCTTGGTGACGCAGAAGTACGGCATGTTCTCGTTGACCTTGCCGNNGGGATGCAGTGGCCGCCGAGTCCCGGCCCGGGCTGGAACTTCATGAAACCGAAAGGCTTGCTGCCGGCCGCCTCGACGACCTCCCAGATGTCGATGCCCAGGCGATCGCAGAGCATGGCGAGCTCGTTGACCAGGGCGATGTTGACGCTGCGGAAGATGTTCTCGAGCAGCTTCGTCATCTCGGCCACCTCGGGGGTGGTGACCGGCACGAGGTGGTCGAGCGCCGTGCCGTAGACCTCGAGCACCTTCGCGGTACAGGCCGGCGTAAGGCCGCCCACGACCTTGGGCGTCGTCTTGGTCGTGTAATCGGTGCGCCCCGGGTCGACCCGCTCGGGCGAGAAGGCAAGGTGGAAGTCGGTGCCGACCGTGAGTCCGGAGCCCTGCTCGAGCAGCGGCGCGAGCACCTCGCGAGTGGTGCCCGGATAGGTGGTGCTCTCGAGGCAGACGAGCTGGCCGCGCTGCACGTGACCGGCGAGCTTGACCGTCGCGTCCTTGACGAGCGTCAGGTCGGGCTCGCGATTGGCGTTCAGCGGCGTCGGCAGGCAGATGATGTCGGCCGCGCATTCCTCGGTGGCCGCGTAGTCGGTGGTCGCCGTGAGCAGACCCTGGTCGACGACCGCCTTGAGGGCCTCATCGACGACGTCGACGATGTAGGAGACGCCGGCTCTGATGGCGGCGCAGCGTTTGGGGTCGGCCTCGATGCCGACGACCTCGACGCCCGCCTGGGCGAAGGTCACCGCGAGGGGCAGGCCGACGTAGCCCATGCCGATGACTGCGATCTTCACGTCTGCGCTCCCGTTCGGCTTGGTCGGTCAGGGTGCGGGTCGCCGCTGCGACCGAGCTAGAGATTGTATCGCATTAGCCCGGCCCGGCCGAAGCTCGTCGCGCCCCGTCGCGGCCGTTCCCGCCCGGCAGCCCGGCCGCGAGCGACCTCGACGACGCGCGGGAACCGTCAGCGCAGGCTGAACAGGCGTCGTTCGTTCTCGCAGGGCGGACCGGCACAGACCTCGACGGTAAGCGCGTCGAGGTCCCAGATCATGCTCGACGTGGTCATGTCGCGCTCGCCGGGCGGCACGGACAGGTCGGGGTGTCCGCAGATCGACATCGCCGGGTCGACGGCGTCGTGGTCGCTCAGGATGGCCTGCAGCAAGGCGCGGGGGTCGTCGCCGCGGGCCAGCCCCTGGTCGAGCAGGTCGGCTGCCCGGGCCAGCCGCAGTCGGGTGCCCTGCGAGGTCGACATGTCGCAGGCGGTCATCGCCGGGTCGACGAAGTGGTTGGTGTGGACCAGCCGGTCGCCGCCCACTAGCTGCGCGTCGTGGGTCGCCGCGGCCTCGATGTCGAGCAGCCCGCCGGCCGCGTCGGCGAACAGATGGTTCGAGCCGCGGGCGCGGGTCGGAAGCAGAGCGCGCCGTCGAGCGTCGTCGAGCGAGCGCGACTCGAGCAGGGAGCGGCGGATGAAGTTGTTGGGCACGCCGACCCGCTGGTCGTCGGCATAGAGAGTGTTGCCCGCCGTGGCGACACCGTGCGAGTTGATACCGGTCGGCGGCAGCAGGCAGGCCGAGGCCATCGCCAGGATCTGCGTGCCGTCGTCGGTCGTGATGCGCAGCAGGACGTTCTTGTCGACGTCGCCGGCCCACCAGTCCTCGTTGTGGCCGAGCAGGCGGCGGCCCCCGGCACACACTGCTACCGACGTGCAGTGCCCGCCGCGGTCCGCGTGCGGCGCCGTCACGCCGGCGGCCGGATCGGCGTTGCAGGTGAGCTCCTCACCGAGGTTGGGCACGAGCAGCCGGCTGAGCGGCACGCCGGCGCCCTCGGCCATGCCCTCGAGCTCCTCGACGACGCCGGGCAGCGCCTGGCGGGCAGGCGGCAGGTAGGCCAGACACTCGCGTTCCGCGGCGGCGAAGGGCAGGCCGCCCATGGCCTCGTGATACTCCTCGTAGTAGGCGATCCCGGCGACGATCAGGTGGCGCGACGCCTCACCGATCTGGCGGCCGATCTCGCGATGACTGCCGTGCGCCTCGATCTCGAGGTAAGGAACGCTCATCGCTTGTCTCCTTGGTCGCCGGCATACGGCCGGGTGCCGCGCCGTCCCGCCTCTGGGACGGCAGTGGTCTGTTCGAGAAACTCCGCCAGGGCGACGGCGAGCCGCTCGCCGGCGTCGCCCCGACCGTAGAACGCGGGGTGCCGCGCGCCTCGCGGCGGTGCGGCGAGAGCCGCGGCGAGCGCCTCGCGATCGCTGCCGACCAGTATATTCCAGCCGCTCTCGATGGTCTCGACCCACTCGCTCGAGTCGCGCATGGTCACGCACGGCACCGAGAAGAAGTAGGCCTCCTTCTGCAGGCCTCCCGAATCGGTGGCCACCACGCGAGCGTTCTTGACCAGGGCCAGCGACTCGATGTAGCCGACCGGCGCGATCAGCCTGATGTTGGGCGTGACCAGCTCGCTCAGGCCGAAGCGGTCGATGCTCGCCACGGTGCGAGGGTGAGCCGGAAGGATCACGGTCTCGTCGCGGGCGCCGAGGGCCAGCAGGATGGCTTCGAGCGCGGCCGGCTCGTCGGTGTTCGCCGGACGGTGAGCGGTGGCCAGCACGTAGCCGCCTGGGCGCACCCCGAGCAGCGCGAGGGCGGACTGCTCGCGAGCGGCCGACAGCGTCGAAGTCGCCAGGTCGAACATGACGTCGCCGACCTGCGCCACACCGGACACGATGCCTTCGGCGGCCAGATTGGCCACCGCCGTGTCGGTGGGACAGAACAGCAGGCTCGAGAGATGGTCGGTCAGCACGCGATTGACCTCTTCGGGCATGCGCCGGTCGAACGAGCGCAGGCCCGCCTCGACGTGCGCGACGGGCACCTGCAGCTTGGCCGCGGCGAGCGCCCCGGCGAGGGTCGAGTTCGTGTCGCCGTAGACCAGAACAAGCCGCGGAGCAACCGCCGCGATGGCGTCGGCGATACCCGTCAGCATGGCCGCCGTCTGGCGCGCGTGGCTGCCGGAGCCGACCCCGAGCTCGATGTCGGGCCGCGGCAAGTCGAGCTCGTCGTAGAACACACCGGCGAGCTCGTGATCGTAGTGCTGCCCGGTATCGAGCAGGACCTCGCCGATCAGCGAGCGCACCACGCGCGACACGATGGCCGCCTTGATGTATTGCGGGCGATTGCCGACCACGGAGAGCACGACGGGAGCATCCACGCCGAGAAGTCTAGCCGACGCGGGCGCGGCATGTCGCACGCGGCCCT
>PMKK01000293.1 GCA_003157715.1 Actinomycetota bacterium
CCCGGCGAGCGCTCGCCGGAACGTAGGTCTCAGTATAGGACAACTTTGGGCGCAGGCCAGCCGATTGGCCGGGCGCTGCCGCCGCCCTACAGCGAGACGATCACGAGGTCGATAACGTTACTGAGCCTCGACGGCTACAGGCTCGAGAGAATGCTGTCGGCTGACTCGACCGAGGTAGATGAAGTGCACCGGGCCAGATGGGTTGCCGCGCTTGTCGCTGCCATTGTGCCGCTCGTGTTTCTGGCGCTGGTCGCCTCCGGCTGCGGCCACCGTGCCGCCGATCGAAACCGCGCCGCCGAACAGGCCATCGAGGCGCTCCGGATCGGCATCAACTGTTGGACCGTCGACAATAGCGACACTCCTCCCGAAGCGAGCTTGGTAGTGGAGGCGACGACGGTGCCTCACGCCTCGGGTTATCCACCCGAGACGGTGGGCGCCGAGATGGCCGACTCGGCGCCGTCCCGGCGCTGGCCGGACAATCCGTTCACGGGCAGGCCGATGCGTCAGGGAACATCGCCGGGCGATTTCACGTACGTCGAACTTGCGGATACGGGATACCGCCTGACCGTCTTCGGCGCCGACTCGCGGCCGTTGCTCGTGGAGGGAACGGGTTGGGACGAGGCCTTGCCCCTTGAGATGCAGGAGATCGACTGGCTCGTGCGAGACTGGACGACACACCACCGTGGCGTGGTGCCGGCGCAGGGCTTCGTCAGGCAAGCCGGCCTTGGGGCCAGCTACGCAGGCAAGAGGATGATGAGTTGGCCCGGCTATCCCTACGCGTGGCCCGTGAACCCGTACGATGGCCGGCCGATCCACCCCGGCAGCAGCCCCGGTGACTACCGCTATCGTCGAGTGGGAGCGCGGCGCTACGAGTTGATCTTCTACGACCGCAAAGGGACCGCCTCAAGAGTGACCCAGTAGTCGGGCGCTCGGCAGCGCCGGCAGGCGGCGTTCACGGGCCGCGGTGGGTAGTATGGCAAGGCGCCGGGAACAACCTCCGCGTGGTGTGCAAAGTGCGCCGCGCGATGCGCCCGGTGTTTCGCCCAAGTTCGTGTGTGGCTGCGGCGGGCCTGGCGGCCCGCCGCTCGAGACGAAAGGATCACGGTGGCCGATCTGCGTATCGGGGGCATGGCCCTGAGGGACGGCGTCTTCCTGCAAAGCCAGGACAACTGGGCGGCCGCGGTGCGGCTGCCCGACGGCGAGGTCAAGGTGCGTTCCGGCGCCAAGAGCCGGCTGCCGGGTCGCGGCGTTTTCGACCGGGTGCCCGTCGTGCGCGGCGTCAGCCGCCTGATCGAGACCACGACCGCGCTGCCGGCCATGCGCCGCGCGCTCGGCCGGCCGGTGCTGCCCCAGGAGGACCCGGCGCTGCTCGGCGCCGCTCTTGCCTCCGCCGCCGCCACGGTCGTGCTGCGCCGCACGATGAAGCAGGCGCCGCTGCTGCGCGAGCTCACCGTCTCGGCGCTCTCGGTGGTGCCGGCGCTGCTGGCCGTACACGCCAGCGAGCTGTCGCGGTTCCACGGCGCCGAGCACAAGAGCGTGGCGGCCTACGAGACCGGCGGCGAGCCCGCGGCGGCGGCCAAGGAGCACGACCGTTGCGGCACCAACCTGCTCGGTCCGCTGCTGCTCACCAATCTTGGCTCAGGGCTCGTGCTGCGCGCGACCAAGAATGACAACGATCCGTTGTCGACGCTGTTCATGGGTCTCGTCTCTCTGGGTTCGGCGTTCGAGCTCTTCTCGTGGATGGCCCATCATCGCGGTCACCCGCTGGCCGAGCTGCTGCGGGCTCCCGGCGTGACCATGCAGCGGCTGTTCACGACGCGCGAACCGAGCAGCGACCAGCTTGACGTCGCCCAGGCGGCGCTCAAGGAGCTGCTTCGGGCGGAGGGCGTGGCGACCGTGCCGGCGCCCGCCGCGGCGGTCTAGGAGCGGGGTTCGCGCTCGCGTTCGTCGAGGCGCACGCGGCGGCGTGCTTCGGCGGCCGCCCAGCGGCGCCGCTCGATCTCGGTCTCGACGAGCAATTGGGGCACGGCCGTGGGGCGACCGTCGTCGCCGAGCGCCACGTATACCAGATAGGCCGAGTTGGTGTGCAACCACGTGCCCGTGTCGAGGTCTTCGGCTTCGACCCGCACGCCGACCTCCATCGAGCTGCGCCCGGCCCAGTTGATCGTGGCCTTGAAGACGACGAGGTTGCCGATCTGCACGGGGTAGTGGAACGAGGTGCGGTCGATCGAGGCCGTGACCACGCGCCGGCGGGCGAAGCGGTAGGCGCAGGTGCCGGCCGCTTCGTCGATCGCCTTGAGGATGATGCCGCCGTGGATGACGCCCATGAAGTTGGCGTCGGCCGGTTGCATGAGCGCCGAAAGTTCGACCGGGGTATCGGCCGCCCGGATGGCTGCCGCGCTCACGCGCTTATCCGCTCAGACTCGTCGGTCACACGTCGAACGAGCCCGGCAGACGCCGGCGCCGCCGATCGCGGACCTCGCGCCCGCCGCCGCCCGACTTGTCTTTGCGGCGGTCGGCCGTGCGCCGGTCCATGATGACCGTGATGTTGGGGTTGTCCTTGTAGCGCTCGACGAGGCGCGCGTAGACCTCTTCGCCGAGTTCGGGCGGG
>PMKK01000235.1 GCA_003157715.1 Actinomycetota bacterium
CGACCACCTGCTGATGGGCGTGCGCGGCGGGAGTCGGCCTTACGCCGAAGGCCACCGGCGGCGCGACCAGGTGCGCTACAGCCTCGAGACGCTCAAGGAGGACACCGGCGTCGGCACCGAGGAGGTGCGCGACCGCATGGTCGACTTCGGCATCCAGAGCTACTGGATGAGCCATCACCCCTGGGTCGTGCCCGAGCCCTTCACGCCCGAGCCCTGCGAGACCTACTCCAAGGCCGACCTCGACGAGTGGGCCGCCGTCGTCAAGAAGGCCAGCGACGAAGCCTACGCCGACGCCGCGTTCGTCAAGTCGTCGCCGCACAGCTCCAGCTCGGGCCGCATGACCGGGCTCGACGCCCTCGAAGATCCGCGTTCGGCAACGACCTGGAGGTCATACAGACGCAAGATCGCTCCGCGTGGGTAAGCTTCCGGCGCGCAAGCGTCAGAGGCCGACACAAGGGGGTAGCGGAGATGCGCACGAAGACCAAAGTAGGCGGAGTGGCCGGCGGGCTTGCCGCCCTGCTGGCGCTGGGCGCGGCGGTCGTCGCCGTCGTCGTGTTCGTGCTGGCCGCGCTGGCGGCCGTGGCCACCGTGGCCGCGGCCGTGGTGGCCTACCTCAAGCGCGACACCTGGACGCTGCCGGCCTACCGATGGGCCCGCGACAAGGGCAGCCGGGTGGGCTCGCCGGCCTACAAGTGGGTCCGCGACAGGAGCGGCCGCTGGAGCCGGATGCCGTGGGCGGCCGGCAACGGCGCCGGCCCCGAGACGGCGGCACGAGCCGGCAAGCGAGCCGCCTGAACCCCGCCGCAGCTCGCTGCCGCCCGTCACAGGGTGTCGCCCGCGGCGTCCATGCGTCACAATGGACCGGCCATGAGCATACGACAGCCTGATAAGCGCAGAAAGAGGCCCGGCCGAGCGTCCCGCTCCGGCGCTCCGCGTCGCGCCGTGTCGGCCACGCGCGGCGTCCTTGTCGCCATCGGCCGGGTCGTCATGCTGGCCATCATGGTGGGCGCCGTCCTGCGGGCCGTCGAGGTCCTCGTCACCGTGATCGTCAGTCCCGGATCGCTGGGTTCGGCGCCGGCCCTGCAGTCGTACGTGGCCTTCTCGGTGGCCGCGGTGGGTCTCGTCGTGATGCTCGCCATCGCGCTCAACTCGACCTACCTGCCCGGACGCCTCTTCCCGCCCGATCGTCTGGCGACTCTGTTTCTCGTGGTCTGGGCATGCGGTGCCGTGGCCATCGTCGTCGCGCTGCTGGGCTCGTTTCAGCTCGGCGCCTACGTCGCCATCGAGATCCTGCCGGCGGCGGTCGCCTTCGTGCTCATCGGCCTGGTGTCGCCGGGACTCTACAGACGGCCGCTAGAGGGCCCGGACAAGGCCGGCCGCGGCCGCGATGGTGGCGCGGCAGGTCTCGGTTCCCGCTCGGATTCGGGCTCGGACTCCGGCTCCGGCTCGGACTCCGGCTCGGACTCCAGCCGCTCCGGCTCCGGTCCCGGCCAGCGCGGCCGGCAGCGCCGCGGCGGCCGGGCGAAGCGCTGATCGCCATGGCCGACGCAGGCGACACACGGTCGGGTACGCAGCTCGGGCAGGGGCCGGCGGTGCGCACCGGCACGAGTACGACCACCTACCGGGTGGAGCGGCCGCGCAAGGCGGGGCCGGTGGCGGTGGCGGCGAAGATCGTGCTGACGCTCGTCTTCGCCGCGACCGCCGCGCTTTGCGTCTACCGTGCCGCCGTGCCGGCGGCCACTCCGCACGGCCGCGTCCCGGAGAACCTCGTCGCCGCCGGGTATGTCGGCACGGCGCTGGTGGCCGTCGTCCTCGCGGTGGCGGGCATCTTCTGGGTGCTGCGCGGCGCGCGTTTCGCCGACAGTCTGGCGCTCGCCGTGCCGTGGCCCATCGCCACTGTTTTGATGGTGATCGTCGCCGGCGCGTCGGCGGCGCCTCAGCACTATCTGCGGATCGGCTATGTGCTGGTGCCCGCGGGGCTCGCCGCGGTGGCCATGATGATCGCCGTTGCCTGGGTCTACAACCGCGCCGCCGGGCGCTGAAGCGCCCGCATCGTGAGACCGGCGCCATGCGAAAGTCGCGCCCCCAAGGCCCGTGTCCACTGAGAACAGGCGGCGTCTCGGCCTGATCGTCAACCCCGTAGCCGGGGTCGGGGGCAAGGTCGGGCTGAAGGGCAGCGACGGAGTCGAGATCCTGCGGCGGGCGCTCGCGCTGGGCGCGGTGCGCGAAGCCCCCCGTCGCGCCGAGCTCGCCCTCGCCCGCCTGGCTCGTCTCCGCGAGCACGTCGAGATCGTCACTTGCCCCGGGGAGATGGGCGAGACCGAAGCTCGCGCGTGCGGGTTCGAGCCCGTCGTGCTCGAAGGCGTGACGGGCGCGACGGCAGCGATGGGCGCGACGGCGGTGAAGGGACGGACGGGCGCGAACGGCGCCGCCGGCGCCGCGGGCAGGCGGCCTGCCGGAGGTCGCGCCCCGTTTGACGTTCTGCCGGACGGCACACCGCTCACGACCCCCGACGACACCGTGGCGGCGGCGCGCGCCCTGCGCGACTGGGGCGTCGATCTTCTGCTGTTCGCCGGTGGCGACGGCACCGCCCGCGACGTCTTCCGGGCGCTCGGCGCCGGCGCCGAGCTCGCCGTCCTCGGCGTACCGGCCGGCGTGAAGATCCACTCGGCCGTGTTCGCCACGACCCCGGCGGGCGCCGGCGAGCTCGCCGCGCTGTTCCTCCATGACCGGCCCGCGGCGGTGCGCCTGCGCGAGGCCGAGGTGATGGACATAGACGAGAACGCCTTTCGGTCTGACCGCGTCTCGGCGCGGCTCTTCGGGTATCTGCCGGTGCCCTACGAGCGTTCGATGGTGCAGTGCGCCAAGGCCGGTGGCGTCGCCGGCGAGGCCGCGGTGCTGCGGGCCATCGCCGCCGACGTCGTCGGCGGCATGGCTCCGGGCGTCGTCTACCTGCTCGGGCCCGGCACCACCACTCGCGGCGTGGCCGAGGCGCTGGGCGTCGAGAAGACGCTGCTCGGCGTCGACGCCGTGCGGGACCGGCGTCTGATCGGCGCCGATCTGAACGAGCGTCAGATCCTCGAGCTGCTCGCGACCGCCGCGCCCGCCGCGCCCGCCGCGCCCGACGCGGCCGCCACACTCGACGCAGCGGACGCATCCGGCGCACCTCGCGCGCCCGTGCGCATCGTGGTCACCGTGATCGGCGGCCAGGGGCACATCTTCGGCCGCGGCAACCAGCAGCTGAGCGGCGCGGTGCTCGACCGGGTCGGCCCCGAGAACGTCATCGTGGTGGCCAGCCAGACCAAACTGCTGTCGCTCTGCGGCCGTCCGCTGGTGGTCGACTCGGGCGATCCCGTCCTCGACGAGCGCTTCTCGGGCTACCTGCGGGTGGTCACCGATTTCGGCCGTCGCACGATGTACAAGGTGGCCGGCGCCGCCGCCGGCCCTGCCGCCGCCGGCTCCGTCTAACCCTCTTTGAAGCGAGCGAGCGCGTCGCCGATCATCGTCTGCGCCATGGCGAGCGCGCCGTCGACATCGAAGGCGGGGTCGAGCGCCGCCTGCAGGCCGATGCCGTCCTCGATGGCCACCAGCACCGAGCCGATGGCGGCGAGCTCGCGCCGGCGGGCCTCGCTGACCTTGCGGGGCGCGCCCTCGCCGGGCTCGACCGGCTCGCTCACACCGGCCATCTCGAGGGTGAGCTCGCGATAGTCGTCGTACAGGGCGGCGATGCGCCGCGCCAGGTCGGGTTCGCGCAGGGCCGACACGATGAGCNNGATGAGCTCGAAGAAGTCGTGCTGTGATTGCACGTCGTCGGCCTCGCGCTTGATCCAGTCGAGAAACGTCGGCAGGCTGCCGCCTGGGCCGGCAAGCCCATAGACCGACACCGCGAGGTCGTGGAACAGCGAGTCGAAGAGGATCGCCACGAGGCCGGCCCGGCTGGTGAAGTGGTAGGGAATGAGCGTGCGGCTGACGTTGGCCTCGTTGGCCACGGCCTCGATCGTCAGACCCTCGAGGCCGCGCTGCGCGAGCACCCGCCGGGCGGCTTCGAGGATGCTGCGCGCGGTGGGTGGCAGCGACTGCATGGGGTGGTCGCGCGGCAGCCCCGGCGCCCACTGGCCCGGCGTCGTCGTGCTCAGGCGAGGTCGTCCTCGCGGTCTGCGCGGCGGCTCGGGCGGCTGATTTTCTTGGCTTGACATTTCAGGGCCGTGCACTAGTTTCAAGTTAACCCACGCGCCTCGGGGAGGCGCTATTCGTCCCCGACTGTAGGGCGGGCCCCGCGCTTTTAGCGCCCGGTCCGCGCACGCATGACAAGGAGTGTAACGCATGAAGGTTCTCATCGTCGGTACGGGCGGCGTCGGCGAGTCTATGGCCGCAATCGCCAAACGGCGCGACCCCAACAAGGGCTGGCTCGAGAAGATGGTCATGGCCGACTACGACCTGGCCAAGGCGCAGGCTATCTCCAAGCGCCTCGGCGAGGACAGGTTCCCGGCCGAGAAGGTCGACGCGAGCAACCCCGACGAGGTCGCCGCTCTGGCCACAAAGCACGGCGTCGACATCATCTGTAACCTGGTCGCCCCCGAGTTCAACCCGCAGCTCCTGCAG
>PMKK01000190.1:0-16166 GCA_003157715.1 Actinomycetota bacterium
GGCGACAACTACGAATTGCGCTCGAGCCACGTGCTGCCCGCCATGATCCGCAAGTTCCACGAAGCCACGCTCGGGCTGCCGGGCCCCGACGGCGCGCCGCGCGCGGCCAACGCGCCGGTCGTGCTGTGGGGCACGGGCAGCCCGCGCCGCGAGCTGCTGCACGTCGACGACCTCGCCGAGGCGGTCGTCTTCTTGCTGGAGCACGTCGCGGCGGCCGACGTGCCCGACGGACTCATCAACATCGGCACCGGCCGCGACTGCACCATCCGCGAGCTCGCGGAGCTCGTGCAACGCGTGGCGGGCCACAGCGGGCCGATCGAGTGGGACGCAAGCAAACCTGACGGCACGCCGCAAAAACAGCTCGACGTGAGCCGCATCACACAGCTCGGATGGCGGGCGCGCATAGGTCTTGAAGAGGGTATCCGCTCGACCTACGAGTGGTATCGGGAGAACGCGGCGGGACGGCCGGCGCTGCGCGCGTAAGCCGCGGAGAAGCCGGCGGCCGGCGGCGCCTGGGCGACGTTGGGGTCGAAGAGAAGGCAGGGGGAGCGCAGTGGGAACCACAGCGACCAACGCGGTAAGCGCCGGCAAGACGGCGCTGATCACCGGCGTTACCGGGCAAGACGGCGCCTACCTCGCCGAGCATCTGCTCGCGCAGGGGTATGTAGTGCACGGCATCAAGCGACGCGCCAGCTCGTTTAACACCGACCGCGTCGACCATCTCTACGACGACCCGCACAAGTCCGGCGTGCGCTTCTTCATGCACTACGGCGACCTGACCGACGCGACCAATCTCGTCCGCATCGTGCAGGAGACCCGGCCCGACGAGATCTACAACCTGGCCGCCCAGTCCCACGTGCAGGTGAGCTTCGAAACTCCCGAATACACGGCCAACTCGGATGCCCTTGGCACGCTGCGGCTGCTCGAGGCGATGCGCATTCTGGGACTCGAGGACAAGACGCGGTTCTACCAGGCTTCGACGTCGGAGATGTTCGGACTCGTGCAAGAGGTGCCGCAACGCGAGACCACGCCGTTCTACCCGCGCAGTCCGTACGGCGCGGCCAAACTCTACGGCTACTGGATCTGCGTGAACTACCGCGAGGCCTACGGCATGCACGCCAGCAACGGCATCCTGTTCAACCACGAGAGCCCGATCCGCGGCGAGACGTTCGTGACGCGCAAGATCACGCGGGCCGTGGCGCGCATCGCGCTGGGTCTTCAGGACGACCTCTACTTGGGCAACCTCGACTCGCTGCGCGACTGGGGCCACGCCCGCGATTACGTGCGCGCCATGCACCTCATGCTGCAGCGCGACGAACCCGGCGACTTCGTGATCGCCACCGGCGAGCAGCACTCGGTGCGCGAGTTCTGCGCGCGCGCCTTCGCCGAAGTGGGTGTCGAGCTGGCCTTCGAGGGCGCGGGGGGCAAGGAGGTCGGGCTCGTCGCCTCCGTCGACCCCGACCTCATCGCCCGCGCCCGTAACGGCAACGGCAAGTCGGCCGACCGCGAGCGCCTCGTCGCTGGCCGCGTGCTCGTCAAGGTCGATGCGCGCTACTTCCGCCCAACCGAGGTCGGCAGCCTCATCGGCGACGCCTCCAAGGCGCGCAAGCTGCTGGGATGGCAGCCCGAGATCTGCTTCGACGAGCTCGTGCGCGACATGGTCTGGCAGGACGTCGACGAGGCCCGCCGGGACGAGCTCGTGCGCACGAGCGGTTATCGGGTTCGGCAGTTCAGGGAGTGACGTTCAGCCGGATCTGTCACACTCTGGGCGCAAGCCAGGGCGATCCCGGCGGTGCTCAAGTCCGCGGCGAATCCGACCACCGCACGCGACGACTTGTCTGTGACAAAGCCGCCCATCGCGCCTCATTCTGGTTTGATTGCTTCGACCGCAAGCTGCGTCAGCAGATCGGTCGGCCCGGTCCTTTTCTCAAGACCTACGAATTGGGGGTCGTCGCTGGTGCCGATTTCACAGCGACAGACATCGGAGAAGCCCGCCTTGACGAGTTCTGACGACAGTGCTGCGAAGTCATAGAGGAACCCGCTGTCGTGGTGGGACTCACAGAACATGGTCTTGAGAATCTCCACTGGATAGGTGCCGGGGTAACCGTGGCGGCGGTTGCGCTCAAGGTGGGCGAGCGCGGCGTCGGGATCATCAAGATAGATGCGCGCCGTTCCTTCGACGTCGGGCGTCGCAAGTCGGACGCGCCCGCCGGGAGCCACCGCTTTGAACATGTGCCCGAGGAGCTTTGGAGCGGACGCCAGGGAGAAGTGCTCGATGACATTGTCGCTGAAGACCCGGGAGACTGAACCAGGCGGGAACAACCAGGGCTGCAGGAGGTCCAGATAATATTGGGCTCGCCAGCCGATGTCGGTGTTGATCCAGCCCTCTAGCGGGTGACTGCCGGTGCCGACGGCGATCCTGTAGGGCCCAGCCGTCGTCTCAAGCAACCGTCGGAGGTTCGCTTGGGCGCGAGGCCTGTTGAGCAAAGCCGCGCCCTTGAGTGCAACCTCCTTCGCCCCTTTGTGCAGACCGCTCACGACTCCGCGATCCGCTGTCTCTCCCGAATCGCTCGTCTCACGGCGTCGCGCATCCCGTGTGCCACGGAGGGTCGAAATCAAGTTCATTCTGCGGTGGTCACCTCGTCCTTCCGATTCGCGCCGGCGGCCACTGCGACCTCGGCGCTTGCCGTAGCGATTCTGGCATTCGCCACGAGCGCCATTTTCCAGCCATCCCAGTCGCAGACAACCGCTGCCGGCCTGACCGGTCTGGCGGCGCAGCGCCTAGGAGCGCCCCGCGCGCCGCTCCCTCAGCAGTTGGAGACCGAGCAGCGCGACGAACCGGGGGTTCGCGTTCGCGTAGCGCCGCCACAGCCGCCGAGGCTCGAGGCTCAAGCGATACACCCACTCCAGACCGATGTCCCTGGTCCATGCCGGTGCCTCGCGAGTGCGACCGGCAAACAGATCGAATGCGGCACCGACACCGATCATGACGCAATCGAGGTCGTCCGCATGTTCGGCCATCCATCGTTCCTGCTTGGGACACCCGATGCCGAGGAGAAGGAGCTTCACGCCGGCCGACCTGATGTCGGCGACCACCCGGTGATCCTCATCCTTGGTCAGAGGTCGGAATGGCGGGGCGTACGCAAATCCGATTTTCAGCGCGGGAGTGCGGGCAGTCAGGTTGGAGCCGATGGTGTCGAGCGCCTCATCGGTGCCTCCGTAGAGCCCCACAACCACGCCGGCATCAGCGGCGGCGGCCATGAGCTTGTCAACGAAGTCGGGGGCCATCCGTACCCTGCGCCGCTGTCGAAGGCCCAGGAGTCGAAGAGCCCAGACAAGGGGCTGGCCGTCAGGAAGCACCAGGTCCGAGGAGTTCACGAGCCCCTGAAACGCTGCGTCGTCCCAAGCCTCGATCACCATGTGGACGTTCGCCGCACAGATGGTTCTACCCCGCTTGGCCTGACACCAGGACACGACAAGGGAAACGGCCGGCGAGGCCTCGATGCAATCGACGCGCATGCCAAGGACATGCCGGCTTTGAAAACGCTGCCCAGCCACGTCACTCATCCTGATCACGGCCACGGCTGGCCACTGCACGACCTTCCTGAGAAACCCGAACTGACCGTTTGGTAGACTGGCGGCCGCATGAGCGACCGAAAGACGATCAGTGGCTGACCAAGCGGCGGGCGACCGAGTCGTCATCTTTTACAAGTCTATCCCACAGTATCGAGCACGCTTCTACGAACTGCTGCACGAGCGCCTCGCAGGAGACGGTATCGAGCTTGAGCTCATCTACGGTGACCCTTCGCGTGAAGACGCCGGCAAGGGCGACAGCGTCGATCTCGACTGGGCTACCCGACTGCGCACACGATCTCTGCGTCTTGGCGGCCGGGAACTGCTGTGGCAGGATGGCCTGGGTCGTGTGCGTCGTGGCGATCTCGTTGTCGTCGAACAGGCCAGCAAGCTGCTTCTGAACTATGTGCTGTTCGTGCTGGCCGCCACCGGCTTCATCCGCCTTGCTTTCTGGGGTCATGGGCGGACGACGAGGTTTCAGGCGCTGACGACGATGGGTGAGCGAGCCAAGTCCTTCATGTCGTCGAGGGTTTCGTGGTGGTTTGCGTACAACGAGCGCAGCGCCCGCTACGTGCTCGAGCTTGGCTTCCCCGACGACCGCATCACTCGAGTGCAAAACGCCATCGATACGCGCCAACTCATCGCAGCTGCTCAACGCTGCGACGACGCGCAACTGAGCCGGGTTCGCACCGAACTCGGCTTGTGCGGCAACAACGTCTGCGTCTTCGTCGGCGCCATGTACGAGGACAAACGGCTGCTCTTCCTCACTAACGCGTGTGAAGTCATACGAAGCCGTGTGCCCGACTTCGAGATGATCTTCGTGGGAGAGGGGCCGGAGAGTCCGATCGTGTCCGCTGCGGCATCCCGGCATGCATGGGTCCACTATGTCGGTCCGAAATTCGGTGACGACCGAGTGCCGTACATGCTGCTCGCGAAACTCGAGCTCATGCCGGGACTCGTCGGTCTGGGCATCCTCGACTCGTTTGCTCTGAGGGTCCCGCTCGTCACTACCGACGTCCCCTACCACAGTCCGGAGATCGACTACCTGCACAACGAAGAGAACGGCCTCGTCGTGGCCGGCGAGCCGGATTTCGCGGACTACGCTCGCGCCGTTGTGGCGACACTGCTGGACGAGCCGCTACGCGAACGCCTGCGCCGAGGTTGTGAGGAGAGCCGCGGCTGCTACACCGTTGAGGCAATGGCAGACAACTTTGCCGCCGGGGTGCGACTCTGCCTCGGCCAAGACCACCGCTCCCGATGGCGTCAGCGCGTCGAGATGGTCGGCCGCACACTCTCGGGCCGGCGTTAGGCCGCTTCTCGTCAACGCAGCTGCCGCTCGACTCCTGTGGAACCCCTCCGATTCGACCCGCTGCCGCACTCCTTGTATCCTCGTGGCGAAAGGATGGGGGGCAGCGCTAGTCGAGTAGTGGCCGCGATTGCACGCGCCGCCCAGGTACGTTCTCGCAGTTGATACGATCCGAACTAGTAGTCTGCACTCGAAACAGGCCGGAGGAGATGGAACGTCTTCTCCAGGATTTGGCGTCCCAAGCGTCAGTTCCGCCCATTCTCGTCATCGACTCAAGCGACGATGGACTCACGAGAGACATCGTCTTGTCGGCCGCTCGCCGCGTGCCGGTGGAGATTCGATATGCCCATACAGGAGCCGGGCTGACCCGCCAGCGCATGGAGGCTGTTAATCGTCTTGCGCCAGACACCGAAGTCGTGCATTTCGTCGATGACGACGTGATTCTCGAGCCCAACTACTTCGCGGCGATTGAGGAAACGTTTGTGGCAGACCGAAGCTTGCTCGGTGCTGGTGGACTGATTGCCAATCTGCCCGAGCATCGCCCTAGTCTCTTGCGTCGACTGTTCCTCCTGGATTGTCGCCAGGACGGCAAGATCCTGCCCTCCGGGATCAACGTGCTCGTCTTCTCCGCTGCTCAACCGCTGCCGGTTGACTGGCTGTCCGGTTGTTCCATGAGCTACCGCCGAAGCGTGTTCGACCGTCTGTCTTTCGACACGCGAATGACGGGCTACTCTCTCGGCGAAGATGTGGACTTCAGCTACAGGGTCGCGAAAATCGGCCACCTGATGGTGACGCCGCATGCTCGGCTGGCACATCTCTGCTCTCCCGTGGGGCGAACGGACGCGCACGCGCAGGCTCGCGCCGCAGTGGTTCGCCGCCATCAATTCGTGCGACAGATGCGGGGCGACTTGAGGCTGTCGGCCTTTTGGTGGTCCTTTGTGGGAGAGCTGGTCATCCAAGTGTCTAAGGGACTCTTGGGAGCTAGACGTTACCCGCTGGTCCGTGCGGCTCACATCGCTCTCGCACTGGGCGACATCGCCATGGCGGATCGCGGCGAATTGGACCAGACGTGACGGCAAGCCAGATCGTCGAACCGATCTACGTCATCATTCCCACGCGAAACCGCCACGCCGAACTCCGTCGCTGCCTTGACAGCCTGGTCGCGCAGACGGTCACCCCAGAGTTGGTGATCATCAGCGACGCCAGCGATGAGGGCACGTCGTCAACTGTGTGCGACCACTTCACTTCAGCCGGAGTCCTCCGCGTTACTTACGCCCGAAGCGACACCACGGGCCTCACCGCGCAACGCAACCATGGGTTATCCGTGCTTGCCGACGCATGCGGTTACGTTCTCTTCCTGGACGACGATGTTGTGCTGCATCCGGACTATATTGAGCGGCTGGCCTCTATCTTGGGGACCCGACCCGAAGTCGTGGGGGCGGCCGGCGTGTCGACCCAGACGGCAGCCTTCTCACCCCCCTGCTACTACCGGGCCTATCTCTCGTTGTTCCTTCTGGACAGCGTCAGACGCCGGGGAGCTGTGCTCGCATCGGGCGTCAATACGGCTCCTCCGACCCACGGTCCGCCCGTCGAGGCCGATTGGCTGTTCGGATGCGCAATGTATCGAACCTGCCTGTTCCAGCGACAAGCCTTCAATGAGTCGCTCACCGGGTACGCGCTGTTCGAGGACGTCGAGTTCTCGTCCCGAGCCAAGTCATTTGGCAGTCTCGTCGTTGACCCGAGTGCGCGGCTGGACCACCTTCGTAGCGCCGCAGGGAGGCTGAACGCTCGAGCGTATGCTCGAATGAGCGTAGTGAACCGGCACCGATTCGCCCGTCAGCATCGCCCCGGGATCCGGGCGGCGATGGCTTATTGGTGGAGCGTGCTCGGGCTTGTCGGTTTGCAGTCCGCCCAGGTGGTTCACGACCACGGGCACCTGAACAGGGAGCAGTGGCGGGGAACGTGCGACGGGATCGCCGACGTGGTTGCGGACCGGTGCGGGGTAGAGCACCCGTGACAGCTGACCTTACGATCCTGGTCCCAAGCTCCTACCGGCCCGAGGCCCTGCGGCGCTGTCTCGACGCGATCTCAAGGCAGACTGTGGCTCCCCGCGCCGTCGTCGTCACACTCAGACCCGACGACATCGAGGGTGAGCGCGTCTGCCTCCACTCCGAGCCTCCCGGTCCCGGGGTAGTCCACGTGGTGGAATCCGGGCTGATCGTGGCGCGCAAGGCGGGGTTGGACAGGGCGAACACGGCGTGGGTGGCGTTCCTGGACGACGACGCCGAGCCCGCCCCGGACTGGTGCGAGCGCGCCTTGCCTTACCTGGGAGATCCGAGCGTCGGCTGCCTTGGAGGCAGAATCATCGACTTCCACGGAGCCCGCACGACAGCCCGCTGGATCGGCGCGTCTGTGCCGATCGCGCGTGTGGATGCATTCGGCCGCCTTCTGTCTCACCTTCACGACATCCCCGAGGGTCGCGGCCGCGTGGAGGATGTCGACTTCCTCCCGGGCTCGAACCTCTTCATTCGCGCTGCAGTCGCGCGGCTCGCAGACCACGGGAGAGCTCCCGGCCTAGCCCCGGGCGAGGAGCTCGAATGGTGCATGACGGCTCAAGACAGTGGCTTACGCGTGGTGTATGACTCCTCTCTTGTGGTCGCTCACTACCCCGCGGCGCGAAGGGGTGCGACGGCGCGCCATGACAAGGTGGGATACGCATTCGAATATGCCTACATGATGTCGTATGTGCTCGCCAGGCATCGCCGCGGCCCCCGGCGGGCGCTGGTCATGGCCTATTCTGGACTGGTCGGGGCCCGCGTCTCGCCCGGGTTGCTCCTCCTGGCTCCGTGTCTCGCGCGGCCTGGGCTGATCCGACGTTGGACGGCGGCCACAAAGGGCCGCATCCAGGGCTGGGCGGATGCTAGACGCTCGCTGACCAAGAGGCACTGCCGGGGCAACGCCGGCAGAGCGGCAGGCGGGGCGGCACGGTGACGCGGCCGGGCGCCGTGGGGCAGGCCGCGTCGCGGCGATTCCTGGTGGGAGCAGCTATCACGGGCGCATCGTTGCTGGGGGCGCTCTTCTTGGGTCGGGCGGTCGGTCAAGGTTCTGTCAGGGTCGTCGCGATGCTCGGACTGCTCGCCCTGCCGTTTATCGCCTACGTCCTGGGCAGGCGCGGGATGATGCTCCTCACCATCGGCATCGCGCCGCTGCCCATGTTGAGTCACACACTCTCCCTGCCGCTGACTTGGGTGCTCGTGGCAGCGGTCGCGATATTGGTCTTGGGCGACGCTCTCTTGCTGGGGAGTACGTCGTGGACTCGCCTGAATCCGTGGGACGCGTTCCTCCCCGCGCTGTTCCTCGCGTCGTTCTTCTTCTCAGAAGCGAAGTCGGGTGTGAGCGACGTGCAAACGGCGGTGCCTCAACTCTTCGCCGTTCCTGCCGCGGTGGCCGCCTACTACCTGGCCATGGTCACATTCGACTCGCCGCGATGGGTTCGTCGCGCCCTCTGCGCCTTGGTCGCGGGCGCTGTGGCGACGCTTCTGCTGAGCCTCGTTGAGCTCGCCGCACCCTCGATACACCTGCCCGGCCTGTTCAGCACCACTGCGGCGTTTCAACAACTGACGGCCACCGGGGCTACCGTCAACCGCCTCTCGGGCGTGTTGGGAGACTACGAACTCCTCGCGGAACTGCTTGCCATTGCAGGCGTCGCGAGCCTCTGGTTGGGCGCCACGAACACTGGGTGGCGGCGGCTGCTTTGGGTTCTGACGAGTTTCTCATGCGTAGGCGGGATCATCGCCACGGGCACCCGAGGAGGCATCGTGGTTTACCTCGTCGGAGTCGTTCTGCTTCTCGTCGCGCGCGGACAAGGGCGTCTCCGCCAGTTCCTCGTCCTGGCCTGCTTGTTTGGCTTCGCCCTGCTGATCGCTCCCCTCCCATGGAGGGGTACCACGCAGAGCCTGCTCGTTCGATTTGCTACAACCCCGACCTCGAACGGGCTGTTTGGGTTCCTCGACCGTCAGGGGATCTGGCCGGTCTTCTTAAGACAGTTCCACTTCGATTGGCGCCTGCTCTGGGGTATAGGCCCCCCCGAGTTTGACTTCAGAGCCTGGGGTGTTTATCCACACAGCATCTACATCTACCTCCTGTACACGCAGGGTCTCTTCGGTCTCGTGCCATTCGTTGCGCTGCTGGTGCGCAGTGCCTGGCCCGTCGTGGCCGCCATTCGAGGCCGAACGGGTTGGACGCTCGAGGCGATTCTGGCCCTGCTCGTGCTCCTCTTCGCGACAGATGAGCTGAAGATCGAGTACATGAGGCTCTACAACTATGAGTTGGTCGTCTGGGTGCTCCTTGGGCTGGCGGCTGCCAGTCGCCGGATGGGAAAGGAAAGCAGCTGATCCGCGAAGCCGCACGCTCGCTGCGAGATCGCAGCGGCAACCTCTACCGGGCCGCAGGCCTCTGGTGGCTGGCCACCGCCGCCGGAGTGGTGCTGGCGCTCGTCAGAGGCAAGGTGTCGGCGACCTTCCTGGGAGTCGGGGGAGTCGGCGTTGTCTCGCAGTTGAACTACATCGCGACCTGGGCCGGGGGTCTGGCCACGATGGGCATGAGCTCGGGCTGTATCCGTGAGTTGGCGCGAGCTCGTGCGCGGGGCGAAGAGGGCGAAATCAGGCAAATCGTGTTCCTCGCGATCTCACTGCCCCTCGTCATTGGCGTGATACTGACTCTCGTGACCGTCGGAGTGTCGACGGGGGGGGCTGCGGTTCTCCTGGGTCAGAAGGGACTCGCCTGGGCCTTCACCATCGCCTGTGCGTCGGTCCCCTTGAACCTGCTTGCAGGATCGATCTCGGTCATTGCCCAAGGCTTCGAGCACATCGGGCGACTGGCGGTCACAACGCTCGTGGCGAACGTCATCAACACCGTGCTCGTCGTGACCCTGATCCTCGTGTTGGGACTCAAGGGCGGCATTGTGGGTGTGACAGCAACGTCCGTGGTAACTCTGCTCGTCCTCTGGGTCCGCATGGGCGGTCCCCTGCGGCTCGGTCTCAGTCGTCCGATTCCTTGGCCGTCGAAGAGCATCGTGGCCAAGGTAGCGGGGCTCGGGATTGCCAGCTTTCTTCTCGGCTTCTCCTCGTCCACGGGGGACCTCGTGATCCGGAGCAGGGTCGTGCACGTCCTGGGTATCGCCGGAATGGGTCTCTACCAGCCTGTATACGCCATGTCGAACCAGTATCTGATCGGCTTCATCGGCACCACGTCGGTGTATCTCTTCCCCACGCTCAGCCGCCTCCTGGCGGAGGGGCGCCGGACCGAGGCCCTAGGTGAGCTCAACACGGGGTTGCGTCTCTTGCTCGTCGCGTTTACTCCAGTCATCCTGGCACTCATACTCGCGGCCCCCCTGGTGCTCGGCCTCCTGTATGCGCCTGCGTTCACCGGTGGTGCTGCCGCGCTCCGCGTTCAGCTCGTGGGTGACGTCCTGAAGATCGTCGCATACTCGGTGGGCGCGGTCCTCTTGCCGCTGGGCTTCACGAGACGCTGGCTCGCGATCGGCCTCTCCACGGTCGCCATCAATGTGGGTGCGGCATGGCTCCTTGCTCCGATCTTCGGCCTGACCGGCATCACGTTTTCCTACATGCTGGCCTGGCTGGCAAACGCGGGACTGACGATCATCGCTTTGCGCAAATCCGGAACCTGGTTCAGCCGACGAAGCTGGGTGCTCTGTCTCGCCGCGGTCGCGTCGGTCGCCACGGAGTACTGCCTGGTAGCACTCCCGCTCGGCCGCGTGGGTGATCTGCTTGCCGCCGCCCTGCTGGTCGGTTGGCTCATCTTCTCGGGGCGCATCATCTTGCGCAAGATCTCCGCTCGGCCGGTCCCGAACGTCGACCCTCAGCCATCGACCTGATATGAAAGTGCTCTACTGCGCGCTTGGCTACGACTACGGCGATCCCACGCGTGGAGCAAGCTACGAGCGCGCGAACTTCGAAGACACGCTGAGACACATGCCCCTCGAAATGATCCACTTCGATTTCGCGGACGAGATTCTCCGCGCCGGCTTCTGGGAGGCAAACCGCCGCCTGAAGGAACTCGTGGCGCAGTGGAAGCCCGACGTGATGTTTTGCGTGATGTTCGAGGAACAGTTGGACAGAGCGTTGATCGCCGAAATCTCGCAGTCCACACCGACGACGACAGTCGCATGGTTCTGCGACGATCATTGGCGTTTCGACATCTACTCACGCCAGTGGGCCTCGGCCTTCAACTGGGTTGTCACCACGGATCGAGATTCCGTGCAGAGATACCAACGCGTGGGCCAACCAAATGTGATTCTCTCGCAGTGGGCCTGCAATCACTTCATCTACCACCCCGTGGAGACCCGTGAGTCGTACGACATCACCTTCATCGGACAACCCCATGGCAGACGGCGTGCGACGATCGACTTCCTTCGCCATCGCGGCATGGACGTGCGGTGCTGGGGGCAAGGGTGGCCGGCCGGCCGCGTGACCAATGACGACATGGTCGCGATCTTCTCGTCCAGCAAGGTGTGCCTCAATTTCTCGGGGGCCTCAAGCGGAGGCTCGGGGCTCTTGCACGGTCGGGTCCCGAATCAGATCAAAGGGAGAGTGTTTGAGGTCGCCGGTTGCGGGTCATTGTTGCTCACCGAATGGGCTCCCGGAATCGAGGACTTCTATGCTCCTGGCCGCGAAATCGTTGTCTTTCGGACACGAACCGAGCTGCTGAGGCTGGCACGCAGCCTGCTCGAGAACGACGAGGCCCGCCGGCGGATCGCCCACGCCGGCTACCAGCGGACTTTGCGAGAGCATACATTCGAGAAGCGGTTGAGCGACGTCTTTCGAACGGTCGGCGTACACCGTCCATCCGATCCGGCGTAGCGGACGCGAAACACCGGCCCAGCGGGAAGCAGCCACTGGTCGGTCAAGGCAGTGGCGGGCACGCCGCCGACGTCGGCCCGTCACACCCGACTACGAACCCGTAGGACCGACCGAGCACGATCCGCGCTGCTCCGCTGCCGCCCGACGCGGCGCGGCCGGTTGCTGCCCTCTCGACCCCCAGTTTCCCAGGAACACTCCCGAGAGGACCCGGCTTCGCCTCAGCACGAGGAAGGACAGAGCGAGCGAACCCCCGAGAGCCACCGCGAATGTAAGGCAGATCGCCAACCACACCGGGTTCGCCGGCCATGGATGGATCCCGAGGAAGATCTGATGGCTGACGTAGATGTCCATCGTGACAACGCCGAACCAACCGAGCACAGCGAGCCTTCGGCGTGAGAGCCGAGTCAGGTAGAAGAACAAACCCGAAAACGCCCCAATGCCGGCAAACGCGACCAGATATCGATAAGCGAGTACGATCTGGTCCGCTCCCCTGATTCCGTGTGCGGTGAGACTTGCGTAAAACCATGGTTGGGCTTCGCGATGCCATGTAGGCGCCAGCGCCACGAAGACGACGGCGCATGCTACGCAGACCGCAGCACGCCACTTGGGAGACCTCTCCGGCCACGATGCCACTGCGTAGCCGACTGCGAAGAAAGGATAGTGCCAGGCGAGCAGACCGGCGCCCAGCAGATGCGGATGGAAGGCCCGCAGGAGGACGGTGGCGGCAATCAGAACCGCTGCATGCGGAAGCTTGTCGGTCGACAGCAGGGCGGCCGTGAGCACAAAGGCGAGAAACAGCACCCAAAGAAACCACAACCCATTGTCGGGCGACAGGTAGAGAAGGTAGTAACTGTGGAGTGTGTGACCAAACGATGGGTGAGTCGTGATGAGCGACGTCACGAGCGTCCACGCAAGAAACGGAACGACAAGCTGAACGGATTTTCGTCGTACCACCCTCACGAAGCACCGCTCGACCCGGCCGAACGCGAGATAGCCGCTGACGAATATGAACAACGGCATGTGAAAGCTGTAGATGACGCGAAAAACGAAGTTCTGGTCGAATTGGGCCGTGCTCGATTGGATCGCGTGCCCAAGGACGACAAGCAGAATCGCAAAACCCTTGACGGCATCCAGCCATACGAGTCGCTGAGGGCGAAGGCGCGTGTCGCTTGTCCGTGTGGCAGTCACGCTTGGCGCTGACTGTGACACAATCGAGCGCAGCGCGAAAGGCTCTGCAGACAACCCGCTTGGCTTGGCCAAGTAGCGCCTCTCCGCCAGACGGACGAGGGCCGATCATTGTGCGACTTCGCCGACTGTCCTATGATGCGACTGTCGATGAGCACCTCTGCGACCCTCAAGCCCGACGAATCCTCCGACCGACTGAGTCTGGGTGACGCACTGCGTATTCTCGGGCGCCGGAAGTGGCTGATCATCGGTTTCGTGATTGTCACCACCGTATCTGCCTACGTCTTCTCATCCAGCCGCCCAGTCCTTTACTCCGCCCAGACTCAAATCAAATACCAGCAGCAGATCGACTTGTCGAACCCTCTTGGGCAGAGCACCGTCTACCCGCTGACAATGGATGAGGAGCTACGAGCGATAAACAGCGAGCTGGGTGACCCGGCGATCGGCCGCCGGGTTGCTGCTCTTGTGGGCACGTCGGCGACAGATTCCCAGCTCAAGGCGAGCGTCACGGTCATCCCCAACACAAACGTCGGGACGATAGCGGTCACAGCCTCGAAACCCCAGAAGGCTGCAGCCATAGCAAATGCCTACGCGGCAGTCTTCATCGCCACTCAGAAGAGCATCGCTCAGCGGCAGCTTCTGCAGGCAGAATCGGTGATTCGCGGAGAGCTGAAGACATACAGGTCCGCCGTCAGCAAGACATCGACGGACTACGTTCTCCTGAGTCAGCAACTCCAGAATCTGCAGATTGCCGAAGCGACCGCCACCGGGAACTACCGCATCATCTCTCCAGCCGTGGCCCCGGCTTCGCCTTCGTCGCCGAAGCCTAAACGCGATGCCGCTCTCGGCTTCATGGGTGGTCTACTGCTCGGCATCGCCCTGGCCTTCCTGCTCGAGCAGCTCAACACGGGATTGCGTTCACACCGCGAGGTATCCGAGATCCTCAACCTGCCGGTCGTCGGGCGCGTGCCGCGCATCGAAAAGAACGCCATGGCCAGCGATCCGCTGGCAGTCATCCACGACTCGGCCGGCGCCGCCGCCGAAGCGCTGCGCCTGCTACGCAGCAACCTGGACTACCTGAACGTCGACGGCAAGCTGTCGAGCGTGCTGATCACGAGCTGTATCCGCGGCGAGGGCAAGTCGGTCACCGTCTGTAACCTGGGCGCCACGCTCGCCCTTGGCGGCAAAGACGTCGTCGTGGTCGACGGCGACCTGCGCCGGCCTCGCGTGCACACCTACTTCGGGCTGCCCAACGACGCCGGCCTCTCGACGGTAGTCTCGCGCAAGACCACCCTGGCCGACTCGCTGCAGACCTACGAGCTGCCGATGAGCGACTGGCAGGCCGGCGGCAACGGTGCTCGGCCCAGCGGCAACGGCTCGCAGCCGGCCGGCGTCGACCGCCGCGGCAGCCTGCGCGTGCTGACATCCGGTCCGCTGCCGCCCAATCCCGGCGAGCTGATCGCCTCCGAGACCTTCGGCAACGTCATCACCGCGCTGGTCGCTCACGCCGACATCGTGCTCATCGACACGCCGGCGTTCATCCCGGTGTCCGACGCCGCGGCCATCGCCCCGCGCGTCGACGGCGTCTTCATGCTCGTGAACATGGACGGCACCAAGCGGCCCATGCTTCAAGAGGCCCGGGAGTTCCTCGACCAGCTTCCCACCCGCAAGCTCGGCGTGATAGTGGTGCGCGAGAAGAGGGCCCGCCAGGACTACTACCGCTACCACTCCTACGACGCCGACCCGGTCAAGGCCTGAGCCTCACCCGAGTCTCGGCGTGCGAAATCAACCACCTCGTGGTCTAAATTGGACCACTCGCTGGACGATTACGTCGCCCGTGGCAAAACCCGCGCAAACTTAGCACCTTCTCGCGACTTGCCGATGGCGCCCCGCTAGACTAGGCCGCAAGCGAGGCGGCGCGGTCCTGCACCGGGGGGTACGCTGCGCCCCTCGCCTTATCCTGTCGTCACGCGGGTCGGAGGTAGCTCGTGAAGCGGTCCCCACATGCCGGGCGGACGCGCAGCGGCGGTCTGTCGCTCAACGTCTTCACGCCCGATGAGATCGACGACATCCATCTGGCCACGCTCGAGGTGCTCGAACGCACCGGCGTGTTCGTCGAGGACGACGAGCCGCTCGACATCTTCGCCGACGGCGGCTGCCTGGTCGACCGCGAGAACCGCATCGTCCGCATTCCGCCGCACGTGGTCGCCGACTCGCTGGCCGCCTGCCCGCCCGCGCTGCTCTACTGCGGGCGCACGCCCGATCGCGACCTCATTCTCGAGCCGGGCCGGGTGACCTTCACCAACTTCGACGAGGGCATCAAGTACATCGACCCCTACACCGGCGAGTACCGCGACCCGACCATCGCCGACGTGGGCAACATCGCCCGCCTGGTCGACGCCATGAGCGAGATCGACGGCTACGAGTCGGCGGTCGGCGCCACCGACGTGCCCACCGAGACCTACGCCTTGCACGGCCTCGAGGCCGCTCTGCTCAACACCACCAAGCCGGTCGGCTGCGAGGCCATCGACAAGTGGGAGGCGCGCAAGTGCATCGAGCTCGCGGCGATCGTCGCCGGCGGCGAAGACAAGCTGCGCGAGCGGCCGTTCCTGGGCCTCGGCGTCTGCCCGGTGAGCCCGCTCAAGCTGCCGCGCGACGCCACCGAGGTCATCATCGAGTGCTCGCGCGCCGGCCTGCCCGACACCATCCTCTCGATGGCCATGTCGGGCGGCTCGGCGCCGGTCACCCTGTCGGGCACCCTGGTGCAACACAACGCCGAGGTACTGTCGGGCATCGTGCTGGCGCAGCTCACCGAACGCGGCTCGCCGGTGATCTACGGCTCGTCTACCACCGCCATGGACCTGCGTTTCGCCTCGGCTTCGGTGGGCTCGCCCGAGCTCGCCCTGATCGGCGCCGCGGTGGCCCAGCTCGCCAGGCAGTACCGTCTGCCGAGCTACATCGCCGGTGCGTAGGGCGACTCCAAGCTCGGTGACGCCCAGAGCGGCCACGAGAAGACCCTCACCGGACTCACGGTGGCGCTGGCAGGGGCCAGCATCATCTACGGCGCGGGAATGATCGAGTCGGGAGTCACCTTCGATTGCGCGCAGCTCGTCATGGACAACGAGTTCGCCGCCATGATCAAGTTCGTGGTCAACGGTGTCGGCGTGAGCGACGAGCTGCTGATGGTCGACGAGATTCACAAGGTCGGCGCCTTCGGCGAC
>PMKK01000190.1:16230-16425 GCA_003157715.1 Actinomycetota bacterium
AGGAGATGCGCGCCTTCGTGGCCCGGGCCGACCAGGAGAGAGGCGTCTGATGGCAGCCAGGAGGGGCACACAGGTGGTGGCAGCGGCGGCGGCAAGCCGCCCGGTGACTGCGCGCGAAGGGAGCGTCTCATGACCGGCGTCGCGCCCGACCCGCTGTTCGAACAGATGAGAAACGCCGTCATCGAGGGCAACGGC
>PMKK01000082.1 GCA_003157715.1 Actinomycetota bacterium
GTCATGAAGGAGATCCGCGAGCAGGGCGACATCATCCTGTTCATCGACGAGCTCCACAACCTGGTCGGGGCGGGCGCCGCCGAGGGTGCCATCGACGCGGCCTCCATCCTCAAGCCCGCGCTGGCGCGCGGCGAGCTGCAGACCATCGGCGCGACGACGCTCGACGAATATCGCAAGTACCTCGAGCGCGACGCCGCTCTCGAGCGTCGCTTCCAGCAGATCAAGGTCGAAGAGCCCGACACCGAGCAGACCGAAGCCATCCTCAAGGGCTTGCGCGACCGCTACGAGGCCCATCACCGCATCCGTATCACCGACGACGCGCTGCACGCCGCGGCCATTCTGTCGAGCCGCTACATCGCCGACAGGTACCTGCCCGACAAGGCGATCGNNATCGACCTGATCGACGAAGCGGCCAGCCGCATGCGCATCCGCACCATGACCGCGCCGCCGAGCTACCGCGACCTCGAAGGCGAGATCGCCACGGTGCGCTCAGAAAAAGAGGCCGCCATCGAGGCCCAGGAGTTCGAGAAGGCGGCCAACCTGCGCGACAAGGAGCGCAAGCTGTCGCACAAGAAGCTCGAGCTCGAAGAGCAGTGGAAGACCTCCGACGAAGGCATGCACGCCAGCATCGGCGAAGACGAAGTCGCCGAGATCGTCAGCATGTGGACCGGCATCCCGGTGTTCAAGCTCACCGAGGCAGAGTCCAAAAAGCTGCTGCGCATGGAAGACGAGCTTCACAAGCGCCTGATCGGCCAGGACGTCGCGGTGCGTGCCGTCTCCAAGTCGATCCGCCGTTCGCGCTCCGGTCTCAAAGACCCCAAGCGGCCGGCCGGCTCGTTCATCTTCCTGGGGCCGTCGGGCGTCGGCAAGACCGAGCTCGCCCGCACGCTGGCCGAATTCCTCTTCGGCGACGAAGACATGCTCGTGCAGCTCGACATGAGCGAGTACATGGAAAAGCACTCGGTGTCGCGCCTGGTCGGCTCGCCGCCTGGTTACGTCGGACACGAAGAGGGCGGCCAGCTCACCGANNGTCTTCAACATCCTGCTGCAGATCTTAGAAGACGGCCGGCTCACCGACTCTCAGGGACGCACCGTCGACTTCCGTCACATCATCGTCATCATGACGAGCAACATCGGCGCCGGCATGATCTCCAAGAACACGCCGCTCGGCTTCGCGCAGGCCGACACCCTGGGGCTGAGCTACGAAGACATGAAGTCGCGCATCACGGGCGAGCTCAAGCGGCTCTTCCGGCCCGAGTTCTTGAACCGCGTCGACGAAGTCATCGTGTTCCACAAGCTGACCCGCGAAGAGATCCGCAGCATCGTCGATCTGCTCGTCATTCGCACGGGCAAGCAGCTCGCCGAGAAGGGCCTGTCCATCGAGATGAGCGACGCCGCCGGCGAACTGCTCGTCGAGAAGGGCTACGACCCTACGCTCGGCGCGCGACCGCTGCGACGCGCCATCCAGCGCTACATCGAAGACAAGCTGGCCGACATTCTGCTCGAGCGTCAGCTCGAGCCGGGCACGGTGATCCGCGTCGACTGTCGCGACGACGACACGGTGCTGTATGCCAACGGCGAAGAGGTGAGCTCGCCGATCGACGATCTGTCGCTGCTCGGCATCGACGAACCCTTCGTCGGGCTGCCGCCCGATCACACGGTCGCGACCGCCGGCGACGGCCAATCCTCGCTGGCCGAAGTGCCTGGCGAGAGTTAGCCCAAAGCCTCCGGCCCGGCAGTGGCGGTGCGCAGGGACCACGTCGTCTTCACGTGCGGGCAGTGCGGCCATCAAGAGGCGCGCTGGCTCGGGCGCTGCCCCGACTGCGCGGCTTGGAACTCGTTCACCGAAGAGATCGTCAGGAACGTGACGGCGGGCGGGGGCGGCGCCGCCGACCCCGCCCGCCGTCGTCGCACCGCCGCCGCCGGTACCGCCGGCGCTGCCGGCGTGCGGCCCCTTTCCGAGTTCTCCTCGTCGGCCGACGAGCGTTTCAGCAGCGGCATTCCCGAGCTCGACCGCGTGCTGGGCGGCGGCATCGTGCCGGGGTCGCTCGTGCTGGTCGGCGGCGAGCCGGGCATCGGCAAGTCGACCCTGCTGTTGCAGGTGCTCGACGCGGTCGGCGCTCAGGGTCCTGAGCATCCGGTCATGCTGGTCTGCGGCGAAGAGTCGCCGAGCCAGGTCAAGATGCGCGCCGAACGGGTCTGCGGCGCGCCCGGAGCCATTCAGATGCTGGCCGAGACCGAGCTCGAGACGATCCTCGAGGCGCTCGAAGCCGTGCGCCCGGCGCTCGTCGTGATCGATTCGGTGCAGACGGTCTACGACGCCGAGCTCTCGTCGGCGCCCGGCAGCGTGAGCCAGGTGCGCGAGGCGACCTCGCGCTTTCTGCGCTTCGCCAAAGAGAGCGGCAGCGCCGTCTTTCTGGTCGGACACGTCACCAAGGACGGCGCCATCGCCGGTCCTCGGGTGCTCGAGCACATGGTCGATACCGTGCTGCAGTTCGAGGGCGACCGCGACAGGTTCTTTCGCCTGCTGCGCGCCGCGAAGAACCGCTTCGGGTCTACCAACGAGCTCGGCGTGTTCGAGATGGGGGAGCGCGGGCTCGCGGCGGTGGCCGACCCCTCGGCGCTCTTTCTGGCCGAACGCGGCGCGGCCGGCGCTTGCGTGCACGTCGCCGTAGAGGGCACGCGCTGTTTTCTGGTCGAGGTGCAGGCCCTGGTCAACCCCACCGATCTGGCGCTGCCGCGCCGCGTGGCGACCGGCTTCGACCGCAACCGGCTGGCCATGATCGTCGCCGTGCTGAGCCGTCACGGTCGTCTTACTTTGGCAAATGCGGATGTTTTTGTTAACATAGTCGGTGGGGTGCGCATAGAAGAACCCGCAGCCGACTTGGCTGTAGCTCTCGCAGTGGCCTCTGCCGAACGGGGCGTCGCGTTACCGCGCAACGCCGCAGTGTTCGGAGAACTAGGCCTCACCGGAGAGTTACGGTCGTCCGGGCAACCGCAGCGACGCGTCACTGAAGCCACCAAGGTGGGCTTCGAGACCGTGTTCATGCCGCGACCCGATGCTCGGCGTTTGCGCAGCGGAGCCCCGGTGGAGGGTCTCGCCAGTCTGAGAGACGCCATCACCAGGGTCCTGCCGTCGCCCGCAGCACCACGGGGGCGCCACCGAGACGACGAGAAGCCGGGAGGTGGCTGATCTTGTACAGAGTCGGCGATAAGGTCGTCTACCCGCACCACGGTGCGGGCAAGATCATGAAGATCGAGGACATGGAAGTCCGCGGTCGGCAACGAGAGTATCTCACCATCCAGATCCTGCACAACGACATGACCGTCATGGTCCCCGTCGACTCCGCCGATCGTGCGGGGCTGCGCAAGGTCGTCGAGTCGGATGTGGTCGATGATGTGCTCGACGTGCTCCACGGCGACCCCACCAAGATGCCCAAGAACTGGAGCCGCCGCTACAAGCACAACCGCGACAAGCTCAAGACCGGCGACATCTTCGAGGTCGCCGAGGTGGTTCGCAACCTCGCCATCCGGCATTGTGACAAGGGGCTCTCGACCGGCGAGAAGCAGATGTTCTCAAAGGCCAAGAAGATCCTTGCCAGCGAGCTCATGTACGCTCGCGAGATGAACGAGGACGAGGCCAACGCCTTTCTCGACGCGGTGCTCGACGAGGTCGGCACGGCCGGCGTCGCGGCCGGCGTCGCGGCCGGCGCCGTGGCTTCGATCGAGGCCCACGAGCTGGCCGAGGTCGCCCCGGTCGTCTGAGCGCGGCCGCGGGTGGGGCCCGGTAGAGCGGTGCTCGCCGCGACCGAGGGTGAGCGACGTCCGCGGTCTGGTCGACGGGCGTCGCGGCGATCTCGGTCGGGCAAGATCATCTTTGCGTAGGACTGTCCGAGCGGCGCCGGCGCGATCGTAGCGCCCGACTCGAAAGGTGAAAGCGTGAATCGCACCGCGGACCCGCAAGTCTGGGTCATCGTCGCGGCCGCCGGCGAGAGCCGGCGCATGGGGCTGCCCGAGGGAGAATCCAAGCAGTTCCTGCTGCTCGCTGGCGAGCCGATCATCAGCCATTCCGTGCGCCGCCTGGCGGTCATCGAGCAGGTCGCCGGCATCGTCGTCGTGTTGCACCCCTCGCATGTCGTGCGGTTCGCCGACCTCTCCGAGGCCACCGAGTACGGCAAGCCGGTCCTGATCGCCGAGGGCGGCCTGGAGCGCAGCGACTCGGTGCGCGCCGGCCTCTCCGTCGTGCCGGCCGATGCCGGACTGATCGCCGTCCACGACGGGGCGCGGCCGCTGTTCAGCCGTCACGTGTTTCTCGACTGCCTGACGGCGCTCGAAGCCGACGGCACCGACGGCGCCGTGCCGGCGACGGCCGTCGTCGACACTCTCAAACGAGCCGACGGCGACCGTCGCGTGCTGAGCACCGTCGATCGTCGCGAGCTGTGGGCCGTGCAGACTCCTCAGGTGTTCAAGGCGGCGGCCATGCGGGCCGCCTACGCTCGCGTCGACGCGAGCCGTGCGACCGACGATGCCGCCGTGCTCGAACAGGGAGGGGCGACGGTCGTGGTGGTGCCCTCCACGGCGGCCAACGTAAAGATCACGACTCCGGCCGACCTGCCCCTGGCCGGGGCGCTACTTTCGTGGGAGACCGAGGCTGACGTCTAGGGTCGGCATCGGCTTCGACGCTCACCGGTTCGCCGCCGGCCGGCGGCTCGTGCTGTGCGGGCTGGAGATCGACTACCACCACGGTTTGAGCGGCCACTCCGACGCCGACGTCGCCGTCCACGCCGTGATCGACGCGGTCCTCGGGGCGGCCGGCCTGGGCGACATCGGCACCTTGTTTCCCGACACCGATCCGGCCTACGAGGGCGCCTCGAGCCTGGCGCTGCTCCGCGAGGTCGTGACGCGAGCGGCCGGCGCCGGCTGGCGGGTCGTCAACGTCGACCTCGTGATCGTGGCCGAACGGCCCAAGCTCGCCGCGCACCGCGCCGCGATGACGGCCCGGTTGGCGGGGGCGCTGCGGGTGGCAGGCGACGCGGTCGGGGTAAAGGCCACGACCACCGAGGGCATGGGTTTCGAGGGCCGCGGCGAGGGCATCTCGGCCACGGCCGTTTGTCTGCTGGAGCAGGCCTAGGGGATCAGGCGGTCGGCGGCGCGGGGGGCGTTGTGTCGTCGCCCGGCTTGTTCTCGAGCTCTTTGGGCTTCTCGTCTTCGCCGCTCAGGCCCGTCTTGAAGCCGCGCACGCTCTGTCCGACCGACTTGCCGAGTCCGGGCAGTCGCGAGGCCCCGAACAGCAGTACGATGATCGCAAAGATGATGAGCAACTCGGGGAGGCCGATACTGGGCATATCCCATCTCTCTCGTCGCTGTGACCGACTCCGCTTGCGGCGGAGGCGCGGCCGCGGAGCTTTGTGGTCGGTGCGCCGCGATCGACACCTGAATCACTGTACGGTCTCGGGCAGCGACAATCAAGATGGCGGGCCCGGAGTGTCGCGGCGGCGTGTGGGTGTCAGTAACGCCGCAGCGCATCGAGGCGCGACGCGATCAGCGCCGCGACCCCGGCGCCGTCGTCGAGGGCAAAGCGCCGCTCGTGGTCGAGCGGGGCGTCCGTGACCAGGGCCAGGGCTTCGCCCGGTCCGCAGAGCGGGCTCGCATGGCCGGCGTCTCGCCGAAAGATTTCGATCCGATGCGGCGCCTCGCGTTTGTAACCCTCGGCCACGACGAGGTCGAAGCCGGCGAAGAAACGCTGGGCGATCTCGACCAGGGGCAGCGGGTGCGCCAGGCGCGAGATGAACGCCAGACGGTCGGGACCGGCGACGACGTAGGCCTCGGCGCCGGCCTGACCGTGGCGCCACGAGTCCTTGCCCGGGGTATCGACCTCGATGCCGTGCACGTCGTGCTTGACGGTGCCCACCCGCAAGCCGAGCCGCGCGAGCTCCGGCAGCAGCACCTCGATGAAGGTCGTCTTGCCGCTGTCGCTTTTGCCGACGATAGCGACGAGGGCCGGCGGGACCGCCGGGACCGCCGGGACCGCCGTCCCTGCGGCCGGCGCCGGCCGCGAGGCGGCGCGCTGTCCTTCTGTGTCGGCGTCTGTCCCGGTCATGCTGTGCAGTCTATCGCGCCCGGCCGGCCGAGAACGCCGTCCGCCGTCCGCGTCGCTGCTCGCTTCGCGCCGCCGGGCGCCGCGCCGCAACCCGCTCCGCCATGCGGGTTGCTTCGCGCCGCCGGGCATCGCTTCGCTTCGCTTCGCTGGTTGCCCCGCCTCGTCGCTCGCTTCGCGCCGCCGGGTCCGAAGCGATACACTTTCGGTGTCCGTCTCATCCCGCCCTGTCCAGCCCGAGCTCACGGAGACAGCAGCCTATGGAGCCTTTGGCAGATCATGCGGGCCAGCCCTCGGTCGTGGCCGTCGTCGGCAGCCCGCGGGCTGCCGGCAACACGTCGTACCTCGTCGACATCGCCCTCGACGAACTGGCGCGCGCCGGCCTGGCCGTCGAGAAGATCATGCTGAGCGAGCATCGCGTGCTGCCCTGCGAGGGTCACGACGACTGCGAAGACCTTCCCGTCTGCCCGCTCGACGACGACGCCGGCGCCATCCTCGAGCGCATGTACGCGGCCGACGGGCTGATCCTCGCCACGCCGGTCTACTACGAGGACATCTCCGGCCAGATGAAGATCTTCATCGACCGCAACTGCTTCAACAACTACCACGAGGTCTGGCTGCAGGCGCGCTCGGTGGGTCTGATCGCGGTCGCCGAAAGCACAGGCGTGGACGAGGCCATCGACAGCCTCAAGCGCTTCGTCGCGCTGTCGTCCGACAAGAAGGTCAAGCCGCTGCCGGTGACCGGCCTTGCCTATCGGGCCGGCGACGCGGCCGGTAACGGGCCCCTGATCGCCGCGGTGCGCGACATGGCGCGCGCGATGGCGGCCGAGCTGCGTCCCGAGGCGGCAGCCGACTAGGATCCGTCCTTTGGCCGCGGCGAGGGGCGCGTCTTGCGGACGCTCCGCGCCTGCTCCGCGCCTGCTCCGCGCCTACTCCGCGCCTACTCCTCGCCGAGCGCGAGCCGCACGAGCCGGTCGAGCAGCTCCCCGAACGGCATCCCGGCCGCGGCCGCGGCCTTGGGAAAGAGGCTGTTGACCGTCATCCCCGGCAGCGTGTTGACCTCGAGAACGACCGCGCCCCGGTCGGCCGTCAGGATCATGTCGACGCGCGAGTACCCCCGGCAATCGAGGGCACGGTGCGCGCGGAGCGCGAGGTCCTGGACCGTGTGGACCACGTCGGGGGCGAGCTCGGCGGGACAGATCTCCTCGAAGAGGGCGGGATCGTACTTGGCGCGGTAGTCGAAGAACTCTCGCTTGGAGACGATCTCGACCACCGGCAGGGCGGTGAGCCGGCGGTTGCCGATGACGCCCACCGTGATCTCGCGACCATCGAGGCGCTCTTCGACCAGGACGCGGCTGTCGTACTCGAAGGCCGTCTCGACCGCCGGGTCGAGCTCCTCCGGACGGGACACCGGGCTCATGCCCACGCTCGAGCCCTGCCGCGACGGCTTGACGAACGCCGGGATGAGAGCCGCCGCGCGGCGTAGCGCTTCGTCGTCGGACCCGTCGCGCTCGACCACGACCGACCGCGCGACCGGGATGCCCTCGGCGGCGAGCATCTTCGCGGCCATCACCTTGTCCATGGCCAGGGCCGAGGCGAGCACACCCGAACCGACGTACGGGATGCCCACGATCTCGAGCATGCCCTGGAGCGTGCCGTCTTCTCCCCAGGGTCCGTGCAGCCCGATGAAGGCCACGTCGATGCGCCGCTTGCCCTCTACGACCTGCATGGCTTCGGTGGCCGGCGCCGCCTCTGCCGCGGCACTCTGAATCTCGCGCTGAAAGGCGGCCGGCAGCTCGCGGTCACTGCCGGCAAGTTCCTCGTGCCCGCCCGCGTGAGCCAGGAGAGCCTGGGCCTTCTGGGCGAGGTCCGCGGACAGCGCCGGGTTGCCCGCCATCAAGGCGAGAGAATCGAACAGCACGACCTCGTAGCGGTCGCGCGGCAGATGATCCGCGATCATGCGGCCGGAGGCGAGCGATATCTCGCGCTCCGCGGAGGCGCCGCCCAGAAGGACACCGACCCGGATGCGTCGACCAGCGTTGCTCATACGGGACTCCTTCGGATAAGGATCGCCGGCTTCTCTGAAGTGCGCGGCCGCGAGACGCGCGGGGGGTGTCACACGCCACGCTTCGCCGTGCCCGCGCGACACGCAGTATACAGTCCAGGCGAGGCTTTCGGACCGGCCGGTCTGTTGCTTGGCTGGAGCGGCCGGCGAACCGGCGGGAGCGTTGTTCTAGGTCACTGGGGCGCCGGCCGGCAAGCGGTCTCGATCGCGCGTGCCTCGGTCACGACCAGATCGACGCACAGGTCGTGCGCCTCGCGCGGCACGTGCTCGACGAGCTGCACCTCGAAGGCGATGCCGATCCGCCGGGCGTCGGGGCGCATGCGCGCCAGGTAGGCGTCGTAGAAGCCGCCCCCGTATCCCATGCGCCCGCCCGCGCGGTCGAACGCCGAGCCGGGCACGATGACGACGTCGATCACGGCGGGATCGACCGGCGTCAGGCCCTCCCTGGGCTCAGGTATGTCGAAGCGGCCGGGGACGAGGTCGGTGCCGGGATCGGTCGTAACGAAGGCCTCCATGTGGCGCGGGCCGATGATCCGCGGCAGTGCCACGGCGATGTCGTGCTCGAGGCACCAGTCGATCAGCGGCATGGTGTCGATCTCGCTGCGAAACGAGGCGAAGCTCAGGATGGTCGCGGCGGTGGCGACCGCGGGCAGGGCGACGAGGCGGGCGCGCAGCGCCTCGCCGCAGGCGAGGCGCTGCGCGCCCGCCATCGCGTCGCGGCGTTGCAGCACCTGCTCGCGCAGCTTGCGCTTGGCCGCGGCGAGGTCGCCGTCGCCAAGCCCGGCAACGCCCTGACGATCGCTGGATGGTGTCATCGGCCGGTGGTCCCCTAGTTGTGTCGTATACTCGCTTACGTGAAGTATATCGCCGGTGGCGGCTCTGTCCGCCCGCACGGCCGGCGGTCGTGACCGGCAACGCCCGTCAGGGCCCGTGGTGTAAGGGGGCGCACACGGTGGCCATCCGCTCTCGCGAAGAGCTCACGCTCGCCGACCTGTTCGCGCACACGCTCGGCAACCTGATCGCCCTCACCAGCCCCGAGCAGGCACGCATCATGCCGACCCCGGCGCAGATCCTGGACGCGCCCGACAACGAGGTCTGCATTCCGCCGGCACTGTTTCGGCTGGTCCAGCTCGTCCTGCTGCCCGACGTGCTGGGCTCCAGTTCAAGCGCGGTGCTGTACATCGCCGCCAAGCGCTTCGCGCGCGACCTCGAGCTGCAGTCCATCCAGGATCTCAAGTCGTGGTTTGCCTTCATGATGCTGGGCGAGCTCGAGGTCGAGCTCGACGAAGAGAAGGTGCTGGTCAAGCTGTCCAAGTGCATGACCTGCTATCGGCTGCCGGCCACCGGCAACGCGCTGTGTGACTTCGAGCGCGGTCTCGTCGACGGCGTGCTCGAGCACATCACCGGCGCGACGGTCATCACCAAAGAGACGCTCTGCTGGGGTCTCGGCGACACGGTCTGCCAGTTCGAGGCCTACAACTCCGAGACCGACGGCTACGTCTACGCCGAGGACGGCTCCCACAGCGAGGTGCAGCGTCGCCTGCTGTCGGGCATCGCCGACCAGTCCGACATCGCCCTCGAGAACCTGCGCCTGGTGAGCGACAACCGCTTCGCCGAGACGCGCGACTCGCTGACGGGCATGTACAACTTCCGCCATCTGCGCGAGCACGCCGCGCTCGAGCTCGCCAGAGCGCGCCGTCACGAGCGCACGGTCGCCTTCGTCATGCTCGACATCGACGGCTTCGCCACGGTCAACGAGGCGGTCGGCAGAAGCGGCGCCGACGTCGTGCTGCGCCAGTGGGCCGACCAGCTGCGCGCGCTGCTGCGCGACTGCGACCTCACCTGCCGCTACGGCGCCGACGAGTTCCTGCTGGTGCTGCCCGAGATCGGCGACACCCAGGCCGATCTCGTGCTCGGCCGCCTGCTTGCCGCCCTCGCCGACATGCGCTGCGAGGTCGACGGGCGCGGCTTCGCGCTCAGCGCCAGCGCCGGGGTGGCGACCTTCCCCGAAGACGGCACGCTGGTCGAAGAGCTGGTCGCCAAGGCGACCACCACCATGTATGTGGCCAAGTCGCACGGCCAGGGCCAGATCGGCTTCTTCTCGCCGCCCGGGCAGGCCTCGCAGTAGCGCCAGCTGTCGTGCCCGAGCGTCTCGAGATCCTTGCCGTCGGCCGCCTCGACGCCGACCTGCGGCCGGCCTTCGCGCACTACGAGCGGCTGATCGGCGGGCTCTGCCGCTTGTCGGTGCGCGAGGTACGCGAGGTCTCGCTGCGCGGCCGGGCGGCGGCCGAGGTGCTTCGCGACGAAGGCCGGCGGCTTCTGCCGGAGCTCTCACAGGGCGGCACCATCGTGGCGCTCGACGCCCGGGGCCGCGGCTACGACAGCGAGGCCTTCGCCGACCGCCTGCGGACGTGGTCTGAGGCCGGGACGGTGACCTTCGTGGTGGGCGGCTCGCTGGGTCTGGCCGACGAGGTCAAGGCGGCGGCGCGCGAGTCGCTCTCGCTGTCGCGGCTCACCCTGCCTCATCAGCTCGCCCGTGTGGTGCTGGCCGAACAGCTCTTTCGCGGGCTGAAGATCATGCGCGGCGAGACCTATCATCACTAGGCGTGCGACGAAGTCACACCAGCCTGAGCGGCGACGACGAAGTCGATCGACGGCACTAGGCACGCCGTCGGCAGGCGTATCATCACCAGGTCGCCTTCGAAGTGAGCGACCGGGTCAGCGCCCGAGAGCGCGACCAGGTCAGCGCCCGAGAGGGCGACCAGGTTCGCGCCGGAGACGGCACGACTATCATGCAAGGCCGCGCCCGACGGCGCGGCAGGCCACGAGCAGCAAAGGGTAAGACGATGAGCGAACGCGACGAGCACCAGGAGCTGTACGGGCTGGCCGGCCTGGGACGGTCGCTCGAGCGAACGCTCGCCGAGATCTGTCCGGTCGCGGCCGAGCTGCCGCCGGCCGAGCTGACGCTGCCTCCCAAGCCGGAGTTCGGCGATGTCTCCACGCCGCTCGCCCTGGCGGTCGCGCGCCTGGCGCACCGCGATCCGCGTGAGATCGCGACCGAGCTCGGAGAGCGCTGGTGCGCCGGGCCGGGAGCCGCCGTCTGCGCGCGCTTCGAGGTCGCCGGGCCCGGGTTTCTCAACCTCTTCCTGAGCGACGAGTGGTATCGGGGCGCGGCACGGCAGATGCTCGCTCTCGGCGACGACCACGGCCGTGACGTGCTGCCGCCCGCGCGGCGCCAGAAGATCAACGTCGAGTTCGTCAGCGTCAACCCGACGGGACCGCTGCACGTCGGCCATGCGCGCTACGCTTCGATGGGCGACGCGCTCTGCCGGCTATTCTCTTTCGCCGGCCACGATGTCACCCGCGAGTTCTACTTGAACGACTTCGGCAGCCAGATGCTGAAGTTCGGGCAGTCGCTGGCGGCGCGCTACGCGCAGCGTCTCGGCGTCGAGATGGCCGTACCCGACGACGGCTACCTGGGTGACTACGTGCTCGAAGTCGCCGACCGGCTGATCGACGAGGTCGGTGACCGCTACCTCGCGGCCGTGACGGCCGCCGCTCCCGACGCGACCCGGCTGCCGGACGAGGTCGTCGACGAGATCAAGATGTGGGGCCGCGACGCCATTCTGGCACGCTTTCGGGTCACCCTCGAGCGGCTGCGCGTGCCCTTCGACGTCTGGACGAGCGAAGCCTCGCTCTACGCGGGCGGCACGGCGCACCGCGGCTTCGCCGGCGAGGTCGGCAAGGTGCTGCGCGAGCTGGACACGGAGGGAGAGCTCTTCGACGCCGACGGCGCCGTGTGGCTGCGCACCACGGGCTACGGCGACGACAAGGACCGCGTGCTCATCCGTCAGACCGGGGCGCCCACCTACTTTCTCTCCGACATCGCCTACCACCGCGACAAGATGGACCGTGGCTTCGAGCATCTGATCGACATCTGGGGAGCCGACCATCACGGCTACGTGCCGCGCATGAAGGCGATGTTCAGCGCCCTGCCACCCCACGATCCCGCGCGCCTCGAGCTGATCATCGGGCAGCTTGTCAACCTGCTCGAAAGCGGCGCCGCGCGGCGCATGTCGAAGCGCAGCGGCGACATCGTCACGGTCGACGACTTGAGCGACGCCATCGGCGTCGACGCGGTGCGGTTCTTCATGGTCGGTCGCAGCCACGACTCGACCCTCGACCTCGACCTCGACCTCGCCGTGGAACAGTCGAGCAAGAACCCCGTCTACTACGTGCAATACGCTCACGCCAGGATCTGCAGCGTGCTGCGCAACCTCGCCGAGGGGCGGGGCGATCAGGGCGACTTGGGCGTGCCGGACGCTCCGGGCGATCGGGGCGAGTCGAGCGCTCCGCGCCCGGCGCCGGGCGCCGTCTCGTTCGGCGAGGTCGAGGTGGGGCCGTTCGAGCGCAATCTGACGCGCGCTCTGGCACGGTTTCCGCTCGTCGTGCTCGACGCCGTGGAACGCCGCGGCCCGCAGCGCCTGCACGGCTACCTCGGCGAGCTCGCCGCCGAGTTTCACGTCTTCTAC
>PMKK01000306.1 GCA_003157715.1 Actinomycetota bacterium
GCCTCTGGGCCCGCCTCACCGCCGACACCCGCGACGACCTGCTGCCGCCGTCGGACCCGGTGCGCGACGTCCTCGTGGTCGACTTCGCCGGCTTCGAGAGCGAGTCGTTCGGGCTCGACTGCGCGGCGCGCTTCGTGTCTGAGGCGGTGCGCCTGGGCTGGCATAACCTGGTCGGCTTCGGCTGTCTGGGCGGCCCGCGCTACGTGGGCGCCAACCTGGCCGGCGAAGACGGCGCGGCGGCCGAGGGCGTGGTCATCGAGCTGTTCGGCCGTGAGTCGGGCGACTTTCTGGGGGCGCTGCTCGAAGGGGCGCAGATCTGGCTCTACGGTCAGGCTCAGTGCCACGTCGGCATGAAGGCCGATTCGGGCCACGTCTTCGTGCTGCAGGACGGCCTCAACACCTGCCTCTATGCTGCCCACGGCGGCACGCTCAGCCTCTGGGACTCGGGTTCGCGTTTCGCGGTCGCCGGCCAGAACAAGGTGCTGCTGGCCGACGGCCTGACGCCCGCTCCGGGGCTCAAGTCGATCCACTTCGGCTCGCCCAACGAGTACGCCTTCGAGTACCTCATGTCGGGCGGCGAGAACTCGCTGCACGTGGTCATGGGACTGGCCAAGCCCGACGCCCGCGGCGAGCTCGCTCTGCGGCCGCGGCCGTATGCCGGCAAGTTCTTCATGTCGGGGGCCGCCGCCGGTCGCGTGCTGGTTTTCGACCCCGAGCGGGCGCTCGACCCGGCCCAGTATCACGGCAACGTGGTGTCCGAGCTCACGCCCGAGGACTGGCGTACGATGGTGGGTCCGTTCATTCGCGGGGAGGCGCGGCGCCGCGGGTTGCCGCTGCGTGTCGAAGGCGACGAGCTGGTGCTGCGCCTGAAAGGGCAGTGGCGCCGCTTTCGCTACGACGAGGCCTTCGTGCAGCTCATCCCGCGGAAGGTCGCGCGCAAGCTCGCCAAGCAGGGCGTCACACCGCCGCAGCTCGAGCAGATCGTCGGGGAGTAGGCGCTTCAGCGGGACGGCGCCGTCTGATCCGCCTCGTCGCCGGCTAAGCTGCCTCGCCGCCGCCGCCGCCGCCGCCGCTGCCGCCCGGCTGGAGCTCTCGATCCTCCGTGCGCAGCAAGAACCCGCCGACGACGATCAGCACCGCGCCTGTGATGGCGAGGAGCAGGCCCGGCCCGGGGAGCGGGATCTCGACGCCGCGTAGCACGGAGTGGATGCTGGCCCAGTGCACCGTCGCGGACTGGTCGGTCATGAACCGCGCCTTCACCGGCAGGTAGACGACCGCCAGGAGTGTGCCGGCGAGCGTCAGCAGGCCGAGGAGGACCGTGAGAAACCAGGGCGTGAGGCGGCGCCGCGTCGAAGTCGCCGGCGCTCCCAGAGCCACCGCCCCGGCAAACAGCGCCACGGCGACGGTCAGTTCGGCCAGCGGCTCCTGCCACCCCCTCACGGAGAAAGCGTTGCCTGCGCCGTACAGTCGGTGCCACGAGAGCGAGGCGCTCACGGCGACCGCCGCGACGCCGACCAGCGCCAGGCGGACGCGCCGAAGCGACGGCGCGTGGCCGTTCGTCGCCCGCCGTCGCCGCAGCGCCAGCATGAGCGCGGCCACGCCGAGAGCGGCGAGCGGCCAGGGCCACCAGCCGTAGCCGGAGCCGGGGAGGTAGGGCCCGGGCTTGGCCTGCCGCACGGACTCGGCCACGCGGCGCAGAGTCGCTACCGGTGCGGTGCCCGAGACGCCGAAGGCGACGGTGTCGACGACGTTGCGGCCCGGCTCAAAGGAAGACCCGAAACCGGCGGGCCAGCCCGACATCGCGCCGCCCCGCAGGACGCCGACGGTGTGGCCGATCGACGGCCATCCGTCGAGTTGCTCGGCGCCGGCCTTCGACATCCAGGCCTGAAAGTAGAGACCGTGAACGATACCGCCGTCGCCTATCCAGCTTTCGCTGCTGCCCGCCGTGCCTACCTCCAGGTAGTCCAGACCCAGGCGGTAGAAGAGCCAGAGGTGCCGACTGTCGGTAGTCCGCGCCGCCGAGGCCAGGCGATAGCCCGCCGGCAGCCAACTGGGCAGCAGCGTCCACGACGACGTGAAGCGGCTCAGGTCGGCGAGGGGAACTGACCGCTCGTCGATGTCGAGCCCGTACTTGTCGGGCGTGTCGGTCGGCTTGGGCGGTCCGAACCCCCGCGGCGCATAGCGGTAGTCGGGCTTCATGACGAAGCGGCTCTGGCCGATCGGCCGGTTCACCGCGAGGTCTTCAAGGTGGTAGGGGACGAGCCGGTAGTCCGGCAGCGCGCGTGAGCCCTGTAGCGACGTCACCCGCTCCGCCAGGCCGTACTGCCGATCGATCAGCGCTTCGTAGGCCGGCTTGCCGTCGCTGTTGAAGACGGTCGCGCTTACCGCCGGCCTGCCGCGGTACGCCGCGTCCTTGACGGTGACCCGCGGACGTTCGGCGGTCAGCGCCGTGTCGAGCACGTGCGACAGCAGCCAGACGAACGGGACGTCGCGAGGAGCCGTGAGCGCGTAGGTGGAGAAGAGCCTGTAGTAACGGTACCGCACCCCGAGCACCTTGCGGGTGAATGGGTTGACGACCCAGGTCTTCGTCTGTTCCAGTCCGGTCGCGCTGTCGGTGACGATGACTCGTCGGGTGAGCGCGCCGGCTAATTGAAGGGCCTGCGAGTCGGCGACGGTGGCGTGCGGGTCTGCCTTGAGGGCGGCGCGCCATTGCTTCCGCAGCGCGGGGTAGTCCGGGCGGTAGCGCACGTCGAAGAAACTGTCGCCGTTCGACGACACCGCGAAGATGACGCGGTCGACTACGGTAAGGTCACCAGTGCTCTGACCGTCGGGCACGAAGACGCCCTGGATGCTCCGCACCCGCGCGAGGCCGGCGCTCAGTGGCGCCGCCGGGCGTGTGGCCGCGCCCGCGGCCGCCGGCGCGCCGCGCCTCGACCCGGGCAGGCCGACAAGCCCGCCGGCGAGGGTCAGGGCGGCAACGGTCGCGACGATCGCCACCGTCAGCCCGCCGACTCGCCTTCTCGCCGTGTGCGCCATCGGACCTCCCGCTTGCCTGCCTGCGTGACGTATCGGACGATCGGCGGGTCGGCGATAGAGGCCTGCCGGCAGGTGGCGGGCTGGACGGCATCTCGGACGATCGGCGCGCGGACTCCATGACGCACCGCGGGCAAGACGGCGACGGGGGCCGGGCCCTTTCGGGCCCGGCCCCCGTCGCCTATTCGCGTCACGGCTGGTAGCCGGTTCTCAGTCTAGCAGGCTCTACCTGATCGGCACCTGCGGCAGGCTGCAGGCGTTGCGTGCCTTGGTCTCCCAGACGGTCTCGTCGGGCTCGTCGCACTTGGCCAGCAGCTTCTCCCACTCGAAGTCGACCCAGTCCTGGAGCCGCTCGAGCTGGTCCTCGCCGCCCTTCTTGAAGAGATGAGCGAAGCGGCCCTGCTTTTTGAGCCAGGGAATGAGCGGCTGCTTTTCGCGCGGGCGGTAGGTGAGCTTGTACTGGCCGTCTTCGACTTCGAACAGCGGCCAGTAGCCGGTGTTGACCGCCTCGCGGGCGAGCTCGATGGTCTCGGCGCCGTCGGCCCGCCAGCCGCGCGGGCAGGGGGCGATGACGTTGAGGAAGGTCGGCCCTTCGGTGGCCAGCGCCCTGGCGGCCTTGCGCACAAGGTCGCGCGGGTCGTGGGGCGAGGCCTGGGCTACGTAGCGCAGGCCGTGGGCGATCATGATGTCGGTCAGGTTCTTGCGGTTCTGGAGCTTGCCTTCCTGGTCTTTGCCGACAGGGCTCGTGGTCGTCCAGGCGCCCACCGGCGTGGCGCCGGAGCGCTGGAAGCCGGTGTTCATGTAGGCGCCGTTGTCGTAGCAGACGTAGAGCATGTTGTGGCCGCGCTCCATGGCGCCCGACAGCGACTGCAGGCCGATGTCGTAGGTGCCGCCGTCGCCGCCGAAGGCGATGAACTTGACGTTGTCGTCGAGCTTGCCCTGCTTCTTGAGCGAGCGGAAGGCCGTCTCGACGCCACTCAAAGTGGCCGCCGCGTTCTCGAAGGCGGTGTGGATGTAGCTGCCCTTCCACGACGTGTAGGGGTAGATCGTGGTCGAGACTTCGAGGCAGCCGGTGGCCGCCGAGACCACGACCGGGTCGGAGGTGCCCATCAGCACCTGGCGCACCACGATGGGGGCGCCGCAGCCGGCGCACATGCGGTGTCCGCCGGCCAGGCCGGAGCCCTTGGCGACCAGCTCGAGCCAGTGGCCGCGGGCCTCCTCGAAGACGTTGGTCTCGGTGATGGCGTCGACCGGGCAGACCTCGACGCACTGGTGGCACATGATGCAGCGCGACTCGTCGGTGCGAAACGAGCGCAGGTCGCGCTCGTTCAGGGTGAGCGCGCCGGTCGGGCAGGCGGTCACGCAGCGGCCGCAGGTGATGCAGTCGGCCAGCTGCAGGGGCTCGCCGTAGGGCGTGTCGACGTTGATCGAGAAACCGCGCCCGGCGAAGTCGTAGCAGGCCGGGCCGGCCACGTCGCGGCAGACCCGCNNCATGTCGCGCTGGATGAAGGGATGTTCGTGGGCGGGCTCGACCTGACGCACGAGGGCGCCCGAGTAGACCAGGTCGTTGTCGGTGACGCCGTAGTCGATGCCCAGGCTCTGCAGCTCGCAGGCGCCGTTGGAGGGGCAGACGCACTGCAGGCAGCGGGCCGCTTCGGCCTTGGCCTGGGCGGGCGAGAAGCCCTTCTCGATCTCGTCGAACGAGGCGACTCGCTTGGCTACCGGCACGGCCGGCATCTTGACGCGCGGCGTCTTGGCCGCGCCGATGCCCATCTTGAGCCATACCGGCGAGGTCTCGACCAGCTTGCGGCCGACGTCGGTCAGCTTGTCTGAGTCGTGGAGCTGGGCGAGATAGGGCAGCCCGGCGTAGAGCGCCAGGTCGGCTTCGAGCGAGTCGAGATCGTCGCCGGCCAGCCAGGCGCTGATGGCGAGCGCCGCGCGCTTGCCGCCGGCGACCGCATGGATCGCCGACTTGGTGGCCGTCACCGCGTCGCCGCCGGCGAACACGCCGTCGGTCTGGGTGCGTCCGGTGAACTGGTCGGCTTCGAGGGTGCCCCAAGGCGAGAAACCGAGCTCCTCGTCTGAGTCGCCGAGGTCGGGAGCGTAGTCGGCGGCCGTGATGACCGAGGTGGCCGCGACGACGAACGCCGAGCCTCGCTCGGGGTGCAGCTTGCCGTCGGGACCGGGCTTGACGGCGACACATTCGACGCCGGTCGCCTTGCCCGCCTTGTCGGTCTTGATCTTCTTGGCTTCGGCTGCGTAGACGAACTCGACGCCTTCGTCGTCGGCGGCCTTGACGTCGCGGGCGCCGGCCGGCAGCGCGCCGGCGGCGTGGCGGGCGATGACGGTGACGCTGGCGGCGCCCAGGCGTCTGGCCGAGCGGGCTACGTCGAGCGCGGTGGTGCCGTCGCCGATCACGGCGACCGACTTGCCCAGACGCGGCTTCTTGCCGTCGCGCAGGGCGCGCAGGAACTCGAGGCCGTCGAGCGCCGACTTGGCGCCCGGCAGGCGGGCGCCGTGGCCGCGCCAGGCGCCCACGCCCACGAAGACGGCGTCCATGCCGGCTTCGAGCAGGCCTTCGAGGGTGATCTCGCTGCCCAGACCGACGCCGTCGACGAAGCGCACGCCGGCCGCCCACAGCGGTTCGAGCTCGCGGTCGAGGACGGCCTCGGGCAGACGGAAGGCGGGGATGCTGTAGCGCAGCATGCCGCCCGGTTTGTCGTTGCGGTCGTAGATGGTGACGGCGTGTCCGGCGCGAGTGAGATACCAGGCGGCCGAGAGGCCCGCCGGTCCGGCGCCGATCACGGCCACGCGCTTGCCGGTGCTGGGGCCGGCCGTGAGCCTGGCCGGACTCTTGTCGCCGGCCGCCCGGTGCAGGGCGCAGATGGCGATCGGGTCGTCGACCTGGCCGCGGCGGCAGTCGGGCTCGCAGTAGCGCGGGCAGACGCGGCCGAGGACGGCGGGGAAGGGCAGGTCGTCGGCGACCAGCGCCGAGGCGCCGGCCAGGTCGCCTTCGGCGATCAGGGCGAGTGCCGCCGGTATGTCGATGTGGGTCGGGCACGACGTGGCGCAAGGCGCCTCGCAGTAGGCGTCGTGATCGGAGAGATACATCTTGAGGTAGCTCTCGCGCTTGGCTCGCACGCGCGGCGTCTCGGTGCGCACGACGAGGCCGTTGTCGACCCAGGTCGTGCAGGCGGCCTGCAGCTTGGGCCAGCCCTCGACCTCGATCAGGCAGAGACGGCAGGCACCCCAGGGGGCCATGCCCGCGACGTTGCAGAGCGCCGGGATCTCGATGCCGGCGCTCTTGGCGGCCTGCAGAACGGTCGCGCCCTTGGTGGCCGTGACGAGCTTGCCGTTGATGGTGAGCTTCACCTGGGTGTCGGTCGTGGTGGGACTCATTTCGACCTCCCTCCCACCGTGGCCAGCACGCCGGTATCGACAGTGATGGCGTCGAAGTTGCAGACGTCGCGACAGGTGTCGCATTTGATGCAGAGCTTCTGGTCGATCTTCTGTAGCTGCTTACGCTCGCCCTTGACCGCGTGGGTGGGGCAGGCCGTGTTGCAGGCGTAGCAGCCGGTGCAGTTCTCGTTTACGGTGTAGCGGATCAGCGGCCGGCAGACCTTGGCCGGGCAGCGCTTGTCGACGATGTGGGCCTCGATCTCGTCGCGAAAGTAGCGGATGGTCGACAGCACCGGGTAGGGAGCGCTGCCGCCGAGGGCGCAGAGCGAGCCCTCGATGATGTCCTCGGAGAGCTGCTCGAGGCGCCCGATGTCTTCGAGCTCGCCTTCGCCGGCGGTGATGCGCTCGAGGATCTCGAGCAGACGCTGGCTACCGACGCGGCAGGGCACGCACTTGCCGCAGCTCTCCTCGGCGGTGAACTTGAGGAAGAACCTGGCGAAGTCGACCATGCAGGTCGTGTCGTCGACTACCACCATGCCGCCGGAGCCCATCATCGAGCCGGCCGCGACGAGGCTTTCGAAGTCGATGGGTTCGTCGAGCAGGCTCTCGGGCAGACAGCCGCCGGACGGGCCGCCGAGCTGCACGGCCTTGAAGTGGCGCCCGGGCAGCATGCCGCCGCCGATGTCGAAGATGACGTGGCGCAGGGTGGCGCCCATGGGCACCTCGACGAGGCCGCCGTTTACGATCTTACCGGTCAGCGAGAAGATCTTGGTCCCCTTCGAGGTGGCCGTGCCCTTGGCGGCGAACGCCTCGGCGCCGTGCAGCACGATCCAGGGGACGTTCGCGTAGCTTTCGACGTTGTTCAGGTTGGTCGGCTGACCGTAGAGGCCGTGGGCGACCGTGCGGATGTGCTTGCCGCGCGGCATGCCGCGGTGGCCTTCGATGGAGGCGGTGAGGGCGGTGGACTCGCCGCACACGAACGCGCCGGCGCCCTGGTTGATACGAATGTCGAAATCGAAGCCCGAGTCGAGGATGTTCTTGCCCAGGAGACCACGCTCGCGGGCCACCTGCAGGGCATGGCGCAGGCGCTCGACGGCGAACGGGTACTCGTGGCGCACGTAGACGTAGCCCTCGACCGGGCCGTTGTGGGCGCCGATCGCGAAGGCGGCGATGATCATGCCCTCGACTACGGCGTGGGGGTTGCCCTCGAGCACCGAACGGTCCATGAACGCGCCCGGGTCNNCCGGCTCCGCCGCGGCCGCGCAGGCCGGAGCGTTCGACCTGGGCGATCAGATCGTCGGGGTCGTCGCCGGCGAGCACCTTGGCCAAAGCCTGATAGCCGTCATGGGCCAGATAGTCGTCGATCGAGAAGGGGTCGATCTTGCCGTTCAGCGACAGGACGATGCGGTCCTGGAGCTTGTAGAACGGGATGTCGCGCTCGAGGGCGAGCTGCTCGTCGGTCTCGGGATTGCGATAGAGCAGGCGCTCGACCACGCCGTCGCCGACGATGCTGGTGTCGATGATCGCCTTGATGTCGCGCGCCTTGAGGCGCGGGTAGAACACGCCCTGCGGGCGCACGACCACGATCGGCCCCTCTTCGCAGAAGCCGTGGCAGCCGGTCTCGATGACCCTGACCGTCTCGGACAGGCCGCGCCCGGCGAGCTCGTCGACGATCGCCTCGCGCAGCGCCACGCGACCGGAGGCGTGACAGGCCGTGCCGGCGCAGATACGGATCTCGGCCTTGTCGTCGGCGGCGATGTAAGCGCCGGGGTCGGCCACCTTGGCGAGTGCCTGCGCAATGCGCTTCTCGCGCGGCGCGGCGGCCATCAGGCCACCTCCGCCTTGCGCAGCTTGCGCACGATCTTGCGCGCCCCGTTGGGCGTCACGCGGCCGCGAGTGTCGTCGTCGCCGATGCGCACGACCGGCGCCAGGGCGCAGGCTCCGACGCAGTTCACCGTCTGCAGGGTGAACAGCATGTCGGGCGTGGTGTCGCCCACCGGGATCTCGAGCTCCTGAGAGAGGGCCTCGACGATCAGCGGCGCGCCGGCCACGTGGCAGGCGGTGCCCATGCAGACGTCGATCAGGTACTTGCCGACGGGCTTGAGGCGGAACTGGCTGTAGAAGCTGGCTACCCCGTAGATGCGCGAGAAGGGCAGTTTGAGCTCGGCCGCGATCTCTTCGAGGGCGCGGCGCGGCAGCCAGCCGAAGGTGTCCTGGGTGGCGTGGAGGGCTTCGACCAGGCCTGATCCGTCGCGCAGTCTGGCGGCGACCGCGTCGAAGAGCTTCATGTCGATCTCGGGCTGCAGCATGCGCGGCGTAGGCTCTTCGCCGACGAGGCAGGCCGAGCCCGTCCCGCAGCTTTCGCCCGGCGGCAGGGCGTTCATGGCGGCCGCTCTGGCCGCCGCCGCGTCGAAGGGCAGCTCGGGATGCTCGGGGCAGTAGTCGATCTCGATGCAGTCGGTCGGGCAGGTGCGGGCGCACAGGGTGCAGGCATAGCAACGCAGCTCGCCCTTGTCGCGCACGAGGTCGAACAGACCCCGGCCCCGCGGCTTGCCGAGCAGCTCGCGCTTCTCGAAGTCGATGCCCTTGATCACCTCGTAGAGGCTCGAGCCCTGGGGTTCGGCCGTCTTGGGCTTGCCATTGCTCTTTATCGCCATCGTCACACCTCGTCCTTACGCAGATTGAGGTAGCGGCGTCTGGTGTCGACCTTCTTGGCCGTGGCCGCCTTGCTCAGCGCGGCAAACGCTTCGTCGATGTTGGCCGGGAAGATGTCGCGGCCGCCGAGCCCGTAGATGAACGGCAGCACCTTGGGCCGCGGGTCGCAGTCGTAGAGGGCCGCGCGCACTTCGAGAAACAGCGGCCCGCCCTGGGCCCCGAACGACTCGGACCGATCGAGCACGCCGACGGCCTTGCAGCCGCTGAGCGCCTTGGCGTATTCGGCGTAGGGAAACGGGCGAAACAGCCGCACGCGGATCATGCCTGCCTTGACGCCCTTGGCGCGCAGCTCGTCGACTACCATGCGCGTCGCGCCGGCCGTCGAGCCGATCACCACGATGGCGATCTCGGCGTCGTTCATGCGGTAGGGGTCGAGCAGATCGTACCGGCGGCCGGAGAGCTCGGCGTATTCGCGGTCGATCTCGTCGACCACCTTGAGGGCGCGGTCCATGGCCTGCTGCTGGCCGGCCTTGTGCTCGAAAAACCAGCCGTGAAGGCCGTCGAACGGACCAACCGTCACCGGGTGCTCGGCGTCGAGCAGCGGGTTGATCGCCTTGAAGGGGCCGATGAACTCCTGCACCTGCTCGGTCTCGAGCTCCTGCAGCGGGCCGATCGCGCCGCTCACGATGAAGCCGTCGTACATGGTCATGACCGGCGTGCGGATCTCGGGATGCTCGGCGATGCGGATCGCCATGAGGTGGTTGTCGTAGGCCTCCTGGTGGGCTTCGCCGTAGAGCTGGATCCAGCCGGTGTCGCGGGCGCCCATCGAGTCGGAGTGGTCGCAGTGGATGNNCATGACGATCGGCAGGCGGTAGCCCGAGGCGACGTGCAGCAGCTCCCACATGAGGGCCAGGCCCTGCGAGCTCGTCGCCGTCATGGTGCGCACCCCGCCGGCGGCGGAGCCGATCACGGCGCTCATCGCCGAGTGTTCGCTTTCGACGGTGACGAACTCGGTGTCGACCTTGCCGTCGGCGACGTACTGCGCGAAGACCTGGACGATCTCGGTCGCCGGGGTGATGGGGTAGGCGGCGACGACGTCGGGGTTGATCTGGCGCATGGCCTCGGCGACGGCTTCGTTGCCGGTGACCGCCAGGATCGGTGCCACAGTGGCCACGGCTACTCCTTTTCCTCGACGCTCATGGTGATGGCGTCC
>PMKK01000114.1 GCA_003157715.1 Actinomycetota bacterium
CATCGAGCGCCTGGCCGCGCTGCTTACCGGAGACCGCGACAGGAGTCCCTCCAACTACGCCATCATGACGATCTCCGAGGGCGCGGTGCCCAAGGGCGGCACGCACATGGAATCGGGCGAAGAGGACGCCTTCGGCCACAAGAAGCTCGGCGGCATCGGCGACGCCGTGGCCAAGGAGCTCAAGCGCCTGACCGGCATCGACATGATGTTCCAGCAGCTCGGCTACGTGATCCGGTCGGGCCCGGCCGACACGCTCGATCGCATGGTGGCCACCTCGTACGGCATCCTGGCGCTCGAGCAGCTCGCCGCCGGCACGTCGGGCGTGCTCGTCGCCCTGCAGGGCGGCACGTACACGACGGTGCCCCTCGACGTCGTCGCGGGCGGCATGCGCCCTGTCGATGTCGCCGCGCTCTACGACGCCGAGAACTACCGGCCCAGGGTGGGCGAGATCGCCGGCAAACCGATGTTCATGTTCTAAGGCGATGCGCTTCGCCGGTGTGATCTTCGACCTCGACGGCACGCTCGCCGACACCCGCGAAGACCTGGCCGACGCGACGAACCGCATACTCGCGGCCGAAGGGCTGCCCGTTCATGACTACGCTTCGTTCGGCGCCATGATCGGCGCCGGTGTGCGCAATCTCGTGACCGAGGCGCTGCCTGCCGAGCGGCGCACCGACGAGGTGATCGCCAGGTGCGTCGCGGCGATGATGGCCGACTACGGGCGCCACTGCCTGGTCAAGACGCGACTGTACGACGGCGTCGCCGAGACGGTGGCTCGCCTGCGAGCCGGCGCCGTCAAGCTGGCGGTCCTGTCGAACAAGCCCGATGAGCTGACGAGACGGATCGTCGAGGGCCTGCTGCACGCCGGCGACTTCGAGGAGATCGTCGGGGCGCGGCCCGACGTGCCACCGAAGCCGGACCCGGCCGCGGCCTTGCTCGTCGGCGGCCGGCTGGGGCTCTCCGCGGGCAGCATCGCCTTTCTTGGTGACACCGGCATCGACATGGCGACCGCCGCCGCGGCGGGCATGTTCGCCGTCGGTGCGTCGTGGGGCTTTCGGTCGGCCGGCGAGCTTCTCGACAACGGCGCGCGAGTGGTCCTCGCGCAGCCGCTCGAGCTGCTCGACCTGTGACGGCGAGACGCGGGCGCGGCCAACGGCCGCTCGCGGTCGGGCGGGCCGTTTGCAGGTAGAGTGTGTGGGCTTAAGCAAACCGAGACTGAGGTGAGAAGACCGGCTGCATGAGGGCCGGCGCGAGGCACGACTCCCGGTCGAAGGTCGCGTGAGAGAGTGCGCCGAAGCGAAGACGTCGGTGGCGCTCGCCGAAGGGGCAAGGCAGCCCAGGCTGTCCGAAACTCTCAGGCCAACGGAACGCGGCCGGACGGGTCCCTGAACGTGCTCGGGCGCATGGGGCGCCGCGGGCGGCACTTGAGGACAGGGCGAAGCAGGACGCTTCGCGCTGTCCTTTGCCTATTTGGCGAAAGGAGACACCGACCGTGGACCGTGAGATCCGCCAGCGTGGCTCGGGTATCGCCTGGCGATCAGTCATGTCGCGGGCGGGCAAGGAGGAGACGATGAGCAGCGCAGCCCGACCGAGGATCGCCGAGCGCATCGAGCGTCTGGGCACGGAGACCGCGTTCGCCGTGTCGGCCGAGGCGGCGGCGTTCTCCGCCAAGGGCAACAGGGTCTATCCGTTCCACATCGGCGACCTCAACATCCCGACGCCCGGCAACATCGTCGAGGCGGCCTTCAAGGCGATCGCCGACGGCCACACCGGGTACTGCCCGAACGCGGGCATCCCGCAGTTGCGGGCCGCGGTAGCGGCCGACGTGAGCGCCTCGCACGGTCTTGCGTACGACATGGAGAACGTCGCCATCGAGCCCGGCGGCAAGCCGGTGATCAGCAAGTTCATCCAGACGCTCATGAACCCCGGCGACGAGGTGCTCTACCCCAATCCGGGCTATCCCATCTACGAGTCGCAGATCGAGTTTCACGGGGGCGTCGCCGTGCCCTACGGCTACCTCGAAGACGACGACGGCTTCGTCATCGACCTCGAAGCTCTCGAGGCCGCCATCACGCCGCGCACGCGGCTGCTCATCGTCAACGACCTGCAAAACCCGATGGGCGCCGAATCCTCACCGGCCGAGCGCGCGCGACTCGCCGAGCTCGCCGTCGAGCACGACCTCGTGGTGCTTTGCGACGAGGCCTACTTCGACATCCGGTACGGGGGCACGAGCCGCTCGCTGGCCTCGCTGCCGGGCATGGCCGAGCGCAGCGTGATCCTCTACACGTTCTCCAAGAAGTTCGCCATGACCGGCTGGCGGCTGGGCGCCGCGCTCGGTCCGCGCGAGATCATCGACGTGATCGCCAAGCTCAACGTCAACGACGAGTCGTGTCCGAACCACTTCGTCCAGTACGGCGCGCTCGCCGGCCTGACGGGCGACCAGAGCGGGCCTGAGCACATCGTCGCGGTCCTGCGGGAACGCCGCGACACGGCGGTGGCGCTGCTGAACGAGATGCCCGGCGTGCGCTGCTACACGCCGGCGGCGACGTTCTACCTGTTCCCGAACGTCACCGAGGCGATGCGGCGCATGGGCTTGACCGACGTCGAGACCTTCCGCAGGACCGTCCTGCACGACACCGGCGTCTCGGTGTGCTCNNTTGCCTATTCGGGGATCGACACGCCGCAGATCGTCGAGGGCCTCGATCGCCTCAAAGCCTACCTCACCGGCGATCAGAGCCGGGCGGCGCATGACGCGCCGGCCGGCGGCGACGTCGCGGTCGACCGATGACCGGGACGGGCGCGCCCTTGCACACCGCGCTGTACGAGCGCCACGTGGCAGGCGGCGGCCGGATGGTCGACTTCGCCGGCTGGCAGATGCCCATCCAGTACGCCGGCGGCATCGTCGCCGAGCACCTTGCCACGCGTAAGCACGCCGGCCTGTTCGACGTCTCCCACATGGGCCGGTTTCTGATCGGCGGGCCCGACGCGCTCGACTTTCTGCAGCAGGTGCTGACCAACAACGCCGCGGCGCTCGAGGTGGGCGAGGCGCAGTACACGATCGTGGCAGACGAGGCGGGCGGCGCCGTCGACGACGCCTATCTGTACCGCTTCGACGCCGGCGACTACCTCCTTGTGGTGAACGCCGCCAACCGTCTGAAGGACTGGCGGCACTTCGGTCACGAGGCCGAGCGCTTCGCCGCGCTCGAACTTCGCGACGTCACGCTCGAGACCGCCATGATCGCCCTGCAGGGGCCGGACTCGCGCGCCATCCTGGCGGCGGTGGTCTCCCGGGGCGGCCTGCCCGAGCCGCTGCGCAACCGGCTGTCGGTGGTCGTCGCCGCCGGCGCGACCGTGCGCGTGGGGCGCACCGGCTACACCGGCGAGCCGCTGTGCTTCGAGCTCTTCGTGGCCGCCGACGCGGCCTCCGCGCTGTGGGACGCGCTGGTCGCGGGCGGGGCCGCGCCGGCCGGCCTGGGCGCCCGCGATACGCTGCGCCTCGAAGCAGGTCTGCCACTCTACGGTTTCGAGCTCGGCACGGACGATGCCGGTGCCGAGATCCCCATCTTCGCCATCCAGCTCGCCAAGCTGGCGGTGAGCTTCTCACCGCTGAAGGGCGACTTTATCGGGCGCGCCGCGCTGGCTCGCCAGCACGATGCCTTCGCGCGCATCGTGGCTCGCGACTACACCTGCCGCGCCGATCTGCCGCGACTGGTCCAGCCGATCGCCGTGGCCGGTCGCGGCGTGGCTCGCACGCACGCTCCCGTCTTCATCGGCGAGCGCCGGGTGGGGTACGTGACGAGCGGCACATCGGTGCCGTACTGGGTGTTCAGCGGCGAGGGTCTCGACTCGCGCCAGACCGACGAGCATGCCCAGCGCTCGATCGCGCTGGCCTACCTCGACTGCGACGTCGTCGAGAACGACGTCGTCAGCGTCGATATCCGTGGCCACGAGGCGCCGGGTCTCGTCGTGGCCTTCCATCTGCGCAGCGAGGCGCCGCCGCTGGCCCGCCCGATCGTCTACGACCACGAGCTGCCCGAAGTCGAACTGCCGAAAGGCGACCCGGCCGCCAAGGCTCGCCGGCTTCTCGGCGAGACGCTCGCCAACACCGCCTGGCGGCAACGCGAGTGCGTGAATCTGATCCCTTCGGAGATGACCGCCTCGCCGCTCGTGCGGCTGGCCTCGATCATGGACCCCTCGTTCAGGTACGCCGAGCATCGCCGTTCCGAAGCCTTCTACGACGACGAGGTCTTCTACTACCAGGGCACACGATTCATCGCCGACGTCGAGCGCCGTCTCGAGGCCGAGCTCTCCGAATACCTCGGCTGTCTCGAGACCGAGACGCGCGTCGTCAGCGGCCAGATGGCCAACATGGCCGTCTTCAGCGCTCTCGTGGAGTACGCCAACCGCGCCGACCCCAAGGCCGAGCCGCGGCGCCTGCGCATGGTCATGAACAACCACATCGGCAAGGGCGGCCATCTGAGCGCCCAGCCGATGGGCGCGCTGCGAGACTTCGTGGCTCGCGACCCCCGCACCGACGCCCCGGCGGTCGTCAACTTCGTGATGCGCGACGACAACCCCTATCTGATCGACGTGGCCGCCAGCGAGGAGCTCATCGCTCGCTACCGGCCCGAGCTCATCGTCTTCGGACGCAGCATGGTGCTGCACCGCGAGCCGGTCGCCGAGATACGGCGGTTCCTTACGGAACAGGACATCGACGCCGTCGTGCTCTATGACGCGGCCCATGTGCTGGGTCTCGTCGGGCCGCACTTCCAGGAGCCCTTCGCCGAAGGCGCAGACCTTGTGACCGGCTCGACCCACAAGACCTTCTTCGGCACGCAGCGCGGCATCGTGGGCGGCCGGTTCGCCGAGACGGACGAACGCTACGATCTCTGGGAGACGCTGCGCCGGCGGGCGTTCCCGGGGTCTGTGTCCAACCACCACCTGGGCACCATGTTGGGCCTGCTGTTTGCCACCTACGAGATGCGCGCCTTCCGCGATTCCTACCAGCCTCAGGTCGTGGCCAACGCCAAGGCGTTCGCCCGGGCGCTGCGCGACGCCGGGCTCGACGTGCAGGGCGACCCGGCGCTCGATTTCACCGAGACCCACCAGGTCATCGTGCGGGTCGGCTACGGCCGCGGCTACGAGATGGCCACGCGTCTAGAGGCCAGCAACATCCTCTGCAACTACCAGGGGCTGCCCGACGAAGAGGCGTTCACGGCCGCCGGAGGTCTGCGCCTGGGCGTGGCCGAAATGACGCGCTTCGGCATGCGAGAGCCCGACTTCGCCGAGCTTGCCGGGCTGCTGGCCGGCGTCGTCCTGCACGACAGGCCGGCGGCCGCCGAAGTGAGCGCTCTGCGCGCGCGCTTTGTCGATCTCCAGTTCTGCTTCGGACCCGCCGAGCTCGGCGCCGAGCTCGACGGACTGGTGGCGTCCCTGCGGTGAGAAGACGTGGCGCGCAAGACCACGCCGAACGGCGCCTCGCTGAACGGCGCCTCGCCGACTATCGTCTGGGCAGACCGGGCGGCGCCGGACCGTGCCACCGGCTGAAACGTAAAGGAGTCGTCTGATGGAGTGCGCCTTTGGACCAAGGCGGGCGGTCTGCGTCGATGTGGGCCGGCTCACCGAGCCGGGCGGGGGGCCACTGTCGGCCGCCGAGCTCGCCGCCTTCGAGAGCCTCGACGTCGCCTACCGGGCGCTGTGCGCCCTGCTGTTCAACTACGTGCCGACCTCGGGGCATCCCGGCGGCTCCATCTCGTCGGGGCGCTTCACGGCCGCGCTCGTCTTCGACTCCCTCGACTACGATCTGGCCGATCCCGACCGGGACGACGCCGACGTGCTGTCGTACGCGGCCGGCCACAAGGCCATGGGCCTGTACGCGATGTGGGCCCTGCGCGACGAGGTCGCGCGGCTCTCGGCGCCGGTGCTGCTGCCCGCCGACGAACGCCGGCGCCTGCGCCTCGAAGACCTGCTCGGGTTCCGCCGCAACCCGATCACTGCTACGACGCTCTTTCGCGCTTTGCGCGCCAAGGCTCTCGACGGCCACCCCACGCCGGCGACGCCCTTCGTGCGCCTGGCGACCGGCGCCTCCGGGGTCGGCATGGCGAGCTCCATCGGCCTGGCCGTCGGCGCCCGCGACCGCTTTGGTCCCGATTGCCCGCGCATCCACATCTCCGAAGGCGAGGGCGGACTCACGCCGGGCCGCGTGGCCGAAGCGCTGGCGGCGGCCGGCACGGCCTCGCTCGCCAACGTCGTCGTGCATCTCGACTGGAACCAGGCCTCGATCGACAGCGAGCGCGTCTGCCGTGACGGTGAGCAGCCCGGCGACTACGTACAGTGGCAACCCGACGAGCTCTTCTACGCGCACGACTGGAACGTCGTGCGGGTGGCCGACGGTCACGACTTCCAGCAGGTCGTGGCCGCCCAGCGCCGGGCCCTTGCCTTCGACAACGGTCAGCCGACGGCGGTGGTCTATCGCACGCTGAAGGGCTGGAAGTACGGCATCGAGGGTCGCGCCTCACACGGCGGCGGCCACAGGCTGTGCTCCGAGGGCTTCTATCAGGCACTCGCTGAGCTTTGCCCCGGGCGCGAGCCGGCCCTGCCGACCTGCGAGCCCGGCGACCAGCGCTGCTCCGGACCCGAGGGCGACGAGGTGCGCGAGGAGTGCTTCATGGAGGCGCTGCACATCGTCCGTCGCTGGCTCACCGACCGTCCGTCGCTGACTCAGGCCCTGGCCGCGCGGCTCGTGGCGGCTCGCGAGCGGCTCGAGTGGCGGGGCCGCAGGCCGCGCCCCGGTGCGCCGTGCGTCGCGGCCGTCTACGAATCCGCCGCACGCGCGGCGACCGATGTGCCCGACGAGCTGCGCCTCGAGATCGGCGCCAAAGCGACGTTGCGCGACGCCCTCGGACACGGGCTCGCGTTCCTGAACAAGGCTTCGGGGGGAGCCGTCCTCACGGCCTCAGCCGATCTTGCCGGCTCGACCAGCGTGGGGCTGATCGCGGCGGGGTTCCCGACCGGCTTCTGGAACGCGGCGCGCAACCCTGAGTCGCGTCTGCTCGCGACCGGCGGCATCTGTGAGGACGCCATGACGGGCATTCTCTCGGGCGTCTCGTCCTACGGCCACAACATCGGCGTGGGATCGTCGTACGGCGCCTTCATGGCGCCGCTCGGCCACATCGCGGCGCGCCTGCACGCCATCGGCGCCCAGGCGCGCCGGGCGGTCTCCGGCGAGCCCTTCCGGCCCATGATCCTGGTCTGCGGCCACGCCGGTCTGAAGACAGGCGAGGACGGTCCGACGCACGCCGATCCCCAGCCGTTGCAGCTCCTGCAGGAGAACTTCCCACCGGGCACGGCCGTGACCCTGACGCCCTGGGAGCCACAAGAGATCTGGCCGCTGCTGGCGGCGGCGATCGCTCAGCGGCCGGCGCTCATCGCGCCCTTCGTGACCCGGCCGGCGGAACGCGTTCTCGACCGTCCCGCACTCGGTCTGGCCGCGCCCGAGGCCGCGGTCAGCGGCGTGTATCTGCTGCGGGCCCCGCGGGGCGCGGGCGACCTCACCGTCGTGCTACAGGAGAGCGCCGTGACCTATGCCTTCGTGACCGGGGCGCTGCCCCTGCTCGACCGTGCCGGGATCGACGTCCGGGTGTACTACGTAGCCAGCGCGGAGCTGTTCGACGCGCTGCCGGGCGAGCGGCAGCGGACGCTGTTTCCCGAACGGCACGCGCTCGAGGCCATGGGCATCACCGGCTTCACGCTGGCCACGATGTACCGCTGGGTGCGCTCCGACGCCGGTCGCGAGGCGACGCTCTTTCCGTACCGCAAGGGCCACTACCTGGGCAGCGGCCAGGGCGACGTCGTGCTCGCCGAAGCCGGCCTCGACGGCGAGAGCCAGTTCGCTGCCATGCGGCGCTACCTCGATCAGTCCGCGCGCTCACGGCGAACCTCCGGGGCCGGCTGAGTCCGGCGCGACGGCGAAGGATCGGCGGCGCGGAGCCCGCGCTCTGGTAGACTGCCGCGATGGCCCATGTTCCTACCTTCGCCGTCGTTGGTGTCCCCAACGCTGGCAAATCGACTCTGATCAACCGCCTCACCGGCACGCGCGTCGCCGTGGTCCACGAGACTCCCGGCGTGACGCGCGACCGCAAGGTCATCGAGACGGAGTGGACCGGTCACCCGCTCAAACTGATCGACACGGGCGGTTTTGACACCTCCGACCAGTCACTGCTGGCCGGCGACATTCGCGGTCAGGTCAAGGCGGCGCTCGGCGAAGCCGACGGCGCCGTCTTCGTAGTCGACGGACGAGCCGGTCCTCTCGCGGGCGACTACGAGATCGCCGACGTGCTGCGGCGCGCCAAGATCCCTACGCTGCTCGTCGCCAACAAGGTCGATGATCCCCGCCACGAAGCCGGCCTCGTGGCGTTCTTCGAGCTCGGCTTGGGCGAACCCCTGGCGGTCTCGGCGCTGCACGGCACCGGCAGCGGCGACCTGCTCGACGAGCTCGTGGCGCTGGCCGGCCGCCTGGCGACCGCCAGGACCGGCGCCGGCGGCGAGACCGCCGACGACGGGCAGCCCGACGAGCACGACGCCACGATCCCGGTGGCCATCGTCGGGCGGCCCAACGCCGGCAAGTCGTCGCTGCTGAACGCTCTGGCCGGGGAAGAGAGGGTCATCGTGAGCGAGGTGGCCGGCACCACCCGCGACGCGATCGACACGCTGGTGACCTGGCGCGGCCACGATTTCAGGTTCGTCGACACGGCCGGCATGCGCAAGGCCGCGAAGATCTCGGGGGTCGAGTACTACGCCTATCTGCGCAGCCTCGCCAGCCTCGACCGGGCCCACGTCGCCATCATCGTGGTCGACGCCACCGTCGGGCTCGGCGAGCTCGACCTGCAGATCGCCGGCGAGGCCACCCGCCGCGAATGCGCCACCGTGCTGGCCGTGAACAAGTCGGACCTCACGAACCCCGACCTCGACGACCTCGACGACATGGTCGCCCATAAGCTGCGCCAGCGCCCCCAGGCGCTCGCGGTATCGGCTCACACAGGGCGCGGACTCGAGCACCTGTTGCAGATAGTTGCCGATCTGCAGACTCGCTATACTGCCCACATTCCGACGGGCGCCCTCAACCGGGCGCTGACCGCCGTGACCGAGCAACGCGCCATGCCGAGCAAGGGACGCAAGAGGCTGAAGGTCTACTACATCTCCCAATACCAGACGTCGCCGCCGCGGTTCGCGATCTCCATCAACGACCGCGACCTGGTCACGCGCGACTTCGGCTTCTTCGTCGAGAATCGTCTGCGCGCCGCGCTCGACTTCGCGGGCGTGCCGCTGATCATCGACTTCAAGGAGCGCTAGGCGGTGGTCCTGCAGGTCGTCGCCGGCGTCGCGCTGGTGGTCGTCGCCTACGTCATGGGCGCGGTCCCGTTCGCGATCGTGGTCGGCAAGTGGTTCTGGCATGTCGACGTGCGCGACCACGGCTCAGGCAACGTGGGCACGACCAACGTGTTCCGCGTGCTGGGCGTCCGGGCCGGCACGCTCGTGCTGATCGGCGACATGGCGAAGGGCTTCATCCCGGTCTTCGTGGCGGCGCACTACTTTCCCGCCTGGTTCGCCCTGCTCGTGGCGCTGGCGGCGCTGCTCGGCCACATGTACTCGGTCTTCCTGCGCGGCGGCGGCGGCAAGGGCGTCGCCACCGGAGCCGGCATCGTGCTGGCGCTGGTGCCCTGGATCTTCATCATCGCCTTGTGCGTCTTTCTGCTGCTGCTGCTGCTCACGCGCATGGTGAGCGTGGCCTCGATGGCCGCGGCGCTCACCTTCGCGGTCTGCACGTTCACCTTCGACAAGCCGGTCTGGTACAAGATCCTCGCCGTCCTTGCCGCCCTCGTCGTCATCTTCCAGCACCGCTCGAACATGCGCCGCATCGCCCTGCGCTGCGAGAACAAGGTGATCTTCCCCTGGGATCGCGACCGCGGCTCGTCGGGCTCCGGGCAGGCCGGCGCCGGCCCGGCGTAGGGGAGGGCGGCCGTGCGCGTCACCGTCATCGGTTCAGGCAGCTGGGGCTGCACGTTCTCGCGGCTGCTCTGGCGCGGCGGCCACACCGTTCAGGTCCTCACGATCACCACGGCTGAGGCCCGGGAGCTAAACGAGACGCACGTCAATCCCCATTTCCTGCCCGGGGTCGAGCTCTCCCCCGAGATCCGCTTCGCGGGCATGTCCGAAGCATCGCTCGACGGCGCCGAGCTGCTCGTGTATGCCGTGCCCACCCAGGCCGTGCGCACGGCCGCCGCCTGGGTGGCGCCCCGGCGTCCGGGCAACGCCCTCCAGCTCTCCCTGGCCAAGGGCCTCGAGCTGCACACCCTCAAACGGCCGACCGAGATCATCGCCCTGGAGACCTCGGCCGCGGCCGCGGCGCTCTCGGGCCCGAACCATGCCGAAGAGATCTCCCGCGACATGCCCGCGGCCACGGTGATCGCCGCGAGCGACGTCGAGCTGGCTCGCCGCCTGCAGCGTATCGTCACCGGTGAGACGCTGCGGGTCTACACCAACGACGACATCGTCGGGGTCGAGTTCTGCGGCGCCGCCAAGAACCCGATCGCGATCGCGGTCGGGATCGCCGACGGCCTGGGCTTCGGCGACAACACGCGGGCGGCGCTCATGACGCGCAGCCTGGCCGAAGTGGCGCGCCTCGGCATGCGCCTCGGGGCCGACTTTACGACGTTCGCCGGGCTGGCCGGCATCGGCGACCTCATCGCGACCTGCACCTCGAAGCACAGCCGTAACCGCCGGGCGGGCGAGCTGATCGGCCGCGGCGAAGACGCGGGCGGCGTCGAGAAGATCATCGGCCAGGTGGTCGAGGGCATCCCGACGACCTACGCGCTGCACGACCTGAGCCGTAAGCTCGGCGTCGAGATGCCGGTCACCGAGGCGGTCTTCGGCGTGCTCGAGCACGGCGTCTCGGCGGCCGAGTCCGTGCGTAGTCTGATGAGCCGCGAGGTGACCGCCGAGGCCGGTCAGGACATGCTGAGCCTGATCACGCAGATCCGCCAGGCGGCGACCAAGACCGCCAGGCGCACCGCCCGCAAGCTCCTGCCCTGAGGCGCTCGCGGTCTGCCTCGCGGCCCGGTCTGCCTGCGCGGGCCGGCGTCGCGCGAGGCCGGCTCTCCGGCGGCCGTCGCGGCGCCGGCCGGCCTGCCGGAGGCGCCGGCGTTGCCGGGCCTGGGAGCCTCTGGTAGACTCGCGATCAGGTCGCGAGTGACCCATCAAGAGAGAGGCCGTCGGCGCGTTCACACGCGAGGCGGTCCTGGCTGAGGGACTGGCCCTACGAAGCCCGGCAACCGGTCGCACGGCACGGTGCCAACTCCAGCAGGCTTTAACGCCTGACAGATGGGTCGACCGAGCACGCTGCAGTCGTCAACCACTGACGTTCGCGCATGCCGTGACAAAGGGCGCGGGCGAGGAGGAGCACGTGGACAAACACGAGTACCTGTTCAGTTCGGAGTCGGTGACCGAGGGTCACCCCGACAAGATCGCCGACCAGATCTCCGACGCCATCCTCGACGCGGCTCTGGCCGAAGACCCCTTCAGCCGCGTCGCTTGCGAGACCCTCACCACGACGGGCCTCATCATGGTCTCGGGCGAGATCAGCACGCAGACCTACATCGACATCCCGCGGGTGGCGCGCGACGTGGTCAAAGACGTCGGCTACTCGCACTCGTCNNATCACGAGACCTGCTCGGTGATCAGCACGATCCACGAGCAATCGCCCGATATCGCCCAGGGCGTGGGGAGGGCCTACGAGGTCCGCACCGACGCCAACGACGACGACGAGCTCGACAATCAGGGCGCCGGCGATCAGGGCATGATGTTCGGCTACGCCTGCACTGAGACGCCCGAGCTCATGCCGCTGCCGATCATGCTCGCTCACAAGTTGACGAAGCGCCTGGCCGAGGTCCGCAAGGCCGACGTACTGCCCTATCTGCGTCCCGACGGCAAGTCGCAGGTCACGGTGCGCTACGAGGGCCACCGGCCGGTCGAGATCGTGCGCGTCGTGCTCGCCACCCAGCACGCTCCCGAAGCCGACGTCGACATGCTGATCAAGCCGGACCTGCTCGAGCACGTGGTCGAGCCGATCCTGCCCAAGGAGCTCTACGACGCCGGCGCGATCGGCGAGATCACGCTGGTTAACCCGACCGGGCGCTTCGTGGTCGGTGGACCGATGGGCGACACGGGACTGACCGGCCGCAAGCTGGTCGTCGACACGTACGGCGGCGCCGCCCGCCACGGCGGCGGCGCCTTCTCGGGCAAAGACCCGAGCAAGGTCGATCGCTCGGGCGCCTATGCCGCTCGCTACGTCGCCAAGAACGTGGTGGCCGCGGGTCTCTGCGACATCTGCGAGGTGCAGGTCGCCTATGCCATCGGTGTGGCGCACCCGGTTTCGGTCATGGTCGACTGCCACGGCACAGAGAAGATCGCAACCGACGCCATCGAGGCGCTGGTGCGCGAGCACTTCGACCTTCGCCCGGCGGCCATCATCCGCGATCTCGACTTGCGGCGGCCCATCTACCGCAAGACGTCGACGTACGGCCACTTCGGCCGGTCCGATCACGATTTCACGTGGGAACGCACCGACAAGGCCGCTGCCCTGCGCGAGGCGGCCGGTCTCAAGCTCCAGGCCGAACCGACCGTCGGCTAAGACCATCGCTCGCGGACCGTCCGCCCGCGCGGGGCGCCCGTCTTGCCCCGCCGGGCCGGCCGTCCGCCGATCGCTTCTCGCGTGGCGCCCGTAGTCGGCCGTCCGCCGATCGCTTTTCGCGTGGCGCGCGTGGCCGTCCGTCCGCACCCGAGACCATACTGGGGCTGGTGAGTCTTTCCGTGTATGCCGCCGTCTTTCCGCTACTGAGCGCGCGGGCGCTCGAGGAGCCCTTCGACTACCTGGTGCCCGACGAGCTCGCCGACGCGGTGAGCCGCGGCTCGGTCGTGGCCGTTCGCCTGGGTGCCCAGACCGTGCTCGGCGTCGTGCTTGCCCTGTCGCCGACCTCGGCGCATACGGGCCGGCATCTCAGCATCCTCAGCGTGATCGACGTGCCGGCCGTGCCCGGCGAACTGCTCGACCTGGCGTTTCAGGTGCGCGATCACTACCTCGCCACGCTGGGCGCGGCCTTGAGCCTCGCGCTGCCCCCGACGGGCAGTCTGCGGCTGCGGCGCGTGCTGCGCCCGACGGCCGCCGGCCTGGCCGCGCTCGGCGCCGGCGAGCGCGGCGCCGAGGCCCTCCAGGACTACGTCGACGCGGCGGCCGGGGGGCGGAGCCGCGTCAAGGCGGCCGCCGGCCAGGCCGGCGGCCGCGCCACTGGTCGTGTCGCGGCGGAGCGTCTGCGCCGCCGTGGCTGGCTTGCGGCGAGCTATCACCTTCAGGTCGTGCGCGACCGCCCCGCGGCTCGCCTGCTCGAGGCGGGAGAGGGGCGGCCCTCCAGGGTCGGCGCCCGGCAGCGGGCGGCGCTCGAGTACGTCGGCCGCCGCACGGTCGACGAGGCTACGCTGCGCCGGCACACCGGGCTGAGCGTGGCCGGACTCGCCCGGCTGCTGGCCGACGACCTCCTGCGGGTCGCGGGCGACGGGCGCCGTCACGCCGCGGCCGAGTCCGCCCCGACGCTGCTGGCAGAACAAGAGGCCGCTTTGTCCGAGATCCTGGCCGCGTCGGGTCGTGGCGAGTCGGTGCTGCTGCACGGCGTGACCGGCAGCGGCAAGACCGAGGTCTATCTGCGCGCCGCCGAGGCGGTGCTGCGGTCGGGCCACGGCGTGCTCGTGCTGGTGCCCGAGATCGGCCTGACCGGCCAGACCGTGAGCCGCCTCGCGAAGCGTTTTCCCAACGAGCGCATCGCGATGTTCCACTCCGGTCTCGCGCCCGGCGAGCGCCTGGCGGCCTGGCGCGACGCCGCCGAGGGCCGTGCCCGCCTCGTGCTGGGCGCGCGCTCAGCGGTGTTCGCGCCGATCCGCGATCTCGGCCTGATCGTCGTCGACGAGGAGCACGACGCCTCGTACAAACAGGACAACGAACCCCGCTACGACGCCCGCACCGTGGCCGCCTGGCGCGCCCGGTCAAGCGGTGCGGCGCTCGTGCTGGGCTCGGCCACGCCGAGCGTCGAGGCCTTCGCCGGCACGGCCCGCCACGTCGATCTTTCGCGGCGCGTCGACGGCTCGCTGCCGCCGCGCCTCGAGATCGTCGATCTGCGCGACGTCCACGGCCTGCTCTCGCCGCAGCTGTCGCGCGCCATGACGCAAGCCGTCGAGGCCGGCGAGAAGGTCATCCTCTTCCTGAACCGGCGCGGCTACGCGTCGCTGCTGGCCTGCAATCACTGCGGCCACACCTGGACCTGCCCGCGCTGCGACGTGGCGCTGGCGTACTTCGCCCGCGGCCAGCGTCTGCGCTGTCGCGTGTGCGACTACCACGAGCCGGCGCCCGGCGTCTGCCCGGCCTGCCAGAGCGCCGAGCTCGCGCGCTTCGGCTACGGTACCGAGGCGCTCGAACGCGAGGTGGCCGGCCTGCTGCCGGGCATCGAGCTGCTGCGCCTCGATTCGGATGTGGCATCGTCACTGGCGCGTCTATCGGCCGTACTGGAGCGCTTCGGCGCGCCCGGCGCCAAGGTCCTGGTGGGCACCCAGATCATCGCCAAGGGCCACCACTTTCCCGAGGTCACTCTGGTCGGCGTCGTGAACGCCGATCTGACACTGCACTTTCCCGACTTTCGTGCCGAGGAGCGCACCTTTGCCATGCTCGTGCAGGTCGGTGGGCGCAGTGGCCGCGGCGAGCGCCCGGGCCGCGTGCTCGTACAGACACTCGACCCCGAGGCACGGCCGATCGCCCTGGCGGCCTCCGGGGAGCACGAGAAGTTCTACCACGACGAACTGGCGCGCCGCGCCGCGCTCGACTATCCGCCGGCGAGCACGCTGCTGGCGGTCGAAGTCTCGTCGCCCTCGGCCGACAAGGCGACGGCCGGCGGGGCCTTCATCGGTGAACGCCTGCGGCGCGCTCTCGGCAACGGCGAGAGCGTCATCGGGCCGGGATCGCTGTCGCGTGAGCGCAGCCGCTACGTGGTACGCATCGTGGTCAAGAGCGCCGCGATCGAGGCGACTCTGCCGGTCATGCGTGATCTCCTCGCCCGGTTCGGGGGGCGCTTCGCGGCGCGCGGCGCGCGGCTCGTCGTCGACGTCGAGCCGCAATGGTTATGAGGCGGGGTACAATACACGACATGAGCCAGACCGAACCACACGAGCAGCGCCGTTCGCGCGAGCGCCGCCCCCGAGCCGAGGTATCACCCGAACACCGGGCGGCCGCCCTCGCTCAGGTGCGTACGCTCGGCGACCCCGTACTGCGCGAGACCGCTCGGCCGGTCGAGACGTTCGACAGCGAGCTGGCGGCGCTGTCGCGACGCATGGTCGCGGTGATGCGCGACGCGCCCGGCATCGGCCTCGCCGCGACGCAGCTCGGCGTCGTCAAGCGCATGATCGTCTATCAGGTCGACGACGACCCGGTGACGCTGGTCAATCCCCGCATCGTCGAGGCCTCCGACGACACCGAGGTGCTCGACGAAGGCTGTCTGAGCCTGCCCGGCGTGAACGTGCCGGTCGAACGCTCGACGCTGGTGCGCGTGCGCGCCCGCGACCTTCGCGGCCGGCGCCTCGAGTACGAGGCCGAAGACATCGAGGCGCGAGTCATCCAGCACGAGATCGACCATCTCGACGGCGTGCTGATCCTCGAACGCACCTCTCGCGAGGAGCGCGGCCGCGTGCTGCGCGAGTTGCGCGAGCGCCAGACCGCCGCGGTCCCCAGCGGCTCGGGCCTCTAGGACCAGCGGCTGCATGAGGATCGCCTGGGCCGGCACCGCGCGGTTCTCCGAACTCGTGCTGGAGCGGGTCATGGTCTCGCCCCACGAGGTCGTCGTCTGCATGACCACGCCCGATCGTCCCCGCGGCCGCCACGGCTCGCCGCAACCCTCCGTGCTCAAGACGGCCGCGCTGAAGCTCGGCCTGCCGGTCGTGCAGCCGGACGACCTTCGTGCCCCCGGGGCGACCCTCGACCTGCTGGCCTACGAGCCCGATGTGCTGGTCGCCTGCGCCTACGGTCGCATCGTGCCGGCCGACATGTTCGCCGCGCTGCCCTCGCTGGTCGTGCATCCCTCCCTCGTGCCGCACTGGCGCGGCGCGGCGCCCGTGGTGCGCGCCCTCATGGCCGGCGAGACCCGGCTGGGCGTGGCCACCCTCGAGATGACCGCGGGCATCGACGAGGGCCCGGTGGCCGACGAGCGCGTCGTCGAGATACCGCGCGACGCCGACGCCGGCAGGGCCTACGAGCTGCTCGCGAAGGCCTCGACCGACAGTCTGCTGGCCACGCTGGCCGGCATGGCCGACGGCACCGTCGTGTTCGAGCCGCAGGTCGGCGCGGCCGACTACGCCGAGAAGATCGCCGAGGCCGACCGCGTCATCGACTGGCGGCGGCCGGCCGCGGCGGTCGCCGACCAGGTACGGGCGCTGTCGCCCGAAGTCGGCGCCCACGCCGAGCTCGGCGGCCGTCGCGTGCTCGTCTGGAAGGCGGTCCCGAGGACCTCGCTGCCCTCCGGCGGAGACGCGCGCGACCGTCTCGTGGTGCCTTGCGGGAGTGGCTATCTCGAGATCGTCGAGCTGCAGGAGGCCGGCCGCCGGCGCATGAGTGCCCAGGAGTACCTGCGCGGCGCCGGCCGGCGTCTGGCGCAGGGGTAGAGCCTGGTGACCGCCAGCGAAGTGGCTCCTGCGCGCCGCGCGGCCTTCGCCGTGCTGCTGCGCGAGGCGCGCGGCCGGGCACCATTCGACCTCGCCGCCGCCGCGGGCGTCGAGTTCGCGGCCCTCGCCGCGCGCGATCGCGCCCTTGCCTACGAGCTCGCCGTGAGCACGATCAAGCGGCGCAACTCGCTCGATCGGGTCGTTGCCGCCTTCTCGGATGCGTCGTCGTCGCGCCTGCGACCCGAGGTGCGCGAGTCGCTGCGGCTCGGCGCCTTCCAGCTGCTTTACCTCGACCGTGTGCCGGCCCACGCCGCGGTCAACGACGCGGTCGAGCTCGCCAAGGCTCACGGCCGGCGTACGGGAGCCTTCGTCAATGCGGTCCTGCGCAAGGTCGCCTCGGAGGGTCGCGCCGAACTCGCTCGCCTGTCCGGCGGCGCCTCGATCGAAGCGCTGGCCGTGCGCTGCTCGCACCCCGACTGGCTCGTCGCCCTCTGGGTCGACGAGTTCGGCCGTGACGGCGCCGAGGCACTGATGGAAGCCGACAACCGGCCGGCCGAACGCTGTGTGCGGGTGAACCGCCTGCGAGCCACGATCGCCGAGGCTCAGGCCTCTCTTGCCGGTGACGGCATCACCGCGCGGCTCGCCCGCGAGGCGTACGCCGAGGCCGCTCCGGACACTCCCGACGCGCTGCTGCTCGAGGGCCCGGCGCTCGAGTCGAGCGCCGCTTTTCGCGAGGGCCTGGTCACGCCGCAGTCGCGCGGCTCGCAGCTCGCCGCGGCGATCGCCGCGGGGACCCTCGAACCTGGGGTTCACCGGGTACCAGCGCGCGCCGCCGATCTCTGCGCGGCGCCCGGGGGCAAGACCTCGCAGCTTGCGATACTGCTCGCCGGCTGGCGTCTGCTGGCCGTCGACGACGAGCCTCGCCGAGTGGCGACACTGCGCGCGAACCTGAGCCGGCTGGGCGCCGCCGGCGTCGAGGTGTGCGAACGCGACGTGCTGGCCCTGGGCGCCGACGAAGCCGAGCGCGGGCGCTACGACGTCGTACTGCTCGATGCGCCCTGCTCCGGCCTCGGCACGCTGGCGTCGCGACCCGACCTGCGCTGGCGGCGGCGCGCGGGCGACGTGCGACGGCTGGCCGGCCTGCAGCGCGACCTGCTGGCCGCCGCCGCGGCGCTGGTCGCGCCGGGCGGCACGCTCACCTACTCGGTCTGCACGCTGACGCGCGCCGAGACGCTCGGCGTCGTCGACCGCTTCGTTGCCGGGCGTGCCCGCGAGGGCGCCGCCGGCGCCGGTCCGGGCGTCTCCTGGACTCTCGACGATCTCGGCGCCACGTATCCCGCCTACCGGCACCCGGCCAACGGCGCCTACGTACAGACGCTGCCCTCGCGCGACGAGACGACCGGGTTCTTCGTCGCACGACTGCGACGGGTGACATAGCATTGCCCGAAGGCAAGAAGGTCGGCCGCCTCGACGCCTGGTGGGATCGTCCCACCCGAGGCGGCCGCGGCTCGAGGCAAAGACACTAGGGGAGAGGACGGCCAAATGAGTGTGGTGCTGAGCGAACGTCTGGTGACGCCGTCGATCCTGTCGGCCGACTTCGGGCGTCTCGACGCCGATCTGGCCACCGTGATCGACGGCGGGGCGCGGCTGATCCACGTCGACGTCATGGATGGTCACTTCGTGCCGGTCATCACGCTCGGGCCGGCGGTGGTCAAGGCGATCGCCCCGTTCGTGCACGAGCGCGGCGGCGCGCTCGACGTGCATCTCATGATCGAACACCCGGAGCGCTACGTCGATGCCTTCGCGGCGGCCGGAGCCGACGTCATCACGGTGCACCAGGAGGCCTGCGTCCACCTTCATCGTACGCTGGCGCAGATCCGTGAGGCCGGTGCGCAGGCGGGCGTGGCGATCAATCCGGCGACGCCTCTGGAGACCCTGGCCGAGGCCCGCGCGTTCACCGACCTCGTGCTCGTCATGTCGGTCGACCCGGGTTTCGGCGGGCAGCGCTTCATCACCGGTTCACTCGACAAGCTGCGGCGCGCGCGGGCCTATCTGCCGGCCGCGGTGGCGCTCGAAGTCGACGGCGGCGTGACTCTCGACAACGCCGCCGCCGTGGTGGAGGCCGGCGCCAACCTGCTCGTGGCCGGCAGCAGCGTCTACGGGGCGGCCGATCCGGCGCTCGCCTTCCGCGCTCTCGCCGCCGCGGTGGCCGGCGCGGGCTGAGCCGCCCCCGGCAGCCGTCGGGCAGCGCACGCCGGGTCTTCGGGCCGGGGCTCGCGGGGGCCGGCATGTTGCGCTATACTTACCTGCAAGAGAGTGTCTTCGGGGCGGGGTGAGATTCCCCACCGGCGGTGAGAGCCCGCGAACCCCACGAGTGGGGCCGACCAGGTGGAATCCCTGGGCCGACGGTCATAGTCCGGATGAAAGAAGACCAGCGCGGTACGCAAAGACAGCCCTGGAGCCACGTGTGCACCGGGGTTTTTTTGTGACCGAAGACGGCTATCTGGAACGTGCTCTGGAGCTTGCCCGCCTGGGCCGGCGCCTTGCTCACCCCAACCCGCGCGTCGGGGCGGTCGTGGTGGCCGGCGGCGAGGTGGTCGGCGAGGGCTACCACCGTGGACCGGGGACGCCTCATGCCGAGACCGTCGCCCTCGAACAGGCGGGGGAGCGCGCCCGAGGCGCCGTGTTGTACGTGACACTCGAGCCCTGCTGCCAGCGGGGTCACACCGGACCCTGCACCGAGAAGATCATCGCCGCCGGCGTGGCGCGGGTGGTGGCCGGAGCGATCGACCCGAACCCGGCGGTCGACGGGCGCGGTCTTGCCGCTCTGCGCGCCGCGGGCATCGAGGTCGCGCTCGACGGCGGCTCCCCGCACACCCTCTGCGAGCAGTTGAACGAGCCGTTCGCGCGGTTCATCCGCAGCGGCCTGCCGTTTGTCACGTTCAAGGCGGCGGTGTCGCTCGACGGCAAGGTCGCGGCCGCCGGCGGCGACGGCCGCTGGATCTCCTCGCCGGAGAGTCGTCGCCAGGTCCACGAGCTGCGTGCCGCCGCCGACGCCGTGTTGGTCGGCGCCGGCACGACGCGACGCGACGACCCCCTGCTCACTGCGCGCGACGCCGACGGACCAGACCCTGTGCGCGTCGTCGTCAGCCGCACCGGCGACCTGCCCGCCGAGACGCTTCTCGCGACGACCGCGCGGGAGTGCCCGACGATCTTGCTGACCGTCTCGATCGAGCCCCAAAGGGAGCGGGCGCTGACCGCATTGGGTGTCGAAGTGGTGCGTGCCGCCGGGTTGCGCGACGGTCTTGCCCAACTTGCGGGTCGCGGCCTCATCGACATCCTGTGCGAGGGCGGACCGACTCTGGCGGGAGCCTTGCTGGCCGACGGCCTGGTCGATCGTCTCATCATCTTCGTCGCACCGCTTGTCGTGGGACGGGGAGCGCCCGACCTCGTCGCCCTGCCGGCGCCGACGGCGGTGGCTCAGGGCCTGGCTCTGAGCGACGTCGTGTGGAGCGGCGCGGGGCCCGACATGGTCTGCCACGGGCGGGTCGTCAAACGCGCTGAGGTCGGTCCGAACGTATCGCTTGCCGGCGATGGGAAAGAGGGCTAGCGCCGTGTTCACGGGCATAGTCGAGGAGATCGGCATCCTGCGCGGCCTGGTGGTGCGCGAGCGTACGGCTGTGCTTGAGGTCGAGGCTCACGTGGTGGTCGGAGACCTGAAGGTAGGCGATTCGGTCGCCACGAGCGGCCCCTGCCTTACCGTGACGCGCCTTGCTCACGACCGCTTCTGGGCCGACGCCATGCCCGAGACGCTGCGACGCACGACGCTGGCTCGCAAGAAACCCGGCGACCGATTGAATCTGGAGCGTGCGCTGACTCTGCGGTCGCGACTCGGAGGGCACCTCGTGCAGGGCCACGTCGACGGCGTGGGCACGGTGGTGCGGGTGAGCCGAGACAGGAACGCGTCGGTCGTCGGTCTGAGCGCGCCGGCCGTCGTCACCGATGTCTGTGTGCCCCAGGGTTCACTCACGGTCGACGGCGTCAGTCTCACGATCGTCGATCTCGACGCCGACATCATCCGGATCTCGTTGATCCCCCACACCGTGGCAGCCACCACGCTGCACGATCTGCGGGTGGGCGCCGAGGTCAACCTTGAAGCCGACGTGATCGGCAAATACGTCCGCGCTTACCTTGTCCGGCCCGGGTCCGCCCAGGGCCTCACCTTCGAGAAGCTGTCAGAAGCGGGGTTCCTATGAGCACCACCAAGACGCCCAGCACCGACGATCCGGCCACGCCGGCCGACACCACACCCGAGCCATCGCCGTTTGCCACGATCGAAGAGGCGCTGGCCGACGTGCGCGCCGGCCGCATGGTGGTGGTCTGCGACGATGAAGACCGCGAGAACGAGGGCGACCTGACCATGGCCGCCCAGTTCGTCACGCCCGAGGCGATCAACTTCATGGCCACGCACGGCCGCGGCCTGATCTGCCTGACGCTTACCCCAAGACGCTGCGAGGAGCTGAACCTCGGGCCGATGGTCGCCCAGAACTCGGCGCGCTTTCAGACCGCGTTCACGCCGTCGATCGAGGCGCGCGAGGGGGTGACCACCGGCATCTCGGCCGCCGACCGCGCGCGGACGATCCAGGTGGCGGTCGACCCCGCATGCGGGCCCGACGACATCGTCCAGCCTGGGCATGTGTTCCCGCTCATAGCCAAGCCGGGCGGCGTGCTCGAGCGTACCGGTCAGACCGAGGCCGGCGTCGATCTGGCGCGGCTGGCCGGTTTGCAGCCGGCGTCGGTGATCTGCGAGGTCATGAACGAGGACGGCACCATGGCTCGGGTCCCCGACCTCATCGGCTACTGCAAGCTGCACGGCCTCAAGATGATCACCGTCGCCGCTCTCATCCGCCACCGGCGCCGTACCGAGAAGCTCGTGCGGCGCGTCGCGGTGGCCCAGATGCCCACGAGCTACGGCGAGTTTCGCGCCATCGGCTACGAGTCGATGATCGACGGCTCGCACCACATCGCCATGGTCAAGGGCAACGTCGTCGGCAAGCGCGACGTCCTGGTGCGGGTCCACTCGGAATGCCTCACCGGCGACGTCTTCGGCTCGCAGCGCTGCGACTGCGGCGAACAGCTCGCGATGGCTCTGCGGCGCATCGAAAAGGAAGGCCTGGGTGTCGTGCTCTACATGCGCCAGGAAGGCCGCGGCATCGGTCTGCTGAACAAGCTCAAGGCCTACGCCCTGCAGGAGCGCGGCCGCGACACGGTCGAGGCCAACCTCGAGCTGGGCTTCCCGGCCGACCTGCGCGACTACGGCATCGGCGCTCAGATCCTCGTCGACCTGGGTCTTACGAGCATCCGCATCATGACCAATAACCCGGTCAAGATCGTCGGCCTCGAAGGCTATGGGCTGCACGTCACCGAGCGTCTGCCGATCGAGATGACACCGCAGACCGAGAACATGCATTACCTGCGTACCAAGCGCGACAAGATGGGCCACCTGTTGAAGCACGGCACTCTCGTGCCGGAAGAAGACAAGCAAGGCTGAAGACAGCGATCGAGCGGGCGCCAATCACGCCGGCGAACGGTCTCTGATCACACTGGCGAGCGGGCTGACGCTCACTCGATCAAGAACTTGAAGGAGTTGAGGTAAATGACCAGTTACGAAGGGATGCTAAACGGTAAAGGGCTGCGTTTCGGCCTAATCGTCGGCAGGTTCAACGAGCTCATCTCGACGCGCCTGCACAAAGGCGCTCTGGACTGTCTGCGCCGCCATGATGTCGCCGACGCCGACGTCGATGTGGCTTTGGTGCCGGGAGCTTTTGAGATGCCGCTGGTGGCGCAGCGTATGGCGGCGAGCGGCAAGTACGACGCCATCGTCTGCTTGGGCGCTGTGATCCGCGGCGGCACGCCGCACTTCGAGTACGTCGCCGCCGAGACCGCCAAGGGCATCGCCAAAGTGAGCCTGGACAGCGGCGTGCCGGTGGTTTTCGGCGTGCTCACCACCGACACGATCGAGCAGGCGATAGAACGCGCCGGCACCAAGGATGGCAACAAGGGTTGGGCAGCGGCCGCTACGGCGCTCGAGATGGCGAGTCTGCTGCGCGCTCTGCCGTGAGGCGAGCCCGCGAAGAGCGGAGGCAGCAGATGTGTCGGAGGCTAGAGCGCTTTTTGTACGCGGCCCGACTTGAGGCAGCGCGTGCACACGTACGCCGACTGCGGGCGACCGTCTTTTACGATGCGGATGCGCTGCAGGTTCGGGTTGAAACGGCGCTTGGTGGCTCGGTTAGAGTGGCTGCGGCTCTGGCCCACGACGGGCGCCTTGCCACAGGTCACGCAGATTTTGGACATAGGTGATCCCTCAACTTGATTACGTGCCGGGGCGAAAGTATGCTACAGCCGCTCCGACAAAGCAAACGTCGGAGGGGAGGAAGCACCACTGACTCCGTCGGTTATCAGCCTCGGTTCAAGTCCCACACTAAAGGGCGAGACCACCGTTTCGGACGTCGTGATCGCCAAACTCGCCGGTCATGCGGCGCAGGCGACTTACGGTGTCGTCGGCATGCGCCGCTCGCAGCTGCACAGGATCACCCAGATGCTGCGTGGCGCCCTCGTCGAAGGCGTTCAGGTCGAGAGCGAAGGCGCGGCGGCGCACATTACTCTGCACGTGGTCATGGAGCGCGGCACCAATCTGGCGCAGATCACCGCCAATCTGCAGGAGCAGGTGCGCTACCAGGTAGAGCAGCTTGGCGGCGTGCCGGTCAGCACGATAATCGTCCGCGTCGAGGACCTGCGCGAGTGAGCGCCCGCGACACTGCACTCGATCTCATCGGCGCGGCGCTCGCGGCCGTCGAGGCCGAGCGCGGGCTTATCAACGATCTCAATGTCTACCCGGTGCCAGACGGCGATACCGGCACCAATCTCGCCCTGACCATGCAGGCCGTGGCCGAAGAGGTAGCGCGGTCGTCGCGCGCTGACTTGGCCGGGGTGGCCGCGGCGATCACCAAGGGATCGCTCATGGGCGCGCGCGGCAACTCGGGCGTGATCCTCTCGCAGATCATGCGCGGCGCCTGC
>PMKK01000088.1 GCA_003157715.1 Actinomycetota bacterium
CAGACCGGCGTCGTGCTCGCCTCGAGTAATCCGGACGATCGCCTGCCGATGGCCTCGACGACCAAGATCATGACCGGGCTGCTCGTCCTTGAGCACTTTCACAACCTCTCTACGGTGGTGACGGCGCGGCGCGACGCGATCGGTGTCGGCGAGGACGAGATCTACCTGCAGAAGGGCGAGAAGCTGACGGTGAATCAGCTCCTCGAGGCGCTCCTCATCCAGAGCGCCAACGACGCGGCCGCCGACCTGGCCGACGCCGTGGCCGGCAGCCAGGCGAAGTTCGTGGCGCTCATGAACGCCAAGGCGCGCGCGCTTGGTCTGACCAACACCCACTACCAGAACCCGCACGGCCTCGATGCGTCGGGCCACTACACGAGCGCCAGGGATCTCACTCGTCTCGCCCGCATCGCCCTGCGCGACCCGCGTTTCGCCGGCTACGTCGACCACTACACGGCGACCATCCCCTGGGCGCACCATCACTACGACCGGGTGCTCGTCAGCCACAACGAGCTGCTCGAGAACTACTCCTGGGTCTACGGCGTGAAGACGGGCTGGACCAACCCCGCCGGTTACTGCATCGCCGCTGCCGGCCTGTGGCGCGGCCATCACATCCTGGTCACGCTGCTCGGCGAGCCCGACGACGCCCACCGTCTGGCCGACGCCGTCGCGCTCTTCCACTGGTCGGCGAGCCAGTACGCGCTGCGGACCGTCCTGCCTGCCGGCCGCGTGCTGGCTCACGCCACGGTGCCCTATCACGACCGCAAGCTCGACCTGGTGACGTCCGGCGCGGTGACCGCCTCGTTGCGTATCGGGGCGAAGATCACGACCAGGGTCACGGCGCCGGGCGCGGTCGAGCGGCCGGTGGCGCGCGGTCAGATCCTCGGCGAGGTCCGGGTCGCGGCCGACGGTCACGTGGTCGGCGCACGGCACCTGGTCGCGGCCGCCTCGTTTGCGAAGGTAGGCCTGCTGTCGAAAGTCGGCTACCAGCTCCACCGCTCCTGGCACTGGCTCACGTCGCATCTCTAAGCGACGGCTCTCGCGAACGCGACCCGACGCCTCCTGTTCCGGCGGCGAGCCTCGCGGCGTCGCCGGGTACACTTTCGCCATGACGATCTCTCGAAAGCTGCGCCTGCTGATCGCGGTGGTGTTCGTCTTCTTCGTGGCGTACCCGAACCCGCTCATGCTGGTGCGCAGCATCGAGCACATCAGCCACCCGGCCGTCGACCCGCAAGCCGTGGCGCCGCTCGCCCGGACCCTGCCTAACGACCCTCGCCTGATCGAACAGGCCGTGCTCACGCGTATCGTGCCCTATGCCTACGACTGGCAGACGGCGGGCGTGCCGTGGTACTTCCCGACGACCCGCGAGGCGCTCGCCCAGGGGCGCGGCGACTGCGAGAGCCGGGCGGTGGTGCTGGCCAGCATCCTGGCCTATAAGCACATCCCCTACACGCTGCGCATGTCGTTCGACCACATCTGGGTCGACTACCCGGGCCACGCGGCGACGGCGCTCGAAAACCCCGGCGTGCAGCTCGCGGTGCGTCAGCACGGTCACTTCGTCTTCCACTGGCCCAGGGACTTCCATCTGGGCGCCGAGGTCGATGCCCAGATCGCCGACTACTGGACGCCCATGCCGTTCGGCCGCCGGGCGCTGCTCATCGGCGGCCTGCTGGCCATCGTGCTCCTGAATGTGATCGTGCGATCGGCACGGCGCGTCGGCACGGCCGGGCGCCGCCGGCTCGCGCGCTCCGCGCGGCCCCCCGAAGGCCCGCGCGGCCCGTCGTGGAGGGGCAGGTATCATAAGGACTTGGGTCAATCGAAGCTTCGGTCACGTGACCACGCGACCACCGGCCTTCCGGAAAGGACGACACATCATGAGTGAACCCGCACGGCTGATCGACCTGCGCAGCGACACGGTGACGCGGCCGTCGCCCGAGATGCGGCGCGCCATGGCCGAGGCCGAGGTCGGCGACGACGTCCTGGGAGACGACCCCACCGTCATCGCCCTGCAGGACTACGCGGCCGAGCTGTTCGACAAGGAGGCGGCGCTCTACATGCCGTCGGGCACCATGACCAACCAGGCCGCGCTGCACGCTCAGACCACGGCGGGCGACGAGATCTTCCTGCACGCCAAGGCGCACATCGTCGAAAACGAGCAAGGCGGCGCGGCGGTGCTGTCGGGCCTGCAGACGCGCACCTTCGACTCCGACGACGGCACGCTCGACCTCGGTCTGCTGGAGCATTACTTCCACAGAGACGACGACGTCCACCACCCCCGCACGACCCTCGTGGCGGTCGAGAACACCCACAACTACTGCGGCGGCGTGGTCTACCCGCTCGCCAAGATCCGCGAGCTGCGCGCCTTCTGCGACCGGCACGGCATGATCCTGCACCTGGACGGCGCCCGCATCTGCAATGCCGCCATCGCCTCGGGTGTGGCGCCACGCGAGATCGCGGCGCTGTTCGACTCGGTGAGCGTCTGCCTGTCGAAGGGGCTGGGCGCGCCGGTCGGCTCGGTGCTGCTCGGCAGCGCGGCGATGATCGGCCGCGCGCAGCGGGCCCGCAAGCTGTTCGGCGGCGGCATGCGCCAGGCCGGCATCATCGCCGCCGGCGGCCTGTACGCCCTGCGTCACAACGTGGAGCGGCTGGCCGACGACCACCGCCGGGCACGGGTCCTCGGCGAGCGCCTGGGGCGGGTGCCGGGTCTTGCCGTCGACTCCCGCAAGCTGCAGACGAACATGGTCTTCGCCGACACCCACGGCCTCGGCCTGCCGGCGGCCGAAGTGGTCGGGCTGCTCGACGCCGAGNNGCGGCATACGCCGCGGCCCGCCCCTTCGCGTCCGTGCCTGAGAGCGTTTCCGGCGCTGGCCGGTCGCTTCTCTCGCCGGTCGCTTTACTTGGCGGCGGCGTTCGCCGTCTTGGCCTTGCCGTTGCTCGCGACTGCTTC
>PMKK01000119.1 GCA_003157715.1 Actinomycetota bacterium
TACTTGGAGAACGCGACACTAGGCTTGGCTCAAGTCAGGTGAACCACCTCGAGGAGGAGACCATGAGCGCCATCGCAGCAACACCGTCGGAGGTCCGCACCGGCCTCGACATAGGCCTCGCCCTCAAGCAGGGCGCACGGCTGTTCTTCAAGGACCTGGGGGCGCTGATCATCGCCGCCCTGATCGCCGGCGCGCTCAGCATAGTGACGCTCGGCATCCTCGCCGGACCGCTGTTCGCCGGCCTCTACGGCATGGTGATCGGGCGTGTCAGAGATGGCCGCCAGCCCAAGGTCGACGACGTCTTCGCCGGTCTTGACCTCGTCTGGTCGTACCTCGGGGCCGCCCTCGTGCTCGGCCTGCTGATCGGCCTCGCCTCGATCACCGTCGTGGGCGGTTTCGCGCTGGCGACGATCTGGCTCTACGTCTTTCCGCTGATGGTCGACCGCGGCATGGGACTGGGCGAGGCCATGAAGGCCAGCAAGGACCTGGTCATGAAGGTGGGCTTCTGGGAGCATCTGGCGCTGGTCGTCGTGCTCTTCGTCATCGCGTCGGTCGCCAACGGCTTCCTGGCGATCCTCGCCGTGCCCTTCATCATCGTCACCGTCACCGCCGCGTACTGCCTGGCAAACGGCCAGGAAGAGGCCCTCGCGAAGGCGTGAGGAAGCGAGCGAGTCGTCGGCGGGCGGAAGGAGCCGCGCCTGCGGCCCCCCCGCCCGCGCTGTACCATGGGCGGCAAGGGAACGACAGATGCGCGGCAAGATGGTGAGTCAAGGAGCGCTTGGATGATCCGGGGTAACCAGACGATCGACCTTCTGAACGCGCGCGGCTCGACGCGCGCCTATGCATCGTCGCCGCTCACCGACGAAGAAAAGCAGACCGTCCTTCATGCCGCCATGCGGGCGCCGACGGCGGGCAACATGATGCTCTACTCGATCATCGAGATCGACGACCCGGCGGTGAAGGACCGGCTCGCGGTCACCTGCGACGACCAGCCGTTCATCGCTCGCGCGCCCTGGGTACTGGTGTTCGTCGCCGACTTTCAGAAGTGGATGGACCTGTTCGATTCCGCCGGCGTCGAGCGCATGGAGGGTCTGCCGCACGACGTCACGCCCGAGCTCGCCGATCTCATGCTGGCCTGCTCCGACGCGCTCATCGCCGCCCAGAACGCGGTCGTCGCCGCCGAGTCGCTGGGCATCGGCTCCTGCTACATCGGCGACATCATGGAGCGCGGCGAGACCCACGCCGAGTTGCTCGGACTGCCGCAGTACACGTTTCCCGTCGCCATGCTGTGCTTCGGACGGCCGAAGAGCAGGCCGCGTATCACCGAGCACTACGAGAAGCACATGGTCCACAGAAACGTCTACCGGCGCCTGTCTGCCGGCGAATTGCGCGAGGTCTCAGACGACCTCGATAGTCGCCACCGCGGGCGCGACTTCGGCGCCGGCAACGAGAACGCCGTCCAGAACGTGTATCGGCGCAAGTTCACGGCCGACTTCGCGGCCGAGGCCAACCGCTCGGTCGCCTGGTGGCTCGAGCGCTGGATGGAACGGCCCTAGCAGCGGTCTTCTCAGCCCGCCAGCTCGGCGTGGCAGCGCGGCGTGCCTCTATGCCCCCCCGACGCTCGACAGCACTCGTTCGAAGCGCTCGAGGGCGTCGTCGATCACCTCATCGGTGTCGGCCATCGAGGTGTACATGCGCGAGCCGGCAAGCGTGATGATGCCGTTTGCCGTATAGGCGGCGCCCATCTCCTCCATCATGTGTTTGCGTGGCTTGAGGCCCTTGAGCAGGCGCACTGGATTGTGCAGGTCGAGCAGCATCACGCCCGACGTCTCGAGGTGGACGATCGAACCCTGGTTGAAAGCCACATAGGGCAGTCCGAGGCGCGTGATGATCTCGTTCAGGCCCTTCGTAAGGCGGTCGCCGGCGCGGCCCGCCAGGACCGGCGCGTTCGTGGCCTCCATCTCCAGCAGCGCATGGTAGCCGGCCGCGCACGACAGCGGATTGGCGCTCAGCGTACCGCCCACATAGGCGCGCTCACCGCTCTTTCCGCCGATGCCCGAGGCGAAGCCCAGCATCACGTCGGCGCGCCCGCCGACCCCGCCGGCCATGGGGTAGCCGCCGCTGATGCACTTGCCGAAGACGGTCAGGTCGGGTTTGACGCCGAAGTAGCCCTGGGCGCCCCCCAGGCCCAGCCGAAAGCCGGTCACGACCTCGTCGAAGATCAGCAGGGCGCCGAACTCGTCGCAGAGCTCGCGCACGCGAGCGTCGAACTCGAACGGCACCGGCCGCGTGCCGCTCTCGGGACCGATCGGCTCGACGATCACCGCCGCCGTCCCGCCGAGCAGCTTGTTCTGGGTGAGCTTGCGGCGCAGCGCCTTCAGGTCGTTCGGATAGACCTCACGCGTACGCCCGGTGGCGCCCATGGGGATGCCCTTGGCCTCGAAGCGCCAGGTCCCGGGCACGTGCAGCCCGTAGACCATCTGGTCGCTCCAGCCGTGGTAGGCGCCGCCGGTCTTGATCACGTACTTCTTGCCGGTGAACGCTCGCGCCACCCGGATGGCGGCCATGACCGATTCGGTGCCGGAGCCCAGCATGCGGAACATCTCGACGGCCGGCATGAAGCGATTGACGAGCTCGGCCAGCTTGAGCTCGTACTCGTGGAACAACCCCGTGACGGGTCCGCACTCGGCGAGCAGCTCGACGATCTTGTCGCGCAGCGGCGGGTAGTTGCTGCCCAGCACCGTCGGGCCGCCGGCCTGCAGGAAGTCGATGTAGCGGTTGCCGTCGACATCCCAGAGGTAGGCGCCGTCGGCCTTCTCGATGGCGAGCGGGAACGGATAGTTGAAGGCCAGGTTGTGCTGCACCCCGCCGGGGATGTACTCGTTGGCCTCGGCGACCAGCGCCTTGGAACGTGCGCACTTCGTCTCGAAGTAGTCGAGGTACTCCTTCATGACCGCCGGCTTGATCTTGCGCAGCGGCCGGCTGACGAGCCTGTCCAGGCCGGCGTAAACGGCCTCGACGTCGGGGTACTCGCTGATGGCGTAGCGCTGGTCCGCGAACGGTGCCGGCTCCGCGGCCGCGGCCATCGCCGACGCCGCCGGCTCGCCGGTCTCGGCCGTCGCCAGCGGCGCCTGCTCTCCGGCGGCAGACGATGCGGCGGCTGCCGGCGCGCCCGCTGCCGGCGCGCCCGCCTCGGCGCCTTCGGCAGATTCGGCGGCCTTGGCGGCCGTGGCCGCTTCGACCTCGCCGGCCGCCTCGGCCTCTTGCCGGGCCAGCTTCTTTTCGTCGCCGCGCAGCTTGTTGAAGGCGATCTCGCGGATCGGCAGCGGTATGCCGGCGGCCTTCTCGCCGGCGAGCAGCGTCAGCAGGTAATCGAGCGCCACCTTCTCGAGCAGGGCCATGTTGTGCACGGCGCGCTCGGTGTCGCCGCCCAGCACGAGCACTCCGTGGTTGGCGAGGATGTAGGCATTGTCGCCGTTTTGCAGCTTCGCCCTTACCCGGTTCTTCAGAAACGACGTGCCCGACGGCGCATAACCGACGATCTCGACGCCGCGTCCCAGAAAGCGCACCTGCTCGTCGAACAGCGCCGGGATGGGCTTGTTCATGAGCGCCAGGGCGCTCGCGTAGGGCTGGTGGGTGTGGATGATGGCGTTCACGTCGGGACGATGCTGGTAGACCGCGGCGTGCATGCCCGCTTCGATCGAGGCCTTCATCGTGCCGGTGACGCGGTGCAGGTCGTAGTCGAGCACGCAGATGTCCTCGGGGAGCATCTTGGCGTAGTCGTAGTTCGAGGGCGTGACCGCGAACAAGGCGCGGCCCGGCACGCGCACGGAGACGTTGCCCTCGGTAGCCTTCAGATAGCCACGCTCGAGCAGCGCCCGGCAGGTGGCCACGACGAGCTCCCTGGATGCGGTGTACTGAGCCACTTCTGGTCCTTTCGTCTCCGGCCGCTTGCCGTGCCTGCCGCTTGCCGTGCCTGTCGCTTACCGTGTCCTGCCGCTTACCGGCCCCATGCACCGAGGAAATCGCCCCAATACGTCAGCCGCGTGAAGTTGAGGTCTGAGCAGTAGTAGGTGAAGTCGACCCACTGGTCGAAGCTCGAGCCCTTCTTCGGTGGCGCCGGCGACGACGGCCAGAAGATGTCGATGCCGTGCACGGCCCCCTCGGCCTTGTTGTGCCACTGCCATAGCACGACGCGGCGTTCGATCTTCATCACCCTGGTGCAATCCTTCTTGATCGCGGGCGAGGCGACATGCGAGCGCAGCTCCGCGGCGACGTCGTAGAGGTCGCGGACTTCGGGGTAGGTCTGCGGCGGCGACGCCGCCAGCCGGCGCGCCACGGCATACGCCCGGTGATTCCTGGGCAGCCTGACCGCGAGATCCCAGCTCAGGTCGCTCACCGCCGAGGTCAGGGCATCCCAGCGGGTCCCCAGGCTCACCGCCGACGCCGCCCACGTCCAGCGGTCGTGACCGCTCTTCATGCTCTTGGCGGCAACGACGGCAAGCGACGCCGCGCTCATGGTGGGCGTCGCCTGCAGCGCCTTCAGGATGTTCTGATACGAAAGGCCGCTGTAGCCGATCGAGTCCNNGCTCGTGTCGTCTTCCATCGTGTTACCCGGCCACCAGCCCCAGCCGTGATCCCACAGAAAGAGCGCGTAGTGGCGCGCGGGGTAGTTGGCCCGCGTCCAGTCGACGAAGTCGATGAGTGACTGGGGAGAACCCATGTCGGTCGCTCCCAGGTCGGTTGCCGCGTTCTCGGAGGTGGCCGTCATGCCCTGCGTGACGTGGAAGATGCGCGCCCCGGTCCACGAGCCGTCGGCCACGCTCGGGTAGCGGCCGCGATCGGCGAGGGCCACCACCTGTACGTCGGCGTTCGAGCCGACCGCCGCCATCTCCTTGTCGATGTCGTGGGTGATCCACGACCCGAGGTACAAGTCGCCGGGGTTCTGGTCGCCGTCCATGTAGACCATGATGGTCCACGCCGCCGTCGGCGCGGGGTCCAGGGCAAACGCCGGGTCGGCGGAGGCGCGCGGCGCCACCGCGGCGGCAACGAGCAACGCGGCGCTTGCGACGGCCACGACGGCGATGAGCGCCCCCAGGCCGGTCTTTCGCCGGCGCTGTTTCACGACGGTAGTGCGATTGCCTGCATCCTTGCGACTAGCAGCCCCCATCGCCCCTCCCAGAGCTCGCCCAACCCCCGCTTGCCGACTCCCATCGCCGGCGCGGTCACGACCGTCACGATAGTGCAACCACGAGTGAGAGTGAAGCCTGCTGCCTTCAGGTTCTAAAGCGGTGGCCGGCCCGGTAGGCGATCTCGTGTCCGATCACGCCGCCGAACCCCTGGACCAGCACGGTGCCGATCGAGCGTCGCAGCCCCGTTCCATGATCGAGATACGACGGCGAGAGGGGCACGTAGCGCTTTTCCAGCTCGGCGCGGGTGGCGCACGGCTCGACCGCCTCGATCGACGACAGCACGTCGCCGCTCAGATCGGCGAGCCAGGGGGGCCGGGCAGAGACCGGCCGCCGTGTCCGCGTCCGGGCGGCCCTGCCGCGCTTGATGGCAAGCAGCGCGGTCGCCGTCCAGCCCTGCGGCTCGTCGGGCACCATTTCGGTCGGCAAGCCCGGCACCGGGCGGCCGAACAGCCGGCCCGCCGTGAGTGCCGTGAGATGTGGATCGACCACGCGGCCCGCGCTGTCGACGGTCACGAACTCGAACGCGCCGCCCAGCATGTTGGCGACGTTCAGCAGCCGCGATTCGAGCTGGTCGGCCAGCTCGTCGAGGCCCTGGCGGCGCAGCCCCCTCGCGATGATCGCCGAGTCGAACGGCCAGACGTTCTCGTGGTAGCTGCGAAAGCCGGGGTTGTGCTGACTCAGAGCGCGCCCGCGGATCCCGGCCACGGTCAGCATGTCGGGCGAGAACAGCGTACGCACGACGCCGCCGACCAGTTCCGCGCGGCGCTGCTCGGGCAGCTCGTCGAAAAAGCTCGTGGAGAGCATCCAGCCGGCGTTCGACTGCAGCGCCCGCAGGGCGCGGGGGCGCCCTTCGGAGTCGCGTTCGATGGCGTGGGCGAAGTAGCGCTGCTCCGGCAGCCAGAAGTGGCTGATGGTGGCGTCGCGGAGGGCCCGCGACCGCGCGAGAAGGCGGGCGGGCAAGAGGGCCTCCGGCGACCCGCCGGGCGCGGGGCGGCTCGCCTGCCGGCGGGCGGCGGGCAGGCGTGCCGCCCGCCCGAGCGCCTCCGCCGCCAGCACCTGCACGTCGAGATAGGCCATGGGACGCGCCAGGTTGGGCATGCGGCCGTGCTCGTCGAAGTTCGAGGTCGGTCCGTCCTTCCAGACCTGCTGCAGGGCCAGGATGTTCGACTGCCCCAGCCACACGAGGCCATCGCCGTCGAGGTGCCCCTCGATCCAGCCGCAGGCCGCGGTCACGCTGTCGCGCACGGTCACCACGCGTCCGTCCTTGCGAACGACGGTGGCATCGAGGATGCCGGGCTCGCGTTCGGCGAGCGCCGCCACGAGGATGATGAACAGCGGTGTCGAGTCCGACGAAAAGTAGCTCGTGTAGCCAAGCGGAGTACCGCCCCAGATGCTCGCCAGGCCAAGGCCGAACAAGGCCTTGAGCCAGAGCGGCGCCTGCCAGCCGAGCAGGCTGCGCTGCTCGTTATGGATGCGGCCGGGCTCCTCTTCGGAGCGCACCGTGCGTCGCGTCCCCTGCAGGGCCGCCAGCGCGAGGACGGTCTCGACGGCAGGCTGCGAGGTATGGTCGAGCAGGTCGAGAGCGGTGAAGACGCGGTCGCGCGCCCAGAGAGTGTGATTGAACAGCAACCCGCCGCTCGTGTCGACGCCGCTGCCCTGCCCGCGACCCAGGAGCTCGTCGACGAGCGCCGTCAGGGCCGGCGGAGAGGCCGTCCGATGCGCTGCGCCCATGGTGTCCTTTCTGTCTTGCCGGCCGCGGCCCCCGAATGACGACCGGCGACCGGCCTGAAGCCAGTATCCCACGAGCCCACTGGCCGGTCGCGTCGCGACGCCGGCACGCGGCGCCCTCGACGGTCCAACAAAAAAGGCGCCCCGGGGCGGCTTTCGCCGGCCCGGGGCGCCTTTGGGTTCGACTAGCTACGTCAGACAGGCCTCACGTTGACGGCCTGCGGGCCCTTCTGAGCCTGCTGGACCTCGAACTCGACGGCCTGGTTCTCAGACAGCGTACCTACACCCGGCGCGAGTTCAGCCACGTGCACGAAGACGTCCTTGCCACCGTCGGCCTGCTCGATGAAGCCGTAGCCCTTCTGAGCGTTGAACCACTTTACTGTTCCTTTGGCCACTACTTTCTCCTGGTCTAACGAGCGTCCGTGACGACTGACGTAGCAACGAAATCGCTCAACTTGTGGAATCTGCGACCAGCGGCGCCGGTCGCAGTCCATTACTTGTACAGCTTGTTGAGTCAAATTGAAACCCCTCCCGGCCGCCGCCGAGCCTGAGACCGTGAAGAGGCTGGCGGATGGCCCCCGCTCGCGGGGGCCATCCGGACAGTACGAACCAGATTGTTGCGGTCACTTTCGCCGCTGAAGTCCACGCGCCGATCGGACCGATGCGGCAGCTTGCGGCTCGTCGTCTCCGTGGTGCGCCAACGGTTTGCCGAAGCGCGATTGCGGTCAATGACGCGGTCAGCGACGTCTACCGGTCGGTCACCGCCGCGGCAGCGCAAAGGGAGCCGGGCAGGGCTACCGTGAGCAGGGCGCCAAGACACTCCGACGGCACTGCAAAAGCACTGCAAGGGTCGTGCAAGAGCACAACAGCACTTCAGGGGAAGGGAGTTCCGCCATGGCATTCGACGAAAACCGCGCGAAAGTCCTACGGGCCGCGGGGGCCGCGAGTGCTGCCGCACCCTACGTGCGGCGCATCATGAGCGACGCCGAGTTGCGCGACGATCTGCGCGCTCTCGTGATCGCCGGCCACCATCTCTATGAGGGCCTCACGGAGAACGGCGTATCGAAGCTCCTCGAAAACGACGTGCGCACCGACTTGGACCGCATGGTGTCCTCACTCCAGTCGGCGAGCGAGCGGGTGATCCATCCGCGGCGCAGCACTCGCCTGGCCGCCTGGGTCGTCGGCGGCACGCTGATCGGCGGGGCGCTCGCCGGATTGCTGATCTACCCCGGCACCCGCAAGCCGATCCTGCGCGGCCTCGGCATGAGCGGCGGCGACCCCTGGATCGACACCGCCTCCGACAACGGCGGCCTGAAGGCCAACGCCGACAAGGAGATGGTCGCTTAGCGTGCCACCATGAGCTTCTTGACGGCCGCCTGCAGGCCGTCGAGCGACAGCTCATACATGGGCATGGCCTCGGCCACCAAGCCGATCGTGCGCGCCCCGTAAGCCCATGCCCACTGTTCCCGCGGGATGGTGTTGAGCCACACGGCGTGGTCGAAATGGCGCCGCAGCCGGCGCAGCCACTCTATTCCGGGCTGCTCGTTGGAGGAGCCCCACCAGACGATGCCGTTACGGCTGAGCAGTTCGCTGGGCGCCATCGCCGCATCGCCCACGATGATCAGTTTGTAGTCGGACGACAGCTCATGCAGGACGCGATCGGTCGCGAGCGCCCGCCGGCTGCTCATCTCGGTGTCCAGATACAGCCAGTCGTAGATGCAGTTGTGAAAGTAGAACGTCCGCAGGTCCCTGAAGTGGGTCTGACTGTTCACGGCGCTGAAGAGCTGGCTGCAGAGACGGATGTAGGGGTGCATCGAGCCGCCCACGTCCATCGCCAGCAACACCCTGACGGCGTTCTTGCGGCTCTTGCGCCAGACCAGCGAGAGCCGGCCGCCATGGTCGGCCGTCTGGTCGACCGTCTCGTCGAGATCGAGCTCGTCGGGCAAACCTTCGTTACGGCTGGTGAGCCGGCGCAGGCGGCGTAGCGCCAGCTCGAACTGCCGCACGCCAACGCTCACGTCCGTGGGGTTGCCCCGCTCCGACAGA
>PMKK01000116.1 GCA_003157715.1 Actinomycetota bacterium
GCCTCAGACCTCGTCGTAGACCCATTCGACGTTTTCGCGGTGCATGGCGCGATAGGTCTCGCCGATCTCGACGCCGTCGGCGACGAACGCTTCGGGCGGCAGGTCGACGTCGGCGCGGTGGACACCGGAGCGCTTGGCCGCGCGCACCGCTTCGTAGAGGGCTTCGACGTAGTGCTGATTGGCGTCGATGATCTCCTTGCCCATCACCGGACCATGCGCCGGCACCACCTGGCGGACCGCGAGCTGGTTCAGGGACCGCAGGGTCTTCAGATAGATCTCGCCGCCGTCACGCTGGGCGAGCGCCGGAAAGGGCCATTCGACCGTGTCGCCGCCGAGCACCACCTGTTGCTCGGGAATGTAGAGGATGATCGAGTCTTCGGTGTGGCCGGGCGTATGGATGAGGTTCACGGCGGCGCTCTCGTCGTCATAGCGCAGGCGGTCGCCGAAACCCACCGAGGGCAGCGGCACGCCTTCGGGCGGCGGCGGCGGCACCGAGGCCGAGCGACCGCTGCCCTGAGCGACGATCAGGCGGCGGCACAGCTGGTGGGCCACGAAGTCGTGGCCGGCGAAGGCGGCGTTGCCGTAGACGTGGTCCCAGTGGTGGTGCGAGTTGACGACCACTATGCGCCGCCCGGCGGCGAGCCCCTCGAGCAGCGCCGCTACGGGCGCCATGGCCTGCGGCGAGTCGAGCGTGTCGAACACGAAGATGCGGTCGCGGGCCATGACGACGCCGCTCGTCACCGGAAACCCGCGCGCGACGACGCTATGCAGCCAGACCGTGTCTGATAGCTGTTCCATATGGTGCTCTCTTCCTTACAGGACGACGATCTCCTCGGGAGCCCGCGTCAGGCGCTCGACGCCGTCGGCGGTGACCGCCCAGGTGTTCTCTATGCCGATCGCCCCAAGACCCGCGAACACGAACTTGGGCTCGAGGGCGAACACGTTGCCCACCTCGAGCGGCCGGTCGTTGCGCGAGAGCACCGGCAGCTCGTCGAGCTCGAGTCCGACGCCGTGCCCCACGAAGCGCGCCCGCGACGGGCCCCAGCCCATGAAATGGGCTTCGAGCCCGTCGCCCGCGGCGACCTCGAGAGCAGCTTCGTAGACATCCCGGCAGGCCACGCCGGGGCGAGCGCGGGCGCAGGCCGCCGCCTGCGCCCGGCGCGCGCACGCGTAGGCATCGGTGAGCCGCTCGGGCAGCTCACCGAGCGCGAAGATCCGGGTGAAGTCGGCCGTGTAGCCGTCGAGCACGGGCACGAAGTCGAACACGACGGGCTCGCCGCGGCCGATGGGCTTGAAGCTCACGCCCTGCGCCACCGCCGCGCTCAGGCCGGTGCCGGCCAGGGGCGTGTCCAAAAAGGAGGGCACGGCGCCGCTCGCCCCCGTCAGGAGCTGGCCGTAGAACATCTCGGCGTTGAAGGCCCGCATGCGGATCACGCCCTGATGGCCCAGGGCTCGTGCCTCGGCCTCGACGCGGCCGGCGAAGGCGGCTTCGGTGAGACCCTCGCGCAGCAGACCGGGGATGCGCCCGAACACCTCGTCGGCGAGCGCCGCGGCGGCGGCGATGCGCTCGATCTCCCACGCCGACTTGACCGCCCGCTGGGCGACGAGCGCCGCGCCGATGTCGACGAAGCGCGCGCCCGCAAGCTGGCTCTCGTAGCGCCGAAACTGGCCGACCGGCAGCACGTCGAGCTCGAGCCCCACGACGCCGGGCGTCCCGCCACAGCAGTCGGCGACCAGCTCGCCGAGGCGCCGCAGACTCGGCAGCTCGGCGACCGTCAGCGGCGACTCCTCGCGCGCGCGAGCGACAGTCTTGCGGGTGAGCAGCACGGGCGCGGCGCCGGCGGGCACCACCAGCCGCGACTCCTGGACCGTCCCCGCCAGGTAGTAGAGGTCGGCGTTCTGCGAGACGATGGCGGCATCGATGCCCTCGGCGCGCAGGGTCTCCTGAAAGCTCGTCAGGCGACGCTCGACCTCGGCGCGCGGCACGGGCACGGAGCGCGGCTCCACGAACGACGGTCCCCTGAACAGAGGCTCCGCGGACGGCGGCTCCGCGGACGGCGGCTCCGCGGATAGCGGCTCCGCGGACGGCGGCTCGATGGTGGTCACGACCAGGACTCCATGGCGGTCATACTCAGGACTCGATGGCGGTCACAGCCAGGGGATGAGAGTGGCGAGCGTGAAGGTCTGCACGCGCCAGAAGGTGAGCGCGACCAGGACGGCGATGACCGCGACGGTGACCACGATGTCCGTGCGTGTGAAGCGCCCGCCGGGGTTCTTGCGACCGAACATGTTGTAGAGGCACATCAGGACGAAGCCGGTGACGAAGCCGCCGACGTGCCCCTGCCAGGACAGGCCGGATTGCGTGAACCCCAGGACGACGTTCAGCATGAGCCAGAACATGAGCTGGCCGAACATGGCGCGCGCCATGTAGTCGTGGTGGCGATTGAGATACGCGTAGGCGATCAGCGCCCCGAAGACACCGAAGATCGCCCCCGAGGCGCCCACCGTGACGCCGAGCGGCGCCGCGAGCAGCACTATGAGCACCGAGCCGGCCAGGCCCGTGACCAGGTAGAGCACCAGGAACTTGACGTGGCCCAGTATGGCTTCGGTGTACTCGCCCAGAAACCAGAGGGCCACCATGTTGAAAAGAATGTGAAGAAAGCTCTCGTGCAGGAACATGACGGTGAACATGCGCCAGTACTCGTGGTTCAGGGCGACATAGGCCGGCACGAGGCCGCCCAGGCGCACCTGCTCGAGGATGCTGTTCAGGGCGCCGGTCGCCACCTCGACGAGAAAGACCACGACGTTGATCGCGATCAGCACCTTGGTGACCGAAAGGCCGCGGCCCTGCCCCATCACGCCGCTGCTCTGCCAGCGACCGCGAGTCTGCTGGCGAGTGACGACCCGCGGCCGTCCGGCGCCGTGCCGCTGCGCGGCCATGCAGTCGGGGCAGCGAAAGCCGACCGCCGCCGGCACCATGCACTCGTGGCAGATCGGCCGGCCGCAGTTCGAGCACCGCACGCCGGTCTCGCGACCAGGGTGACGGTAGCAGTGCTCGACGTCGAGATCGTCGGGCAGGCGCGGTTCGAAGTCCTCAAATGGCGGGGTCGTGCTCATGATGGTGGCCGCCACTCTTGTGCCCGCGCCACGAGCTCGGCAATCCAGCCCTCGATGCGCACCGGCCTCATGGTCTCGCGCGAGACGACCGCGTGGCGGGTGCTGCCGCCGGCGATCAGCTCGCCGGGCACGTCGGCGGCGAGCGGCTCGCGGGCGACGGCGGCGAGCGGCTCGCGGGCGACGGCGGCGTCGCCGCCATTTCCCCTGTCGCCGGCACTCACGTCCCCGGCAACGCGCCGCACCTCGTAGCCGAAGCCGAACGAGGCACGCCCGACGTGGTCGGTCCACATGGCGACCTCGAGCAGGTCGTCGAGGTGAGCCGGGCTGTGGTAGGTGCAGTTCGCGCTGACCGCCGGCAAGATGACGCCGCGGCGCTCGACCTCGGTGATCGGCATGCCCACGGCGCGCAGAGCTTCGACGCGCGCGACCTCGAAGTAGACGAGGTAGTTCGAGTAGTAGACCACGCCGGCGGCGTCGGTCTCCTGATAGCGGACCCGGATGGGGGTGCGAAACGGCCCGGTGGCCTGCGGCGGCGCGTGCATGGTGGCGGATTCTAGCACAGCGTCCGCTCCGGGCTGTCGCCGGTCAGCGCGCGACCGGCGGTCGCCGGCCACGCCGTCGCGGCGCGCTCGTGACCGCGCGACCGCGACCGCACGCTCGCGACGGCGCGGTCGCGAGTCGCGCGTTGCGCGGCGCCCAAAACGAGGGCGGGGCGGGCGGGGCTCTTTGAGCCACGCCCGCCCCGCCCCGGCGGCCGGCCGCCCGTGAGCGACCGGGAGTCACAAGCAGTCGACTCTAGAAGACGACCTTGGCGACCTCGGTGAAGACGCCGAAGGCATGCTCCAGGTCGGAGTCGGTGAGCACGAGCGGCGGCAGGAAGCGTACGCAGTTGCCGAAGCTGCCGGCGCCCATGAGGATGGTGTTGCGCTTGGCGGCCTCGGCGACGAACGCCTTGGCCGGACCGGCGTCGGGCTCGCGGGTGCCCGGCTTGACGACCTCGATGGCGGCCATGAGGCCCTTGCCGCGCACGTCGCCGATGGCGGGGTACGTCTTCTGCAGGTCCTTGAAGAACGCCAGCAGCTTGTCGCCCTGCCTGGCGGCGTTGCCCAGCAGGTCCTCGTCTTTCATGACCTGGATGGTGGCGTTACCCGCGGCGCAGGCCACGATGTTGCCGCCGAACGTGCCGCCCATCGAACCCGGGGTCACCTTGTCCCAGATATCCTTGCGGCTGACGATCGCGGCCAGCGGCAGACCGCTGGCGATGCCCTTGGCGACCGTGACGATGTCGGCGGTGACGCCGTAGTGCTCGTGGCAGAACCACTTGCCGGTGCGGCCCATGCCCGCCTGGATCTCGTCGATCACGAGGTAGGCGCCGATCTCGTCGGCGATCTTGCGCAGCTCGAGCATGAACTCGGAGGTCGGCACGATAAAGCCGCCCTCGCCCTGGATGGGCTCGACCACGATGCAGGCCACGTCTTCGCCGTAGATCTCGGCGCGCAGGATGCGGCGCAGGTCTTCGATGGCGTAGTCGGTCGGGTCGAGGCCGGCCGGCGTGTGATACGGGTCGCAGTAGCGGGCGTGGAAGACGCACGGCACGAGGGGCTGCATGTGGCCGCGGTAGTGCACGACCGAATCGGTCAGCGCCATGGCCAGGTGGGTGCGGCCGTGGAAGGCGTTCTGGAAGGCGATCACGCCGGGGCGACGCAGGTTGCCCTTGGCGAGCTTGACGGCGTTCTCGACGGCCTCGGCGCCCGAGTTGGCAAACAGCACCTGGTCGAGGTTGCCCGGCACGATCTCGCACAGCGTGTCGGCCAGGTCGAGCATGGGCTGATGCAGGTACATGTTCATCTGCGCGTGGATCATCTTGCCGAGCTGGTCCTGGGCGGCTTTGACCACCTTGGGATGACAGTGGCCGGTGTTGGCCACCGCGATGCCCATACAGAAGTCGAGCCACTTGCTGCCGTCGGTGCCGTACACCCAGGCGCCTTCGGCGTGATCTACGGTGATGGGCGTTGCGCGCCCGACGAAGCCGGGAATGCGTGTCTTTTTGTCTTGAGCGACCACCGTCATGGAAACCTCCGCGCCTGGACCGCTTTTCGGTTTGGCGAAACCGAAGAGCCCTATAACCTTGATGAAACGGACGGTCACGGGTCGCGGATCTCGCGCCGATACCCCTGACTCCAGCGACATCTTAGCGTGTCGCCCTGGTCCGCCACCGCCGGCGGTTCGCGCACGGTGTGAAGAGAGAAACGGCCGCTTTGGACGCCTTGTCCAAGCGCCGCCCGCCCGAGCGCCCTCCAGCTTGACACTCCGCTCTGCTCAAGCTACGCTGTGAATTGCTTCACAACGTTACGTAACGAAACGACTGGCATTCGGCACCGACCGCCGGGAGGATCATGGTCTCGCGCAAGACGATCGCTCGCATGAGCCTCTACCGGCGGCTCCTCATATCGCTGCGCGACGACGGCACGAGCCACGTCTTCTCTCACCAGCTCGCCAAGCTCGCCGGCCTCACGGCGGCCCAGGTGCGCCGCGACTTCATGTCGATCGGCTACTCGGGCAGCCCTACGCGCGGCTACGAGGTCGGCAAGTGCATCGACAGCATCGGCGGCTTTCTCGACGGCCCTCGCCGCCAGGACGTCGCTCTGGTCGGCGCCGGCAAGCTCGGCCGCTCGATCATCTCCCACTTCAGCGGCCGCCGCCCCAAGCTTGCCATCGTCGCCGCCTTCGACGACGACCCGGCCAAGGCCGAGGGCCGCATCGACGGCTGCCGCTGCTTTCCGGTCGACATCATGGAGTCGACCGTGCGCGACCTCGGCATCCAGATCGCCATCGTGGCCACGCCGCCGGCCGCCGCCCAGAAGGCCACCGACGCCCTCGTGCGCGCCGGCGTGCGCAGCATCGTGAGCTTCGCCGCCACGCCGTTGCAGGCGCCCGAGGGTGTCTCGATCATCGACATGGACATCACCGCCGCCCTCGAGACGGCCGCCTACATCGCCCGCGAGACGCCGGCGACCACGGCCGCCGAGGCGGAAGCCGACGTCGACAAGTCCGCCGCCCCGCTGCTGCGCCAGCTCGACACGCTGCTCGCCGGCAACGAGGTCAAGCTCGACGAGCTGGCCCGCCGCATCGGCGCCCAGATCGTCTCGAGCGACTCGTGTCCGCAGCGCACCGTCGAAAAGATCTACGCCGGCGACCGGGTCAGCGACCTGTTGAACGAAGCCTCCGACCGCACCCTGCTGGTGACCAACCTCATGAGCCTGCAGATGATCCGCGTCGCCGAGCTCATGGACGTGCCGGCGATCTGCTTCGTGAACGGCGTCTGTCCCGAGCCCGACATCGTCGCCAAGGCCGACAGCACCGGCACCACGCTGCTGGTCTCGCCGATCGGTGTCTTCGAGACCTGCGGCCTCATCTACCAGTCCCTCGCCGCCGCTCCGGCGGCCGCCCCCGCCGCGCGCGCTTGACCGATCTCATGGAGCATGTGAAGTACGACATCGTCGGTGGCGACTACAGCGAGGCGGGCGCCGCGTCGCGCGCCATCAAGGCGCACCTCAAGGCCATCGGGGCTCGCTCCGACGCCATCCGGCGCGCCATGATCGCCGCCTACGAAGCCGAGATGAACGTGGTCATCCACGCCCGCCGCGGACGCCTCGAGGCGGCCATCGACGACCACCACATCGACGTCGACGTGATCGACGAAGGCCCCGGCATCCCCGACATCGAGCGCGCCCTCACGCCGGGTTTCTCGACGGCCTCCCCCGAAGCCCGCGCGCTGGGCTTCGGCGCCGGCCTGGGCCTGCCCAACATCCGCCGCAACTCAGACAGCTTTTCCCTGGAGAGCGAGGTCGACAAGGGCACCACCGTGCGCTTCAGCGTGCTGCTGCACCCCGAACCGGTCGCCGGCGGCGCCCCGCTGTCGCTGGCCGTGAACGCCGGGCTCTGCCGCGACTGCCGACGCTGCCTCGCGGCCTGTCCCACCGGCGCCCTCCGCGTGCGCGCGGGCGTGCCGCAAGTGATCGACCACCTCTGCATCGACTGCACCTGCTGCATCGCGGCCTGCGAGGCCGGCGCCCTGGGCCTCGCCGAGACGGCCCCCGACGCCGAGCGCCTCGGCGCCGTGCCGCTGGCGGTGCCGCCGGCCTTCCTGGCCGGGTTCGGCGAGCGCGTCACCGCCGACTGCGTGCGCGACGCGCTCGCCGACTCCGGCTTTGCCGAAGTCTGCTCGGTCGACGGCTGCGAGACCGCCCTGCGCGCCGAGGTCGCCGCCGACGCGGCGGCAAGCGACCGGCCGCGGCCTGTACTTTCGCCCGCCTGCCCGTCGGTCGTGGCCCTGATCGAACTGCGGTTCCCGTCGCTGCTTGCCCATCTGGCGCCGTTCGCCTCGCCCTGGGAGTCTCTCGCCACGACGACCGGCAGCGACACCGTCTATGTCGTGTCGTGCCCGGGTCAGCGCAGCGCGCTGGCCGCTCGCGGCATCGACGCCGCCCGCCGCGCGATCGAGCCCGCCCTGCTGCGCGACCTCGTGCTGGCGCATCTCGCCGGCCACCGCAGCGAAGCGCCGGCACCGATCGTCACGACCGCCGCCGCCGACGGGCCGCTACGCGTGACCGGCATCGATCATGTCATCGCCGTGCTCGAACAGATCGAAGACGGGCTGCTGACCGCCCCGGCGGCGATCGAGCTCTACGTCTGCGACGGCGGCTGCTTCGGTTCGCCGCTGCTGGCCGACGACCCGTTCCTCGCCGCGGCCCGGACGCCCGCCGCCGCGACGCTCGGCGACACCTCACCCCCGCCTGCCGTGGCAGCCCCGCGCCAGGCGTTCGCGGCACGCCCCGGCATTCGGCTCGACGCCGACATGGCCAAAGCCATCGAGAAGCTCGGCCGCCTCGACGCGCTACGGCGCGAGCTGCCCGGCAAGGACTGCGGTGCGTGCGGCGCACCGACCTGCGCGGCACTTGCCGAGGACGTCGTCCTCGGCCGCGCCGAGGTCGTCTTGTGCCCGTACCGTTCCACCGACGGAGGCTGACAGAAGATGAAGCTTGAGAGCATCGCTCGCGAACTCGACCTCACGGACCTGACGCCCGCCCTCGCCGGCGCGGCGGCGGCCGAGGTCACGGCAGGCTACGCCTCCGACCTGCTTTCGGACGTCCTTGCCAACGCCCCCGAGGGCGGCGTCCTCGTCACCCTGCAGGTACACCTGAACGTGGTCGCCGTGGCCAGCCACGCCGAGCTTTGCGCGGTCGTCTTTACCTCGGGCCGCGCGCCCGACCCCGAGATCGTCGCCAAGGCGATGGCCGAGGGCCTGCACCTCTACGGCACCGACGCCGACACGTTCGAGACCGTCGGCCGCCTGTTCGCCCTGGGCGTGAAGAGCGGCCGTGACGTCTGACCCCTTCATGACCGTACGCGCCGACCTGCACGTTCACACGGCGCTGTCGCCGTGCGGCGACGACGAGATGTCGCCGCCGGCGATCGTCGACGCCGCCCTGGCGGCGGGCCTCGGCCTGATCGCCGTGTGCGACCACAACGCCGCCGGCAACACCGGCGCCGTCGGCGAGGCTGCCGGCAGCCGCCTGAGCGTCATCTCCGGCATCGAGATCACCACGGCCGAGGAAGTCCACGTCGTCGGGCTCTTCCCCACCGTGACGGCCGCCGCCAACGCGGCCGACGAGGTGCGCGAGACGCTGCCGGTGGCCGACGACGACTACACGCGCTTCTTCGGCGAGCAGTACCTCATGAGCGCCGACGGCACGGTCTACGGCCGCGAGCCTCGGGCGCTGGCGCTGGCCACCTCGCTGGGACTGGACGAGACCGTCGAGCTGATCAGGCGCTATGGCGGCCTGGTCATCGCGGCGCACATCGACCGGCCGACCTTCGGCGTCATCGCGCAGCTCGGCTTCTTTCCGCGCGAGGCGGGTTTCGACGCCGTCGAGCTGTCGCGTCACGCGCCGGCCGGCTCGCCGGCGACCGACGGCTACGCCGCTTACGGGCTGCCGATCGTGCGCTCCTCGGACAGCCACTACCTCGAGGACGTGGGCTGCGTCGCCTCCGAGTTCGGGCTGGCGGCGCCGACGTTCCGCGAGCTCGTGCTCGCCCTCAAGCACCGCGAAGGCAGGGTCCTGGCCGATGCATGACCTGTCACTGTATGTCCTGGAGATGATCGAGAACTCGCTGCGGGCCGGCGCCGGCAAGGTCGCCGTGCACGTCTGGATCGAAGCGCCGCGCGACGAGCTGTCGATCGTGGTCGAAGACGACGGTCCCGGCCTTGACGTGAGCGTCGAGCAGGCGACCGACCCCTTCTACACGACCAAGGCCGGCAAGCGGACCGGCCTCGGACTGCCGCTCTTTCGCGAGGCGGCAGAGGCGGCCGGCGGCCACCTCACGCTGCACCGTTCGCGCGATCTGGGCGGCGTCGCGATCGACGCCGTCATGGTGCTCTCGCACGTCGACCGCCCGCCGCTGGGCGACGTCGTGGAGACCGTGGCCGTGATGGCGGCCACCAACCCCCAGGCCGACCTGAGCCTCGAAGTCGGCGCCGGCGCCGACACCTGCCTGGCCACGGGCGCCGAGCTCGCCGCCGGCGCACCCGTCGCGCGCCGCTGCGCGGCGCTGCTGGCCGGCGCCGACTCGGCCCCGGCAAGAGTCGACGCCCGACCGGTCTCGACCACCCATCCGGCGCGAAACACCGACCCGACCCTGACCACCGATCCGGTGCGAGACACCGACCCGACCATGACCAGCGATCCGATCCCGACAGTGGACGGCACCTGTGATGACAACAAGCTGCAAAGGAGCGTGGGATGACTGAAGTCCTCCAACAGTGCGTTTGCGAGGAGGCGACAGAGGAAGAGCTGCTCGCCCGCCTCGACGAGGTGATCGCGAGTTACAAGGACAAGCCCGGGGCACTGATCCCCGTCCTGCAGCTCGCCCAGGGCATCTTCGGCTACCTGCCGGTGGTCGCCCTCAAGCACGTCGCCCTGAAGATGGGCAAGCCCTACAGCGAAGTGGCCGGCGTGGTCGGCTTCTACTCGTTCTTCTCGCGCGTGCCGCGCGGCAAGCACGTCATCCGGGTCTGTCTGGGGACGGCCTGCTACGTGCGCGGCGGCGTGGCCGTGCTCGACGCCTTGAAGAAGGACCTCGGCGTCGACGTCGGCGAGACCACCGACGACCGCCAGTTCTCGCTCGAGGTCGGACGCTGCTTCGGCGCCTGCGGCCTCGCTCCCGTGATCATGATCGACGACGACGTGCATCATCGCGTCAAGCCCAAGCGGATCGGCGCCATTCTGGGCGAGTACGCCGCCGAGCCCGTCACAGCAGAGAGGAGTGCCTGACGCCATGGTAGAGAAGATCAAGAGTGCCGCCGACCTCAAGGCGATGGCCGGCAGGGCGAAGGCCTCGGTCGAGCTGCGCGAAGGGACCAAGGACGTCCAGGTCACGGTCCACATGGGCACCTGCGGCATCGCCGCCGGAGCGCGCGGCGTAGCCGCCGCCTTCATGCGCGAGCTGGCCGCCGCCGGCGTCGACAACGTCACGCTGCGGCAGTCGGGCTGCGCCGGGCTCTGCGAGCAGGAGCCGATGGTCACCGTGCGCGACGCGAGCGACACGCCCTACCGGTACGGGCTGCTCGACGACGCCAAGGTCAAGACGATCGTCACGCAGCACCTCGCCGGCGGCAAGCCGGTCGACGCGCTGCTGATCGGATCGTAGAAGCTCTCGAGGACTACTAAAGGAAGCGGATATGGAGCAGTTCAGAAGCCACGTCCTCGTCTGCACGGGTGGTGGGTGCATCGCATCCGGCGCTCTGGCGGTCAGCGCCGCCTTCGATGAGGAGTTAAAGAACAAGGGTCTGGCCGACGAGGTCCAGGTCGTCGAGACGGGCTGCCTGGGGCCGTGCGCCGTGGGCCCGGTCGCGCTCGTCTACCCGGACGGCGTCTTCTACCAGAACATCAAGGTGCCCGACGTCGCTGAGATCGTCGAGGAGCACCTGCTCAAGGGCCGCATCGTGACGCGCCTCGTGAGCCATGCGCCCGGCACCGACAAGACGACCGCCGAGATGCACGACGTCG
>PMKK01000125.1 GCA_003157715.1 Actinomycetota bacterium
ACGGGCGGCGGTCTGGCGCTCGCTCCCCTCGCGAAAGACGGGCGCCTTCTCGGCCGCCTCGAACGCCGCGCGCTCCGACTGCGAGACCGTCGTCACGGGCTGGTAGACCGGCGCCGACCAGCCTCCCGCGGCTTCCTCGGCAAACAGACTGTAGTGATAGGTGCGTCGCGACGCGACGTCGCGATCGACGAACTGGTTGCCGCGGCCGTCGAAGACGCAGCGCTGCCCGCTCGACGCCTCGCCGACCTCGGTGTCGCGAGCGTCGTGTGCGCCGTGGCTTTCGGAGCGCAGGATGCGCATGCGCCGCTCCTCGCCGCGGCGCCACTGCCACACGAAGGCCACCAGCGAGCCTTCGCCGCGATAAGCCAGCCGCGCGACAATGGAAGGCAACGCCGAGGCGCGCCGGCGATAGCGGCGCGTCTGAACGACGAGGCCGGCGGCGGAAAACGCGGCCACCAGACCGAAGGGCGCCCAGGCCGACCCGCCATGCGTCAGCAGGGCACCGAGGCACCCGACGACCACGCCGCCCCACCCCAGCCCTCGCGCCACCGCGCTCACGATGTCTCCCCGGCCCGGGTGACGAAGACGACTATGAGCCTAGCTGCCCGCGGCGCGACAGCCGGCGCACACGCCGAAGACCTCGACGGCGTGGCTGACGTCGCTGTAGCCCAGCGACTCGGCCAGGCGCTCGGCCCAGCCGGCGAGCTCGGGGCACTCGGTCTCGGCGCTCCTGCCGCAGATGCGACAGACGATGTGATGATGATGCTGGCCGCTGCGACAGTAGCGATACAGGACCTCGCCCTCGGGCTGTCGCAGCACGTCGACCGTGCCCTCNNTCGGCCAGGCGCTGCAGGTGACGGTAGACGGTCGTCAGGCCGATCCGCTCGTCCTCGGCGCGCAACTGGCCGTGGATCTCCTGGGCGCTGCGAAACGACGGCGAGGCGCGCAGGGCGGCGAGCACCGTCGCGCCCTGGCGCGTCGCGCGGCGAGGGCGGGCAGGCGGGCGCTCTGGACCGGCAGCGAGCAGCGGTTCTGAGCCGGTGGACGGCGGCTGCGGACCCGCGGCGGGTGCTGAAACTGAGCCTGCGGGCGATCGATGTTCGGTCATGTCGCCGCCTCCCTGGCCGCGCCCTTGTCGCCCGCGGGCGCCGCCTCTCGGCGCGCCGACTTGAGTGACGGCCCCACGAGACGCGCCACAACGTAGATGCCGAAGCTGATGGCGACCACGAAGACGCTCGGCTTGACCGTACTGCTCTCGAAGCTGAGCAGCAACCCGCCGTCGGCGGACACCAGGGCGAAGGCCACCGCGAGGCCCGCCACGGCGAGCGGGCTGTTGGCCAGGCGGTGGGCCGCCGCCGCCGGCGTGATCGCGAGACTCAGCACAAGCAGCGTCCCTACCACCTGAGCCGCTTCGGTCACGGTGAAGGCGAGAATGAACAGGAAGACGATGCCCAGCAGGCGCACCGGCACGCCGCGAGCCACGGCCACCTCGGGATCGACCGAGGCGAACAGCAGCGGCCGGTAGAGCACGCCCATGGCCACCATGACGCTCACCGCGATGATGCCGAGCACCAGAAGCTGACCGGAGCTGACGCCGAAGATGTTGCCGAAGAGGATGTTGGTGGCCTCTGTGGCGAAGCCGTGGTAGAAGCTCAGCAGCAGGACGCCGAGGCCCATCCCGGCGGCCAGGATCACGCCGATCGACGAGTCGCGCTCGCGCTCGCGAGCACCCATCGCGCCGATCAGACCGCCGACCACGACCGCTCCCACCAAGGCGCCGGCGATGGCGTTGTTGGCCACGAGCAGCCCCGCGGCGGCGCCGGTGAAGGCAAGCTCGCTGGTGCCGTGCACGGCAAAGGCCATGCCGCGCGTGATGACGAAGGGCCCGATCAGCCCGCAGGCGATGGCCACCAGCGCCGCCGCCGCAAGGGCGTGCTGCGCGAAGGGCAGACCGAGATACTGGGTGAGGCTCATTCGAGCTCCTCCTCCCAGAGCGCGGGAGCCGAGACTGCCGGCGGATGGTGGCCGTCGCCGCCGCCCGTGAGATCGTCGTCGTCGGGGGTCACCACGACGACCCGGCCGCCGGCCCGCACCACGTCGACGTGCGTGCCATAGAGCGCGCTCAGGCGCGCGCCGGTAAGGATCTCGGCCGGGCTGCCGACCGCGAAGCGGCCGCCGACCAGGTAGAGCAGCCGGTCGACATAGGGCAGCACCGGGTTGATGTCGTGGGTCACGAAGACGATCGTCGTACCCGCCTCGCGGCGGCGCTGCTCGATGAGCGCGGTGATGACCCGCTGGTGAGCGACGTCGAGCGACAGCAAGGGTTCGTCGCACAGCAGGATGTCCGGGTCGCCGAGCAACGCCTGGGCGATACGCAGGCGCTGCTGCTCGCCGCCCGAGAGCCGCCCGACGGGCGCGCTCGCGAAGCCCGTCGCGCCCACCGCGCGGATCACCTCGTCGACGCGCCGGCGGCTCTCGCGGCGGGCCAGCAGGATCCCCGGCCGGTGGCCGTCGAGACCAAAGCGCACCAGGTCGCGACCGCGCACAGGCAGATCGCGGTCGAAGGCGCGCTGCTGAGGGATGTAGCCGATGCGCTTGCTGCCCCGGCGCGGCGGCCGACCCGCGACCTCGATGGTCCCCGCCGACAGCCGCGCGATACCGAGCACGGCCTTGAGCAACGTGGTCTTGCCGGTGCCGTTGGGGCCGAGCACGGCGAGGAACTCGCCGCGTTCCACGTTCAGGTCGAGACCCTCCCAGACGCGGTGCTCGCCGTAGCCGGCCGCGGCGCCCACGAAGCGGATCGCGGGAGGGGCTGCGGGAGCGGCTGCGAGATTGGTCATGGCCGGCCACCCAGGGCCTGCAGGATCTCGCGGGCCTGGCGCAGCTGCCAGACCTGATAGGAGGGATCACCCAGGGGTCGGGTCTCGCTGACGCCGACCACCGGGACGCCCGCTTGCCGGGCCAGCGTCCTCATGTGCTGACTCACGGCGCTGGTCGCCTGCGTGTTGTAGAGCAGGAGCCGCAGCTTGTGGCCGGCGATCAACGACTGCATCGCCTGGGTGTCTGAGGCGCTCGGCTCGTTGCCGCTTTCGATGGCGGCCGCGAAGCCTGGCGGCGTGACTGAGACAAGCCCTGCGTCGGCTATCAGATAGCCTGGCACGCGCTCGGTGTAAGCGACGGGCTGCCCGGCGTAGGCGGCTCTGATCTGCGCGATCACCGCGAGCGTCGGACGCAGCGAGGCGTCGAAGCGCCGCAGACCGGCCTCGTAGGCGGACGTCCCTGCCGGGTCGGCGGCGACCAGAGCTCGCTCGACGGCCCGCGCGACGAGCGGCACGCGAGCGA
>PMKK01000154.1 GCA_003157715.1 Actinomycetota bacterium
GAAGGCCTCGATCGGGCCCGGCTTGCCCAGCCCCAGCAGCTTCGCTCCCCAGCCCCACTGGAAGAACACCACGAGCACCCCGAACGAGGCTCCGGCGGCCAGCAGGTTCATCACGGCGGCGGTCGCCGGCACGAGCAGGCTGCGGAAAGCCACGAGCAGCAGCAGGAACCCCAGGCCGATGATGACCCCGATGAACAGCGGCAGCTTGCTGCTGATGACGGTGGCGAAGTCGTCAAAGATCGCCGTGCTGCCGCCGACGTAGACCCGCAGCGTGCTGCCGTGCTCGAACGGCGGGATGACGTCGTCGCGCAGGTGCGTGATCAGCGTCGACGTCCTGGCGTCCTGCGGCGCCGTGCTCGGGAAGGCCTCGACGATCGCGAGCTTCGCGCCCGGCTTGCTCGGGTACGGCACGACCGCCGCGATGCCCGGCTGCCTGGCAAGCGAGCGTTCGAGGCGCAGCAGCGCCGCCTGGTCTGTGCTCGAGCCGGTCTGCGCCACGAGCATGAGGGGTCCGTTGAAGCCCGGGCCGAACCCGGCGGCCAGCAGATCGTAGGCCTTACGGGTGGTCGTGCCCGCGGGGTCGTTGCCGGCATCGGAGAGGCCCTGTCGCAGCGAGAAGTATGGGACCGCGAGGACGGCCATGATGGCGAGCGCGCCGAGCATGAGGAGCAGCGGCCGGCGCGCCACGAGACCCGACCAGCGCGCCCAGAAACCCGTCTTGTGCACGTCGTGCGCTCCGTGCTCGGCCAGACGCCGGCGCTCGGAGCGGCTGAGCACGCCCAGGCCCATGAACCCGAACAGGGCGGGCAGCAAGGTCACGGCCGTGGCCATCGCCAGCAGCACGGTCGCGGCCGACGTGATGCTCAAGCCGTTGAGAAAGCCCAGCCGCAAGACGAGCAGGCCCAGCAGCGCGATGCACACCGTGCCGCCGGCAAAGAGCACCGCGCGACCCGCGGTGTTGAGCGCCCGCACGGCCGCCTCTTCGGGTGACAGACCCGCCTTGAGGCCGTCCCGGTGCCGGGTGACGATGAACAGCGAGTAGTCGATGCCGACGCCCAGGCCGATGAGCGCGGCCAGGGTGGGAGCCATGGTGGCGACGGTCGCCACGTGCGAGAACAGGCCGATCGAGAAGATCGCCGTGCCGAGCGCCACGCTGGCCGTGATGAGCGGCAGCGCCATGCCCAGCAGCGAGCCGAAGGCGATCAGGATGATGATCGCCGCGGCGATCAGACCGATGGCCTCGCTGTTCGAGGGTGGCGTGTAGGTGGCCTGTTCGATGGCCTGACCGCCGATCGCGACCTCGAGCCCGGGCCTGCCCGCCGCCTTCGTCATGGAGATGACGCGCTCGACGCTTGCGCGGGGCAGCTGCGAGGCGAGTTTCGTGAAGACGACCGTGGCGTACGCCGTCTTGCCGTCGCGGCTCACCTGGGCGGCGCCGGTCGACGTATAGGGGCTGGTCACCGCCGCGACCGACGGTGCCTTGGCGACCAGTTGCAGCACGGCCGTCATGCGAGTGCGCACGGACGCGTTGTTGATCGTCCCGCTCGACACGTGCCAGACGATCGAGTCCGAGTCGCCGGACTGTTTCGGCAGCGCCGCGCTCAGCAGGCTGAGCGCCTTCGCCGACTCGGTGCCGGGCAGGTTGTAGCTGTTGGAATAGGCGTTGCCCACCGTGCGATCGACGCCGACCACGGCGCCCAGCACTACCAGCCAGGCGACCACGACGATGATGCGATGCCGGTAACACCAGCGCGCGAAGACGGCCATGTTCAGCTCCTGCTCTTTGAAAACCCGGGGATCGACGCTCCAAACCCCTTGCGGGGTCGTGACATCCTACACGCGCGGTGATAAGGCCGGCATAAATAACGGTATGGCCTCATCACCACCGGCATCTTACGCTGCTCTTATCGGCCGTGGCCGATACTGGCTTAAAGAAAGGAGGCGGCCGTGCGCGTGCTGATCATCGAAGACGAAGAAGCGCTGGCGTCGGCCATCGCCCGCGGCCTGCGCCGCGAGGGCATGGCCGTCGACGTCTCCCTCGACGGCCGGGACGGCCTCGAGAAGGCTCTCGTCACCGCCTACGACGTCGTGCTGCTCGACCGCAACCTGCCGGGGCTGCACGGCGACGATGTGTGCCGCCGTCTGGTCGAGTCCGGCACGGAATCGCGCATCCTCATGCTGACCGCCGCCGGCGGCCTGCGCGACAAGGTCGCCGGCCTCAACCTCGGAGCCGACGACTACCTCGGCAAGCCCTTCGCCTTCGAAGAGCTCGTGGCCCGCTTGCGCGCCCTCTCACGCCGCGCCGGCCCACCACGACCGCCGGTCTTGCGCCGCAGCGACGTCGAGCTCGACCCGGCAAGCCGGCGCGCGTGGCGCCAGGGCCGCGAGCTCGACCTGACCAACAAGGAGTTCGGCGTCCTCGAGGCGCTGCTCTCGGCGAACGGGGCGCTTCTCTCCAGCGAGGAGCTCCTCGAGAAGGTCTGGGACGAGAACGCCGACCCGTTCACCAACGTCGTGCGGGTCGCGGTCATGACGCTGCGCAAGAAGCTCGGCGAGCCGCCGCTCATCGAGACGATCGCCGGCGCCGGCTACCGGCTGTGAGGCGGCACAGCATCAGCCTGCGCCTGCGGCTCACGCTGTCCTACGGCGCGGTGTTCTACGCGCTGGGGTTCCTGCTGATCCTGGTCGGCTACGTGCTCGTGCACCAGGTCCTGGTCCACAATCCCGGCGAGTTCCTCAGCCGCACCGAAGCGCACCTCGGTCTCTCGGCGGCCTTTCTGGCGCAGCACATACCTGCACCGTCGGGCGGCCACGAGACGGTGGGCGCCTTCACGCGCACTGTGCAAGACCAGGTCGTCTCCCAGCTCCTGCACGGTCTGACCGGCGTGGCGTTCACGGCCCTGGCTGTGGCCGCGGTGGTGTCGGTGGGGCTCGGCTGGCTGATCGCCGGCCGCATGCTGCGTCCGCTGCAGGAGATCGCGGTGGCCGCCCGGCGCGCGTCGGCCAGCACCCTCCACGAGCGCATCGCCATGCAGGGCCCCAACGACGAGCTGCGCAAGCTGGCCGACACCTTCGACGCCATGCTGGCGCGTCTTGAGGCGGCCTTCGACGCCCAGCGCGCGTTCGTAGCCGACGCGTCACACGAGTTGCGCACACCGCTTGCCATCATGCGCACCGAAGTCGACGTGACACTCGCCGATCCCCAGTCGACCGGCGACGATCTGCGGCGCATGGCCGACACGGTCAGGACGGCCATCGTGCGCAGCGAGGACGTCATCGACAGGCTCCTCGTACTGGCCGAAAGCGAGCATCTCGTCGACACGGAGGTCATCGACCTGGCCGCACTGGCCGCCGAGGTGATCCGCCTGCGGACACCCGCCGCCGAGGCGCGGAGGCTGACGTTCGCCCTCGCGCTCGCGCCGGTGCCGATCGAGGGTGACCGCGCCCTTCTCGAACGGCTCATCGACAACCTCGTCGGCAATGCGGTGAGCTACGCCCGGCCAGACAGCCTGGTGCGCGTCGACACCGAGCGGCGCCCCGACGGCGCGATACTGCGCATCGCCAACGCGGGCGAAGTGATCGGTCCCGATGAGTTGCCGCACCTGTTCGAGCGCTTCTACCGGCGCGGCAGGTCGCGCGGCAGAGACAGCGGCGGCTCGGGTCTCGGCCTCGCGATCGTCGCCGCGGTGGCCGACGTCCACGGCGGCGCGTATGCCGCCGAGGCTCCGCCCGAAGGAGGCCTCGTGATCACCGTCACGCTGCCTGCCGCGGCGCGCGCCGAGCCTGCTCCAAGATAGTCGCGGCCGCCACCTGGGTACACAAGGACCGTGACCGACCTCCACCAGCCGTCCCAACCAGAGCTTCCGGGGCTGTTTGCCCCACGCCATGCGGGCCTTGAACACGCGCACCGACCGGCGAGATCGAGAGTATCGACAGCCTGCGCCGCGACCCAGAGGAGGCCGTAGATGGCTCCCGCTCGTCCCAGCGACACCTGGCCGGAACTTCGCTACGGCGATTACAGAGACACCCTGGCCACGCTGCACCTGTACACGCAGATCATCGGCAAGCTGCGCCTGGCGCTCACCCCGCCGCTCGCGCAGTGGGCCCACGCGGCGCTCGGACTGAGCGCCGACGGCCTGACCACCGGGCCTCTTTGGGTCGGCGACGGCGTCATGAGCGCCGACCTCGACCTGGTGCATCACGAAGCCCGCTTCACCAGAAGCGACGGCCGGCGCACCATCATCAGGCTCGGCCAGGGTCCCATGGCCGACTTCTTCGCGCGCGTCGTGGCGGCTCTCGACGAGCTCGGTGTCGACGTGACGATCAACCCCCTGCCGCAGGAGATCACGGCGCCAATCGCCTTCGACCAGGATCACACGCACGCCGCCTACGACCCGCGCCAGGCGAACCTGCTCTGGCAGACCCTTATTCGAGTGGGCTCGGTCTTCGAGCAGGCACGGTCCGGCTTCTGGGGCAAGCAGTCGCCGGTAAGCTTCTACTGGGGCGGCTTCGACCTGGCCCTGACGCGTTACTCCGGCCGTGCCATCCAGAAGGTCCCCGAGGGCCTGCCCCGGGTCATGACGAGCGCCCTCGACGCCGAGATGGCCCACATCGGCTATCACCTCGGCAACGAGATGATGCCGCGCGCTTCGTTTGCGGCTGCCGGGTTTCCGGCGCCGCAAGGCATGGCCTGCGCTCCCGTGCGCCCGGCGCAGGCCACCTACGTCGAGCAGCCGCGCATGGGCGGCATGTTCCTGCTGACCTACGACGACGTGCGTTCCGCCGCCGACCCGCGGACCACCCTGCTCGATTTCTGCACGAGCAGCTTCGCCGCCATCGCCCAGCTCAGCGGCTGGGACCGCGCGCTGCTGGAACGCCGGCCGACCGCCGCAAACCAGGCGGCCTGAGCACAAGGAGGAGCCGACCATTGGACGAGGAGCTGAAGCCGAGCGGGACACCGCCCACGGAATCTCATCTCGAGGCCGCCGCGGCCCTGGTCGCTGGGCGCGCCGCGGCGGCCCAGGTAGAGGGCCGCATGCCGGCCATCTACCTGNNCGGCGCGCCGCCGCTGGTCGACGATGCACTCTGGGTCGCCCAGCTCGGGGCCTGGGCCGCCGCCCTGCCGCGGCCCACGGCGATCCTCATGGTCTCGGCCCACTGGGAGGCGGCGCCGCTCACCCTGGGCGCCACCCGCGACGACGTGCCGCTGATCTACGACTTCTACGGCTTTCCCGAGCGCTACTACCGCGCCGCCTACCCGGCGCCGGCGGCACCCGCGCTGGCAGCTCGCGTACGCGAGCTGCTGGGCGCCGGCGAACAGGTCGCCGACGCGCCCGAGCGCGGCCTCGACCACGGCGCCTACGTGCCGCTGCTCGTCATGTACCCCAACGCGGACGTGCCCGTGCTGCAGGTCTCGCTGCCCTCACTGGCTCCGGCCGGCCTGCTCGAACTGGGCGCCCGGCTGGCCCCGCTGCGCGACGAGGGCGTGCTCGTGATCGGCAGCGGCTTTCTCACCCACGGCCTGCCGTTTCTGCGCGACTTTCGCATAGACGCCCCGCCGCCGGCCTGGTCGAGCGAGTTCGACCACTGGGCGGCCGAAGCGCTCGCACGGGGCGACACCGACAGCCTCGCGCACTTTCGCGAGGCGCCCGGCGGCCGCTACTCGCACCCCACGACCGAACACTTCGTACCGCTGTTCGTGACGCTCGGCGCGGGCGGCGGCGGGCTACCGGCGACCACGATCGAGGGCTATTTTCTGGGCCTCTCGAAACGCTCCGTGCAGATCGCCTGAGTCAGCGGCCCGCCGCCCGACAGCCGGCGCAGACACCGAAGACTTCGACGGCGTGGCTGACGTCGCTGTAGCCCAGCGACTCGGCCAGGTGCTCGGCCCAGCCGGCGAGCTCGGGACAGTCGGTCTCGGCGCTCCGACCACAGATGCGGCAGACGATGTGATGGTGGTGCTCGTCGCTGCGACAGAAGCGATACAGGACGTCTCCCTCGGGCTGGCGCAGCACGTCGATCGTGCCTTCGTCGGCCAGCCGCTGCAGATGGCGATAGACGGTCGTCAGGCCGATCCGTTCGCCCTCGGCGCGCAATCGGCCGTGGATCTCCTGGGCGCTGCGAAACGACGGCGAGGCGCGCAGGGCCGCGAGGACCGTCGCACCCTGGCGCGTCGCGCGGCGCGGACGAACGGACGGCTCGTGCCGGTCGGCCACCAGAGGCCGCGCGCCGGCGACGGGCGCCGAGACGGGCGCCGAAGCTGAGTTCGAGGGCGATCGCTGCCCGATCATGTCGCCTCCTTGGCCACGCCTTCGTCGCCCGCGAGAGCCACCCCGCGACGGACCGACTTGAGCGACGGTCCGACGAGGCGCGCCACACCGTAGATGCCAAAACTGATGGCGACCACGAAGACACTCGGTTTGACCGTACTGCTCTCGAAGCTGAGCAGCAACCCACCGTCGGCGGACACCAGGGCGAAAGCCACCGCGAGCCCCGCCACGACGAGCGGGCTGTTCGCCAGGCGGTGGGCCGCCGCCGCCGGCGTGATCGCGAGACTCAGGACCAGGAGCGTGCCGACCACCTGAGCCGCCTCGGTCACGGTGAAGGCGAGAATGAACAGAAAGACGATGCCCAGCAGGCGCACCGGCACGCCGCGGGCCACGGCCACCTCGGGATCGACCGAGGCGAACAGCAACGGCCGGTAAAGCACGCCCATGGCCACCATGACGCTCACCGCGATGATGGCGAGCACCAGAAGCTGACCGGAGCTGACGCCGAAGATGTTGCCGAAGAGGATGTTCGTGGCCTCGGTGGCGAAGCCGTGGTAGTAGCTCAGCAGCAGCACGCCGAGGCCCATCCCGGCCGCCAGGATCACGCCGATCGACGAGTCGCGCTCGCGCTCGCGAGCGCCCATCGCCCCGATCAGACCGCCGACCACGACCGCTCCCACNNGGGCGCCGGCGATGGCGTTGTCGGCCACCAGCAGCCCCGCGGCGGCGCCCGTGAAGGCGAGCTCGCTGGTGCCGTGCACGGCAAAGGCCATGCCGCGGGTGATGACGAAGGGCCCGATCAGCCCGCAGGCGATGGCCACCAGCGCCGCCGCGGCGAGGGCGTGCTGCGCGAAGGGCAGACCGAGATACTGGGTGAGGCTCACGCGGTCTCCCGGGCGCGGCTCATTCGTCCTCCCACAGCGCGGGAGCCGAGACCGCCGGGGGATGGTGACCCTCATCGCCACACGTGACATCGTCGTCGTCGGGGGTCACCACGACGACCCGGCCGCCGGCCCGCACCACGTCGACATGCGTACCGTAGAGCGAGCTCAGGCGCGCACCGGTGAGGATCTCGGCCGGGCTGCCGACCGCGAAGCGGCCGCCGACCAGGTAGAGCAGCCGGTCGACGTAGGGCAGGACCGGATTGATGTCGTGGGTCACGAAGACGATCGTCGTGCCGGCCTCGCGGCGGCGCTGCTCGATGAGCGCGGTGATGACGCGCTGGTGAGCGACGTCGAGCGACAAGAGAGGCTCGTCGCACAGCAGGATGTCGGGATCGCCGAGCAGCGCCTGGGCGATGCGCAGACGCTGCTGCTCGCCGCCCGAGAGCAGCCCGACGGGCGCGTCGGCGAAGCCCGCCGCGCCTACCGCGCGGATCACGTCGTCGACGCGCCGGCGGCTCTCGCGGCGCGCCAGCGCCACCCCCGGCAAATGGCCGTCGAGACCGAAGCGCACGAGGTCGCGACCGCGCACGGGCAGATCGCGGTCGAAGGCCCGCTGCTGGGGGATGTACCCGATGCGCTTGCTGCCCCGGCGCGGCGACCGTCCCGCGACCTCGATGGTCCCCGCCGATAGTCGCGCGATACCCAGCACGGCCTTCAGCAGTGTGGTCTTGCCCGTGCCGTTGGGACCGAGCACCGCCAGGAACTCGCCGCGTTCCACGGTCAGGTCGAGACCCTCCCACACGCGCCGCTCACCGTAGCCCGCCGCGGCGCCCGTGAAGCGGATCGCGGGGCCGGCTGCGGAAGCCGTGGGGCCCGCGGGAGCCGTGGGGCCCGCGGGAGCCGTGGGGCCCGCGGAAGCCGTGGGGCCTGCGGGAGCCGCGGGGCCCGCGGGGCCGGCCGGGGCCGGGGGAGCGGTCACGACCGGCCGCCCAGGGCCTGCAGGATCTCGTGAGCCTGGCGCAGCTGCCAGGCCTGATAGGAGGGCTCGTTCGAGGGCCGGGTCTCACTGACACCGACGACCGGAATACCCGCCTGAAGGGCCAGGATCCGCGTGTGCTGGCTCACGGCGCTCGTCGCCTGCGTGTTGTAGAGCAGAAGCCGCAGCCGGTGACCGGCGATCAGCGACTGCATGGCCTGAGTGTCTGAGGCGCTCGGCTCGTTGCCGTTCTCGATGGCCGTCGCGAACCCCGGCGGCGTTACCGAGACGAGTCCGGCGTCGGCGATCAGGTAGCCCGGCACACGCTCGGTGTAGGCGACGGGCTGCCCGGCGAACCTGCGTTTGATCTGCGCGATGACCGCGAGGGTCGGACGCAGCGAGGCGTCGAAGCGTCGCAAACCGGCCTTGTAGGCGGTCGCCCCCGCCGGGTCGGCGGCAATCAGGGCGCGTTCGACGGCCTGCGCCACGAGCGGTACGCGCGCGACGTCATACCAGAAGTGGGGATTGACGTTGGCGCCGGTCTCTCCGAGCACTCGCTGAGCATCGATCACCGCCGGGTGGGCGCCCGAGGCCGAAAGGAGCTGTCCCACGAAGTTGTCGTAGCCGGCGCCGTTTTCGATCACGATCCGGGCGTCGGCCACGGCGCCCGCGTCGGCGGCGCTCGCCTGAAAGAGATGCGGGTCGGCGTTGGGGTCGGAGATGAGCGACGTGACCCGCACACGGGCGCCGCCGATCTGCGCGGCGATGCCGCCCCAGACGTTCTCGCCCGCCACGACCGCGACGGGCGACCCGGTCGCGGTCGCCGACGACGACCCGCACCCCGCGGCCACGGCCACAAGGGCGAAGGCGGCCAGCCCCACTGCCGCACCCGCCGCAAGGGTCGTGAGGGCCTTCAGAGTCGTGAAGAGGCGCTCGGCCAAGCCGGGCGGCTGATGGCGCGATCCAAGCATGGCGAAATGATAACCGTTTTCAGTAATCGGCACACCTCTGGCTTCGCAGGCCCTCTGGCTTGGCAGACCCGGCCGCTGCACCATCCCCAGCGCCGTCAGGCGCGCCGGATAGACGGGCGAGCCGGGCTGGATCCGGCGAGCGGCATGGCGAGGCGGCCGGGCGTGGCGCCGATGTGGCCCGATTCGACGATTGCGATGTTCATGTCGTTCACCTCGTCACTTATGACTCAAATGAGCGCCTTTGTGAGGTACCCGATGGGGGCTCGAAGATGACATCACGGCGCCCGGCTGGTTGACGCCCAGCCGCCCTCCCCCCGCCCGACCGCATCGCAACGCGGTTCCCGGCGGCACGCTGGCGTTCACGGTGCCTGCTTCTCGTCAACCGCTCGAGGCTCCGAAGAATCCGCCGCGGGCTCGAGTCCCCGTCGCCGCCACCTTGAACAATTGCCCAACATCATGGCCAATTGTTCAAGGTGGCGGCGACCCTCTCCACCGCTCCTGACGGCAGCTCGCAGCCGCAGAGTTGCTCAAGGTGGCGGCAACCCCCTCCATCCCCCTCCGCTCCCGACGGCATCTCACGGCCGGAGGCGTGAGAGGACGTGGGCGTGGGAACCACCGGGAAACGGCCTGCGAAAGGAGATGTCCGTGCTCTTCGCCGTCACCGCTCTTGGTGAGCCCGAGGTCGGCGATGCTCGCGCCGTCTTGCTCGGTTTCACGATCGGGCTGCTCGTCACCTTCCTCGCGGTGCGCGCCAACACGCGGCTGATCCGCGCGCAGGTCTCGTGGTGGTTTCACGACATCACGCCGGGCGGCATGCATATCCACCACATGGTCTTCGGGGTGATCATCATGGTGACCGCCGGACTGCTCACGTTCGGCTTGACACCGACGGGATTGGCCCTGCAACTCCTCGCCCTGGCGTTCGGCGCCGGTGTGGCGCTGACCCTCGATGAGTTCGCCCTCATCCTGCATCTCGAAGACGTCTACTGGAGCGAGCAGGGCCGTATCTCGGTCGACGCCATCGTGGTCGCGACGGCAGCGGCCGCGCTTTCGCTGATCGTCGGCCCGCCGCTGGTAGGCACGGATGTCGGACGCACGACCTTTATCGGCGTGGCGATCGCGGTGATCCTCAACCTCAGCTTTGCGTCCATCGCCATCCTCAAGGGCAAGCTGTGGACCGGCTTCGTGGGGATCTGGGTGCCGCTCGTCGGCTTCGTCGGCGCCATCCGTCTGGCGCGCCCTGACTCACCCTGGGCGCGAGCGCGCTACGCGAACAGGCCCAAGACGCTGGGGCGTGCCCAGGCGCGCGAGGCGCACCGGCGCGGGCACCCAGGCAGGTTCAGGGAGTGGTTCTACGACCTCATCGCCGGCAAGCCGTCGCTGCCGCCGCCCGGCGCGCCGCGGGAGCCCGGCGACCGCGAGGGCTGACGACACCGTAAGCGCGGCGGCCGCTCGCCTCAGCCGGCGTGAGCGCGGCGGCCGCAGGCCTCGGCCGAGGCGAATGGCCGGCGCCGGCGCTCGAACGGCAAGCGCCGGTGCGCGGGCCGTTGGATCAGGGAACGTTCCAGACCGGCGTGCCGACCGGACAGCGTGGATACAGCCAGAGGATGTGGGCGTCGGAGAGTCTCGTGCAGCCGTGCGAGTAGTTGCGCGGGAAGCGCTTGAGCAGCCAGGGCTCGTTGGTGCCGTGGATCGCGAACAGGCCGTGATAGCGCATGCGACGCGGACCGTAGGGGCCGCCCATGCGGGGGTCCTTCGCATAGATGTGAAAGTGGCCCAGCGGCGTCGGCAGCGCAGGCCGCCCGAGGACGCAGTCGAAGACGCGCACCACCCAGCCGTGCTCCAGGTAGTAGAGCTTGTACTGCGACTTGTCGACCAGGATGTAGTGGGCCGGCGCGAGCGGCACGTGGTAGGCGCTGGGCCACTTGACCTGTACGACGACCGCGCCGCTCGCGCCGGCCGCGTGGGCGGCGTCGGCGGGCGTCGTCACGCGGTAGGCGAAGCGGCCGACGCGCTTGGCCCGAAAGCGGCAGACGACCCGCGAATCGCCGCCGAGCGTGAGTCTGCGCCACGCCTTCCAGTGGTGGTTCTGACGGCGCTGGAGCACCACTATGGCGCCGGGACGCTGCGGACTCACCGTAACGGTGAAGCCGATCTCTCGCCAACCGAAGACGGCGGCGGGGCCGGTCAGCGTGACACGCGGGCTGACGGCGACCGCGACCGTGGCGAAGGCCGGCGCCCAGTCGCCGTCGCCGGCGAAATCGACACGATAGACGGTCGTCAGGGCAGGTGTCTCGCTGAAGGTGACGCTCCCGTCGGCGCCCGTGATGGCGCCTTCGACGGGGGTGAACGCGCTCTCACCGGCCGCCTCGGAGCTGAGCTCGAGAGTCGCTCCCGCGATACCGAGGGCCGCGCTGAGCACGGTCGGGCTGCCGGCCACTACGCCGGCCGGCGTCGCCGTCAAGGTGAGAGCCGGCGTGGCACTGGGACTCGGCGTGGGGCCCGGATCGGCCCAAGCCGTCGGCGGCAGGACCGGCGCGGCCACGAAGAACGCGGCCGTCACCGCGAGCAGGGCCGCGAGCAGGGCAGCGAGCAAGGCAGACGGGAGTGGCGGGAGTGGCGGGAGCCGCGGCAGGCGTGTCCGCCGCGCCGGCGGCACCGGCAGGTCCCGCCGGACAGTCCCCCCGAACCGTTGTCTCACGACCCCTCCTCTTACTCGACCACCCGCGCTTGCTCTAGACGAGCCCGTGCGACTCCAGATAGGCGATGCTGGCAAGCATCGCCGTCTCATCCAGATGCTCGAGGATCACGGTGGCCCCGGCGGCACGGGCGCAGGCCAGCGCGGCCGCTGCGTCGACCACGCCCTCGCCGAGTGGACGATGCGGGTCGTCCGTATCGGTCGGGCCCGTGTTGTCGTGCAGGTGGACATGGACCAGACGAGCCCGCGGCTCGGCCAGGAAGGCAGCGAGCGTCCCGCTGATGGCGGCGTGACCGCAATCGAGCGTCAGGCCGAGCTCGCCGAGCTCGAGGTCGCCGGGCGTCGCGAAGTGCGAGCCGCCCACGCCGGGCATGTTCTCTACGGTGATGGTCAGTCCCGTCGCGCGTTGCAGCTCGGCGAGATCGGCGATGGTGCGCTGCAGGGCCGCGACCACGACCGGGTCGCGCGGCCCGGGGGGCTCGATGTAGTCGGGATGCACCACGTAGAGCAGGGCGCCGATCTCGGCAGCAGCCTCGATGTGGCGGCGATGCTGAGCGACCGCCTGAGCGCGCACGCCCTCGTCGGGGCTGCCGGGCTGAATATCGAAGCCGTAGGGACCGTGGACGGTCAGCCGCAGGCCGCTCGCCAGAGCGTCGCGGCGATTGCGCGGCGACAGCACGGTGTGCAGGCCGAAGGAGTCGATCTCGACCAGACCGGTGCGCGGCGCAAGCCGCTCGAAAGCGGCGGCCAGCGTCTCGTCGGAGTAGATCTGGCTGGGCAGACCGATGTCGGGCGGCAAGATCATGTCCCATAAAGCATATCTCGAACATGGCGGTGCGTGACGGCGCTTGACCAGCGTCAGGTCTTCTTGATAATCTTTCTCAACTGATTCCCTCGGTGGCACGGAAACCGGTGAGAGCCCGGTGCTGCCCCGCAACTGTGACCGCCGACGAACGTCGCCGACAAGCCACTGTCTCAGGACCAGAGATGGGAAGGCGCGACAAGTAGGCTGGCAAGCGGCAAGCCAGGAGACGGCCGCCGAGGGCGCCGACAGCAGGCCTCGCGGGAGGACTGAGGTCGTCGTCGCTGCCGGGTCTCTGCCGGTCGCCGTCGCTCCTCGACCCCGCCCGCCCGGCCCGTCTGCCACGTCGTCCACGAGGAGGAGACATGCGCAGCGACCTGGTCACCAAGCAAGCCGGCACGACGCCGGCCACCGAACGCCCGGCGCTTTCGGAACGCCCTGGGGGATCCGAGCAACCTGGGCGGATCGGGCAACCCGGGCGATCCGAGCAACCTGGGCGGGCCTCGACTGCCGCCTGCGCGCCGGCCGAGCGCGGCTACGTCCAGGTCTACACCGGCGAGGGAAAGGGCAAGACCACGGCCGCGTTCGGGCTGGCGCTGCGCGCCGCCGGCCACGGCAAGCACGTCTTCATCGGCCAGTTCATGAAAGGCCGGCCGTGCGGCGAGATCGCCGCGCTTTCCCTGCATCCCGAGGTCACGGTCGAGCAGTTCGGCAGCCCCGGCTGCATCCGCCGCGACGAGACGACCTCCGGCCACGTCTCCGACGCCGGCCGCGGCCTGGCCCGGGCGACCGCGGCACTGGTCTCCGGCGACTACGACCTCGTCGTGCTCGACGAGCTCGACGTCGCCGTCCTGTTCGGCCTGCTCTCCGACGCCGACTGCGCGCGGCTGATCGAGTCGCGGCCATCGCGGGTCGAGCTCGTCATCACCGGCCGCGGCGCGCCGCGAGCGGTGCTCGACCGTGCCGACCTGGTCACCGAGATGCGCGAGGTCAGGCACTACTACCGCCGGGGCGTGCCGGCGCGCGCCGGGATAGAGTTCTAGAAGGCACATCGCCGGCCTGCCCCGCGCTGCCGGCGTTCCGAAGCCCTGAGTGAGGAGCAACACCGTGAGCGATCGCGCCGAGACGACCATCCCCGACATCCACGTCGCCATCGACGAGCTCGGCGTGTCTCTGCGCAGCGGCCGGGTCCTGACGGTCCTGAGCTCCGCGGTCGTGGGCGGCGGGCTCTGCCGGGTGCGCGACATCGTCAACATGCACGTCGACGACATGCCACCCGGGACGAGTCCCGAGCAGGAGCTTGCCGCCCACGCCGCGCGCCTCGGCATCGACGCTCCCTTCGTGGGCGTGATGACGGCCGCCAAGACGCAGTACGCACAGGTCGCCACCGCCTCGCGAGACGGCCTGACGGTGGCGGCCGTGGTCTCGGTGGGCCTGAGCAACACCACCTCGGCGGGGCTCAGCGAACCGGTGGCCGCCGGGCCCGGCACCATCAACATCATCGTGCTGGTCGACGGGCAGCTCACGCCGGCCGCCCTGGTGAACGCGGTCATCACCGTGACCGAGGCCAAGACCATGGTCTTGGGCGAGTGGCAGGTGCGCACGGCCCAGGGACAGCCCGCCAGCGGCACCTCGACCGACTCGGTGGTCGTCGCGGCCACCGGGCGCGGCGCCGCGCTGAGCTACGCCGGCCCGGCGACGACGGTCGGCTGGCTTGCCGCCCGCGCGACGCGGCAGGCCATCGAGCAGATCTGCGCCGCCAAGCTCGCTCGCGACGGCGGCCGGCGCGTCGGCTGGTAGCCGCCGACGTGCTTGCCGTGACCGCTGACTCGCCGATCATGGCGGCCGCCACGGTGCTGCTGGCGGGAATCGTCGATGTGGCTTTCGGGGAGCCGCCCAACGCGATCCACCCGGTCGTCTGGACAGGCCGGCTGGTCACGTCCCTCGAGCGTCACGGCCCTCATGGCCGGCCGCGGGCCGAGCTTGCCTACGGCGCGCTGATCGTGGCCGTGACGGCGGGCGTCTGTGCCGCCGCGGGCCTCGCCATCGTCATCGTGCTCGTCCGCCTGCCCTGGTGGCTGGCCCTGCCGCTGGGCGCCGCCGCGCTCAAGGTGACCTTCTCACTGCGCGGGCTGGTGGCCGCCGGCCGCCACGTGCAGCACGCGCTCGACACCGACACCGACGCCGCGCGCGAGGGGCTGCGTGCCCTGGTCAGCCGCCGCCGCGACCTGGAGCCGCCGCGGATCGTGTCCGCGGCGGTCGAGTCGCTGGCCGAGAACCTCACCGACAGCGTCGTCGCCCCCTTGCTGTTCTTCGCTCTCCTGGGGCTGCCCGGCGCGCTGGCCTACCGGGCCATCAACACGATGGACGCGATGATCGGCTATCACGGCAGGTACGAGTACCTCGGCAAGGTGGCGGCGCGCGCCGACGACGTCGCCAACTTCATCCCGGCCCGCCTGACCGGCCTGCTGCTGACCGCGCTGGCCGCCGGCCGCGGCACGGGAGCGGCGGCGTG
>PMKK01000134.1 GCA_003157715.1 Actinomycetota bacterium
ACCTCGGCCAGAGCATCTGGCTCGACTTCATCGATCGCGACCTTCTGCAGTCCGGCCGGCTCGACGCGCTCATCAGACAGGGCGTCGTCGGCATGACCACCAACCCGACCATCTTCGACAAGGCGATCGGCCACGGGACGGCCTACGACGGGCAGTTCGCCGAGCTGGCCGCCGCCGGCCGGCCGGCGGCGGCCATCGTCGACGCGCTCATCATCTCCGACGTGCGGGCGGCCTGCGACCTGCTGCGCGGCGTCTACGAACGCACCGAGCATCGCGACGGCTTCGTCTCGATCGAGGTCCCGCCGGCGCTCGCTCATAACGCCCGCAAGACGATCGACGAGGCCCGGCGCCTGCAAGGTGCCGTCGACCGGCCGAACCTCATGGTCAAGATCCCGGGGACGCCGGCCGGCCTCACCGCCGTGCGCCACGCGGTCGCCGCCGGGCTCAACATCAACATCACGCTGCTCTTCGCGCTCGACACCTACGAGCAGGTCGTCGACGCGTATCTCGGCGGCCTCGAAGACCGGGTCCTGCACGGGCAGGCGATCGACGAGCTGCGTTCGGTGGCGAGTTTCTTCGTCTCGCGAGTCGACGTCAGTGCCGACCGCGCGATCGACGAGCTGCTGGCCGGCGCGCCGGGCAAGTCTGCGCGCGCCGGCCTCGAGGGGCTCAAGGGCACATTGGGCGTGGCCAACGCGCGGCTCGCCTATCGGCGCTTCGGCGAGATAGCGAGCTCCGAGCGCTGGCACCGGCTGGCCGAGCGCGGCGCTAACCCGCAACGTCTGCTGTGGGCCAGCACGAGCGCCAAGGATCCCGCCTACGACGACCTGCTGTACGTCGACAACCTGATCGGCCCCAACACCGTCAACACCATGCCCGAGCAGACCCTTCGGGCGTTCCTCGACCACGGGGTGGTGCGGCGCACCGTCGACCAGGGCGTAGACGAGGCCCGCGAGCGCTTCGAGCAGGCGGCCCGGCTGGGGATCGACATGAAAGCGCTCACCGGCGCGCTGCAGGCCGCCGGCGTGACGCTGTTTCGCGAGTCGTTCAACGAGTTGCTGGCCGGCATCGAGCGCAAACGCGCCGCATTGCCCGCCCGCCAGGAAGGGAGAATGAGTGCCTAGCGACCCGGCGGTAACCGAGGCGATCAAAGAGAGACTCGACGAATTCGACAGGCAGCGCTTCGGCGAGCGCCTGTTCGCCCACGACGCGACGCTCTGGAAAGCCGGCGCCGAGCATGCCAGGGTGATCGACAACGCTCTAGGCTGGCTGAGCGTGGCCGACGACATGCTGGCCAAAGCCGGCGACCTGAGCGACTTTGCCGCTCAGGTCGCCGGTGAAGGCTATCGCGACGCGGTGCTGCTGGGCATGGGCGGCTCGAGCCTCGCCCCCGAGACGCTGCGCAGCACGTTCGGGGTGGCCGAGGGGTTTCTCGACCTGCGCATCTGCGACTCGACCGACCCGGCGGCGCTGCGCGCCATCGAGGCGGGCCTCGACTTCTCCCACACCCTGTTCATCGTCTCGAGCAAGTCGGGCGGGACCACCGAGACGGCCTCCTTTCATGCCTACTTCTACGAGCGCGCCCGCGAACTGCTCGGCGCCGAGCAGGCCGGACGCCATTTCGTGGCCATCACCGACCCGGAGACCTCGCTGCACCACGAAGCGCTGGCCCAGGGCTTTCGGGCCGTCTTTTTGAATCCGCCCGACATCGGCGGCCGTTACTCGGCGCTGTCGTATTTCGGCCTCGTGCCGGCCGCTCTGATCGGCCTCGACGTCAAGCGCCTGCTCGAGCGCGCCGCGCAGGTCGCCGCGCTCTGCCGCGACGGCGTGCCGGCCCGCGAGCATCCGGCTTTCAAGCTCGGGGCGGCGCTCGGCGAGCTGGCCCGCGCCGGCCGCGACAAAGTGACCTTCTTCGCCGGCGAGTCGATCGCCTCGCTGGGCGCCTGGCTCGAGCAGCTTCTGGCCGAAAGCACCGGCAAGGAAGGCACCGGTATCGTGCCGGTCGACGGCGAGCTGCCGGGCGCGCCCGAGGTCTACGGCGGCGACCGCGTGTTCGTCTACCTGAACGTCGAGGGCGAGACCGACGCGCGCGTCGGCGCGGCCCTGCAGGCCTTGGACGAGGCCGGGCAGCCGACGATGACGCTCACCCTGCCCGACATCTGGGACCTGGGCGCCGAGTTCGTGCGCTGGGAGATCGCCGTGGCGGCGGCCGGGGCGGTGCTGGGCATCGACCCCTTCGACCAACCCAACGTGCAGGAGAGCAAGGACATCACCAAGCGTCTGCTGCGCAGCTACGTGAGCGACGGCCGGCTGCCCGCTCCGGCGGCCGGTCCCGATGGACGATCCCTCACCTGGGCGGTCGGTGACATCGATCTGCCGGCCGCCGTGCGCGACCTGCTGGCCGGTATCCGACCGGGCGACTACGTGGCCCTGCAGGCTTACCTGCCGCCGTCCGAGCAGCACCAGCGCATACTGCAGGGCGTACGCCTGCTGCTGCGCGACCGCTTTCACGTGGCCACGACGCTCGGCTATGGACCGCGCTTCCTGCACTCGACGGGTCAGCTTCACAAGGGCGGCAAGCCCAGCGGCGTCTTCATCCAGCTCACCTGCGGCACGCGGCAGGACGTGGCGATCCCCGGACAGCCGTACACCTTCGCCACCCTCAAGCAGGCACAGGCGCGTGGCGACCTCGAGGCGCTCGCTTCGCGCGGCCTGCGCGTGCTGTCGGTCGACCTGGGGTCCGATCCGCTGCCGGGGCTCACGAGCTTCGGCAGTATCGTCGCCGAGTTGCTGCGAACGCAGGCCGAGCGGGTAGAACAGCCGAGCGGGTAGAACGTTCGAGCGAGTAGAGCGTAGAGCGGGGAGAGCGGCTGAGCGCTGGAAAGGCCGAGCGGGCAGAACGTTCGGCGAGCAGGACAGCCGGGCTGGACTGCCGCGACGTCGCAAAGTTCAAACAGACGAAGGAGACACCTTATGGAGCTGGCGATGGTCGGTCTGGGACGCATGGGCGGCAACATGGCCCGGCGCCTGCTGCGCGGCGGTCACAGAGTGGTCGTATGGAACCGGACGTTCGCGAAAGCCGAGGAGCTCGAGGCCGATGGCGCCGAAGCGGTAGAGCGCCTCGAAGACGTGCCGGGCAAGCTGAGCGCACCGCGGGCGATCTGGTTCATGCTGCCGTATGGGGCGCCCACCGACGACGCCATCGACACGCTGGTGCCGCTGCTCGACAAGGGCGACATCGTGATCGACGGCGGCAACTCGCCGTTCCAGCACGACGTCGAGCGCGGCGCTCGGCTCGAACCGCAGGGCCTGCGGTACCTCGACGCCGGCACGAGCGGCGGCGTCTGGGGCCTCGACGTCGGCTACTGCCTCATGGTCGGCGGCAATCGCAGCGCCTTCGAGCAGATCGAGCCGGCGCTCGCGACGCTGGCGCCGCCCGGCCACGGCTACGGCTACATGGGCGGTCACGGCGCGGGGCACTTCGTGAAGATGGTCCACAACGGCATCGAGTACGGCATGATGCAGGCGTACGGCGAAGGCTTCGAGCTGCTCAAGGAGAGCGGCTACGACCTCGACCTGGGGGCGATCGCCGACCTCTGGAACCAGGGCAGCGTGGTGCGCTCCTGGCTGCTCGAACTGGCGGTCGACGCTTTCGAAAAGGATCCCGGGCTCGATAAGATCACAGGCTATGTCGACGATACCGGCGAAGGCCGCTGGACCGTGCAGCAGGCCATCGAGCGCGGCGTGCCCATGCCGGTCATCGCCGAGTCGCTGTTCGCTCGCTTTCGCTCGCGCCAGACAGATTCGTTCTCGGGCAAGGTCCTGGCCGCGCTGCGCAACGAGTTCGGCGGCCATGCGGTGAAGGCGAAGTGAGCGGCGGCGAGTCCATGGATACGATCGGTTACGACGAAAAGGACACCACCCTGCGCGAGACGCCACTCGCCGGCCCGCTCGACTCGCCCCTGGCGCTCGCGCACCCCCCCGAGCCCTGTGCCGTCGTGCTGTTCGGCGTGACCGGCGACCTCGCCAGCCGCAAGCTCATCCCGGCACTCTACGACCTGGCCTGTCACGACGTGCTGCCGAACGGCTTCTCGCTGGTCGGCTACGGACGCAAGGCGCTGAGCGGCCAGGAGATGCGCGTGCTGTCGCGCGACGCCATCGACGGTTTCTTCGGCAGCGGCACGGCCGAGACGCGCACCTGCCACGACATGCTGGGCACGGTGAACTACGTGCAGGGCGAGTTCGACGACCCCGAAGGCTACCAGCGCCTCTTCGATACCCTGAACCAGCTTGATGCCAGCAAGCACACCGGCGGCAACCGCATCTTCTATCTGGCCACGCCACCCAGCCTGTTTCCGGTGATCATCAAGCGCCTCGGCGAGGCCGGCCTGAACGAGGGCGGACCCGCCGGCCCGCCTGACGAGCACGGCGAGCACCGCGGCTGGGTGCGGGTCGTGATCGAGAAGCCCTTCGGTAGCGACCTGGCCAGCGCGCGGTCGCTCGATGCCGTCGTGCGCGAGGCCTTCGACGAGCGGCAGGTCTATCGCATCGACCACTACCTGGCCAAGGAGACCGTGCAGAACATCCTGGTGTTCCGCTTCGCCAACGGCATCTTCGAACCGATCTGGAACCGCCGCTACATCGATCACGTGCAGATCACGGCGGCCGAGACGCTGGGCGTCGAGCACCGCGGCGCTTACTACGAAGAGGCCGGCGCCCTGCGCGACATGATCCAGAACCACCTGCTGCAGCTCCTCACGCTGACCGCCATGGAACCGCCGGTGGCCTTCAGCGCCGACGCGGTGCGCGACGAAAAGGCCAAGGTGCTGCGCGCCGTGCGCCCCATCCCGGTGGAGCGCGTCGAGCAGTTCGCCGTGCGCGGCCAGTACGTGCAGGGCACGGTCGACGGCGCGGTCGTGCCGGGCTACCGCCAAGAGGACAGGGTATCGCCCGAGTCGTCGACCGAGACCTTCGCCGCGATCAAGTTCCTGATCGACAACTGGCGCTGGCAGGGCGTGCCGTTCTACGTGCGCACCGGCAAGCGGCTGCCGCGCCACACGACCGAGATCGCCATCCAGTTCAAACGTCCGCCACACCTGCTGTTCAAGGACACCGACGTGCCGGGCGGCCGGGTGCCGCCCAACGACCTGGTCATCCGCGTGCAACCCGAAGAAGGCATCGCCATGAACATCGAGGCCAAGATCCCCGGTCCGGCCATCCGCCTGCAGCCGGTGGCCATGAACTTCAGTTACGGCTCGGCGCTCGAGGAGCTGCCCTTTACCGCCTACGAGACGCTGCTGCTCGACTGCATGGTCGGCGACCAGACACTGTTCAACCGCGACGACCAGGTCGAAGAGGCCTGGCGCGTCGTGAGTCCCGTACTCGAAGCCTGGCGCGGCGCGCCCCAGAAAGGCCTCATGGTCTACGAGTCCGGGACCTGGGGCCCCGAGGCGGCCGACACCCTGGTCGCCAACGACGGTCACACCTGGCGGCGTCCGTGAGCGCCGTGTCGATCGAGGTCCTGCCCGACGCCAAGGCGCTCGCCGAACGCGGCGCCGACTTGTTTGCCTTCGCCGCCCAGGAGGCGGCGGCGGCGCGCGGCACCTTCACCGTCGCCCTGGGCGGCAGCCAGACGCCGCGCCCGCTGTATGCCCTGCTGGCGCGGCAGCAGTTCGCCCAGAAGATCCCCTGGCGGCGGGTACATCTCTACTGGGGCGACGAGCGCTGCGTGCCGCCCGACGACGAGGCCAGCAACTACGGCATGGCCCACGAGGCGTTCATCAGGCACGTGCCGATACCGCCTGAGAACGTGCGCCGCATGCGCGGCGAAGACGAGCCCGAAGAGGCGGCGAGGGCCTACGAGCGGCTGCTCTTGCAGCCGCCCGCCCTCGCCGCCACTTCGAAAGCCGACCTGCCCGTCATCGACTTCGTGGTCCTGGGGATCGGCGCCGACGGCCACACGGCCTCGCTGTTTCCTCATTCGCCGGCGCTCGCCGAGGAAGAGCGCCTGGTCGTGGCCAACGAGGCTCAGGGGACGGGGAAGAGGCTGACCGTGACCTACCCGGTCCTGAACGCCGCGCGGCGCGTCGTGTTCGTCGTGAGCGGCGCCGCCAAGGCGGGCATGGTGGCCGAGGTCATCGAGGGCCTGCGCGCGATCGAGGCGATCCCCGCCCAGGCGGTCGCGCCGGTCCACGGCGCCGTCACCTGGCTGCTCGACAAGGCGGCCGCGAGCGAGCTGAGCGGGCGGGGCAAGCCCTGAGCAGCGCGGTCTTTCGATGCCGGCGGCAATGGCTACGCTGTGGCTCGGATTCTTCCTGTTTGTGGCGCTGAGCGGCCCCTGGGATTGACCGCTGCGACGTCTTGCTGCGCGCCGAGGCCGACGCTGGGCGTCTGATCTCGGCCGCCCGGTGGTATCCTTGCCGGTGCAAGCCGGGTGGCCGCGGCCGGCGCGCGTCGCGCCTCTCTTCGTGAGTGGGCGAGGCCGGCGGTCGAGGAAAGTCCGGACACCGCAGAGCAGGGCGCTGGATAACGTCCAGGCGGCGAAAGCCGACGGCTAGCGCAACAGAAAGCAGACCGCCAGCGGCCCCTTCGGGGGTGCGGGCAAGGGTGAAACGGTGAGGTAAGAGCTCACCAGCGGTCCTGGCGACAGGCCGGCTCGGCAAGCCCCGCCCGGTGCAAGACCAAATAGGGAAGCGTTCGAGGGTTGCTCGCCCGAGGCTTCCGGGTTGGTCGCAACGAGCTTCGCGGTAACGTGGGGCCCAGATGGATGGCCACTCAACGACAGAATCCGGCTTATCGGCTTGCTGACGAAAGCCCCGCCGCGCAGCTGACGGCGGGGCTTTCCATTTCTCGGAGCAGGA
>PMKK01000146.1:0-125 GCA_003157715.1 Actinomycetota bacterium
GGCGTCATCTTCGGCGCCACCGGCGGCGTCATGGAGGCCGCCCTGCGCACGGTCATCGAGATGGTGACCGGCGAGAAGGTCGAGAGCATCTACGACCACGCCGACATCATCCCGCTGCGCGGCTT
>PMKK01000146.1:170-3294 GCA_003157715.1 Actinomycetota bacterium
GGCAAGTTCAGCGAGTGCCACTTCATCGAGTTCATGGCCTGCCCGGGCGGCTGCCTGGGCGGCGGCGGCCAGCCGATCCCCACGAGCGACGCCATCCGCGCCGCCCGCGCCAAGGTGATCTACTCCGAGGACTCCTCGTATGCCGTGCGCAAGTCGCACGAAAACGAGGCCGTCCTGCGCACCTACGCGGAGTTTCTCACCGACGGGCCCTGCGGCCACAAGAGCCACGAGCTGCTGCACACGAGCTACACGGCGCGCGGCAAGTTCATGGAGTAAGAAAGCACACGTCCGCACCGTCGCGACAGCGAGCGAGAACGACGGCGAAGGCGGGGGTGCCCCAGGCACCCCCGCCTTCGCCGTTTCTTGACCGCGAGCGGGCACCGCGCCGTCGTAGCGGTGCTACCCTTTTACCTGCATGACCGAGAAGCCACCGACATCAGATCCCGCTGGCGACGCCGTCCCGCGCGGCGCGGCGGCCCCGCAGGACGTGGCGGCCCCGCAGGACGTGGCGGCCCCGCAGGACGGGGCGGCCGCGCAGGACGTGGCGGCCCCGCAGGACGCGGCGGCCGCGCACGACGGGGCGAACACCAGCCGCGAAGCGAAGTTCTACGACCTGTACCGCGAGCCCGTCGATATCACCCCTCTGACCGCCGACGAGCGCGCCGTACTGCGTCTCGTCAACCAGCGCGTGGCCGCCCTGCCCACCCTGGACGACGTCATCGACCTTCTCTTCGAACGCACCGCGGGGATCTTCCCGTTCGACCGTCTCGGCCTTTCGTTCGTCGAAGAAGACGGCCGGCGCGTCGTGAGCCGCTACGTGCGGACCACCTACGACAAGACGCTCCTGGGCCGCGGCTACAGCGAAGACCTGCGCGACAGCTCGCTCGAACGCGTGCTCTCGCGCGGCACGCCGCGCATCATCGCCGACCTCGAAGGCTACCTCGCCGCGCACCCGCGCTCCCGCTCCACCAGGCTGCTGGTGCGCGAAGGGGTGCGTTCGAGCCTCACCTGTCCGCTCATCGTCGAGGGGCGCGTGGTGGGCTTCATGTTCCGCAGCTCGCGGCGGGTGAACGCCTACGACCAGCATCACGTCGAGCTGCAGATGGCTTTGACCGAGCGCCTGAGCCAGGCCGTCGAGAAGGCCTGGCGCATAGAGCAGCTCACCACGGCCAACCGCAACTACCTCGAGATGCTGGGCTTCGTCAGCCACGAACTGAAGAACCCGGTGGCGTCGATGGTGACCGACGCCCGGCTGCTGGCCGACGGCTATCTCGGCCCGCTCGAAGACCGGCAGAAGGCCAAGCTCGAGCGGCTCATCTCCAAGGGCAAGTACCTGCTCGACCTGGTGCGCGAGTACCTCGACCTGGCGCGCGTCGAGGGCGGCGAGCTGCAGATCTCCCTGCAGTGCGGCGTGCCGTTCGTCAAGCAGGTCGTCGAACCGGTGCTGGACCTGGTCGGTCCCCAGATCGAGGCGGCCGGCATGACCCTCGAGACCGAGCTGCCCGCGGCACCCCTCACGGCCGACTGCGACCCGTCATTGCTGACCATCGTCCTGGTGAACCTGCTGAGCAACGCCATCCACTACGGCAAGCCCGGCGGCCGCCTGCGGCTCGCGGTCGCCGTCGACCCCGACCGGCTGCGCGTCTCGGTGTGGAACGAGGGGCCGGGCTTCGACCGCGCCGGCCGCGGCCGCCTGTTTCGCAAGTTCGAACGGCTGAACACTCCGACGAGCGACCAACGGCGAGGCACGGGCCTGGGCCTGTACAATTCGTGGCGTATCATCCAGCTCCACCACGGCCATATTCGCGCCGACTCCCGGCCAGGGGAGTGGGCCGAATTCATCTTTGAGATTCCGCAACCGCTCTGCGCGGCCGATGTCGCCGACGAGCTTGAGACGAGTGAGTGAACCATGAGCGCGAGGACCGACACAGCCCCGGCGACATTCATCGACGAGGGCGCCATCATCAGTGCACTGATCGGCGGCGCCCGCGCCGACACCGGTCGCGTCCGCGAGATCTTCGCCAAGGCTGCCGAGGCCGACGGGCTCACCCTCGACGAGGTGGCGGCGCTGACGACCATCAGCGACCCCGAACTGCTCGCCGAACTGTTCGCCACCGCCCGTAAGGTCAAAGAGGACATCTACGGCAAGCGCCTCGTGCTCTTCGCGCCGCTCTATGTCTCGAACCTGTGCGAAAACGACTGTCTGTACTGCGCCTTCCGGGTGCGCAACAAGGAGCTCAAGCGGCGTGCCCTGACCCAGGAGGAGATCCGCCACGAGGTCGGCATTCTGGTCGACCAGGGCCACAAGCGCGTGCTGCTCGTGGCCGGCGAGTCCTACCCCAAGCAGGGGTTCCAGTACGTGCTCGACGCGGTGGCCAGCATCTACGAGGTCAAGCGCGGCAACGGCGAGATCCGCCGCGTGAACGTCAACGTGGCGCCGCTGACAGTCGACGAGTTCAGGGCGCTCAAGGCGACCGGCATCGGCACCTACCAGCTCTTCCAGGAGACCTACCATCGCGAGACCTACAGCAAGGTCCACCTGGGCGGCCGCAAGCGGGACTACGACTGGCGCGTCACGGCCATGGACCGCGCCCAGGAGGGCGGCATCGACGACGTCGGCATCGGCGTGCTGTTCGGCCTGTTCGACTGGCGCTTCGAGGTCCTGGCCATCCTGCAGCACATCCGCCACCTCGAGCAGACCTGCGGCGTCGGCCCGCACACGATCAGCATGCCGCGCCTCGAGCCGGCCATCGGCTCGGACATCGCCGGCCAGCCGCCGCACCCCGTCTCCGACCTCGACTTTCGCAAGATCGTCGCCATCCTGCGGCTGGCGGTGCCCTACACCGGCATGATCATGAGCACCCGCGAAGGGCCCAGCCTGCGCCGCGAGAGCTTCGCTCTGGGCGTCTCGCAGATCTCGGCCGGCAGCCGCACCAACCCGGGCGGGTACACCGAAGACACGGTGTCCGACATGGAGCAGTTCCAGCTCGGCGACCACCGCACCCTCGACGAGGTCATCCGCGACGTTGCCGAGATGGGCTACATCCCGTCGTTTTGCACCGCCTGCTACCGCCTGGGCCGCACGGGCGCCGACTTCATGGACTTGGCCAAGCCCGGTGAGATC
>PMKK01000261.1 GCA_003157715.1 Actinomycetota bacterium
ATCGCCACCGAGATGGGCACCACCGCCCAGAAGGTGCGCGAGATCCTGAAGATCAGCCAGGAGCCGGTCAGCCTCGAAAGGCCGGTCGGCGACACCGAAGACACGAACCTCGCCGACTTCATCGAAGACGAAGAGGCCGTCATGCCGGTCGAAGCGGTGAGCGAGATCCTGCAAAAGGAAGAGGTCACCAAGGTGCTCTCGACGCTCACGCATCGCGAGCGCAAGGTGATCGAGCTGCGCTTCGGGCTCAAGGGCGAACACGCGCGCACCCTCGAAGAGGTGGGTCAGAAATTCGGCGTCACGCGCGAGCGCATTCGTCAGATCGAAGCCAAGACGCTCACCAAGCTCAAGAGCTACCGCGACGCGCAGGCCCTGCACGACTTCATAGACTAGGGCGCCGCCGAACTCGGGCTCACAGCTCCCTGGCCTCGGCCGTGCCTTCGGGTGGCTCCTCCATCACGTCTTCGAAGGGGTCGACCGGCTTGTCCGTCGCCGGGTCGTCGCCACCCCACGAACGAAACTCGCCGCCGGACCCGGACGAATCCCAGAAATCAGGGAACGGCTCATCGGGGTGACGCGCGACGTAGTGTTCGCGAAACTGCTCGCCTCCGGCGAACGCCTCGCCGCACCGCGGACAGATGTAGCTGCCCACCACGACTCCTTTCGGCTTGCCGCTCGACGGCACCGCGACACCGCCCGTACTTCTTACATTGCCCGCTGAGCGGTTGTGAAACGGCCGTTCGGACGGCGGCCGTGACTCCGGGCCCGCCGCCGACCCGCGTGCCCTCCCGGCCGTCAGCGGCGCGGCTTCGTCACGAGCCCGCGGCGCGGTTTCGTCACGAGCCCGCGGCGCGGTTTCGCTACGAGCCCGCGTCGCGCCGGCGCTCGTCGGTATGGCGGACGAGGTACAGCGGGCGGCGCCTGACCTCGTTGTAGATGCGCCCGACGTACTCGCCCAGAACACCGACGGTGATCAGTTGCACGCCCGCCAGCAGCAGCACGAGCACGGCCAGCGAGGTCCAGCCCTGGACCACTGAGAGGTGACCCGTGAGACGCAGGACGATCAGCGCGACCGCGGCCACGAAGGCACTGGCCGAGACCACGAATCCGGCCAGCGTGGCGAGTCGCAGCGGGCGCACCGAGAAGGCCATGATGCCGTCGAGCGCCAGGCGGACCATCCGGGTCAGGGGGTACTTGGTCTCGCCGGCATAACGGGCGTTGCGCACGTAGCCGACTTCGGCCGTGGTGAAGCCGAGCCAGGCCACCATGCCGCGCACGTAGCGATCGTGCTCGGGCATTGCCGTCAGGGCATCGGCGGCGCGCCGGCTGAGCAGCCTGAAGTCGCCGGCGTCGACCGGTATGTCGACCTCGGAAAGCCAGCGCATGAACCGGTAGAAAGCCGCCGCCGAGGCCGTCTTGAAGCGGCTCTCCGCGCGGCGCTCGCGGCGCACCGCGTAGACGATGTCGGCCCCCTCGCGCCAGCGCGCGACCAGCTCGGCGATCACCTCGGGGGGGTCCTGAAGATCGGCGTCTATCACGCAGACGGTCTCGCCGGCCGTCTGAGCGATGCCCGCCGAGATGGCGATCTGGTGACCGAAGTTGCGCGAGAGACGTACGAGCCGTACGGCGCGATCGCGCTCGCGCAGCGCCTCGAGCCGCTGCCAGGAGCCGTCGCGGCTGCCGTCGTCGACGTAGAGTATCTCGTACGGCGCGCCGAGCGCGGTCATCGCCGCGCTGCAACGCGCGTGAAACTCGTCGATGCCGTCGGCCTCGTCGTAGACGGGCACGACGACCGAGTGCACGACTCTCGTGGGCGGGCTCAACGTCATTTTGGCGACAGGACCCTTCCTCGATCTCTCGAGAGCGTCTTCGCGACCCAGTGTATAGTAACCGCCAGTCGAGGGGGCGGAGAGTGCGTCTCCGGCGACCTCCGGCCGAGGGCGGCCCACGGCAGAAAGGGCGCGTGGACGAGAAACTCCTGCTCAGTTTCGAGAGCCTCGAGGAGACACACTGGTGGTTCGTCGTGCGACGCCGCATAGTCCTCGACGCGACCGCTCGTCAGGCGCCGCGGCCCGTGCGACGCATCCTCGAGGTCGGTTGCGGCACAGGCGGGACCATGCGGGCTCTGCGGGCCCGCTTTCCGAGCGCCGACATCAAGGGCGTCGAGCCGGTCGAAGCCGCCGCGCGGATCGCCGCGGGCAAGGGCTGCGACGTGACGAGCGGCACGTTCGAACACCTGCCCGCCGACGGCGAGTCGCTCGACCTCCTGCTGGCCCTCGACGTGCTCGAACATCTTGCCGACGACGGACTCGGCCTCGCCGAGGCCTTCCGCGCCTTGCGACCCGGCGGGCGCCTGATCGTCACGGTGCCGGCTCTCCCCGGGCAGTGGAGCGTCCACGACGAGCTGAACGGACACTTTCGCCGCTACACGCGCGCGAGTCTCGTCGACGCCGTGCGCGCGGCGGGCTTTCGCGTCGAGCGGGCGACCTACTTCAATACCGTGCTGCTGCCGCTGGCCCTGTTCGAACGCGCCGCGCTCCGCCGCCTCAAGCTGCCCCGCTCGCCGGCCGTCGCCCTGCCGCCCCGACCCCTCAATGCCGCCCTGCGCGGCGTGTTCGGGCTCGAACGCCCGATCCTGGCCCGCGCGGACCTGCCGATCGGACTATCGCTGCTGCTGATCGCCGGCCGGCCGGCACGGCCGGCCGTCTGAGCGGCACCGGTCCGCCGCCGAAAGGGCCGTCCATCAGCCGTGTCAGTCTCAAGACTCAGGCACCTGCGGTCGATATCGTAGACATGGAACGACGTCCGCCGCTCTGTGTGCCCGTCCTGATGGCGCTTCTAGTGGCGCTGACCCTGTTCGGGGCGTTCGCGTCCACGGCACGGGCCGGCACCGTGCTGCGTGGCATGGCCGACAACCGGTTCACCGACTACTCTCGGCCCCTCGCGGAACGCCTCGCGCTGCTGCACGAGCTCCGCGCCTCGCTGCGCGGCAGGGTCGTCAGGCTCGACTGCGATTGGACCCTGGCCGAGCCGCAGCGCGGGGTCTACGACGACAGCGGCTACCTGGCCGGCCTGAAGGCCATGACCGACGCGGCCCACGCCGATGGTCTCAAGGTGATCGTGCTGATCATCTACGTGCCGCGCTGGGCCTCGGACAAGTCCTACTGGAGCCACCCCCCCGCGGCGAGCTTCAGCGGCTACCAGTCGTTCTACCCGGTCGCCGCGGGCTCGCTCGACGACCTCGGCGCGTTCGCCGGCCACGTCGCCGCGCTTCTCAAGGGCGAGGTGCTCGGCTACGAGTGCTGGGACGAGCCCAATCTCTGGTGCTACATCTACCCGCAGCGCACCTCGACGGATACCGAGTTCGCCGCTCGCACCTACCGGGGCTACCTGCACGCCATGAGCCCCGCCATCAAGGCCGCCGATCCCGGCGCCCTCGTCATCGGCGGGGCCACGGCTCCCAGCGGCGACAACGACTTCTTTCGCACCGCCCCCCAGACGTTCGCCCGACAGCTCAAGGCGCTGGGCGCCGGGCGCTACTTCGACGTGTACTCGCACCACCCGTACTCCGTCGGCGGGCGCTCCGATCTCGACCCCGCTCTACAGCCCGCGCACCCGGACCACACCGTCGAGCTGGCCAATATCGGCACGCTGCTGCGGATCTTCCCGAAGAAGCCCTACTACCTGACAGAGTACGGGTATTCGACCAGCTACAGCTGGGCGTTTGGACCGCCGGTGACCGAGACAAAGCAGGCGGTCTACCTGCGCAAGGCCTTCGCCATGGCGGCTCGGCACCCTCAGATCAAGCTGCTTCTGTGGTATCTCGACCGCGACTACTCGCCGACCGGCACGACAAGTGACCCGAACGGCACTTATACGGGTCTGCGCCGGCTTGGCGGCTCCGCCAAGCCGGCGTGGTATGCGTTCGCCGGCGGCGATCGCCTGACGCTCAGCGTACCGGCGACCGTCCGGCAGGACGCGCTGACTCGCCTGTCCGGCCGCCTGAGCTGCGCCTCGGTCGGCGGCCTGAAGGGCAAACGGGTGCAGCTGCTGCGCAAGCGCGGCGGCGGCCCGTGGACCATGGGGCGCGGCATCGCCACGGGGACCGACGGCCGGTTCTCGCTGCGGCTCAGGGTCGGCGCCACGCAGCGCTACCGACTGCTCTGGCCGGGCGTCGTCTCGAGCCCCATCCGGCTGGTCCGGGTCCGGGCCCGCTGACGTGACCCGCACTTCGCCAGAGGCGCCGAGACCCGGGCCGGGCCGGATCATGACCACCGGACGTACGTCGTTCATGCAGGTAAGTCCTACCAAAATCCTAAAGCCGTGGTATGGTTCGGCGAGCAATGCGGGACATGGGGCTGTCGTTCGTTCTGGCGGCAGGGTTTCTACTCACGGCGAGTGGGGGCGGCACGGTGCGGCGGTCAATGCAGCAAGTGATCGCGTGACCATCAGAGGGCATCAGCGGGTCTGGGGAGTCGCCGTCGACGTGGTAGCCGCGCTGGCGAGCTACGAGGCCACCGCCGTGGCATTCTCCTGGCTTCGCGGTCAGCGCTTCGAGCTCACGACTCCGGCGTTCGACTGGGGCGTCGTGCTGGCTCTCGCGGTCATCCTCTGCGTGTTCGCCTGCAGCGGCCTGTACCTGCTCGAAGTGTGGGTGTCACGACCGCTCCACGTGCTGACACTGGCTCGCGCGACAGCGGTCGCGCTCCTCATCACGGCCTTCTTCGTGATCACCTTCAGAACGTCGCTCGCCGCCGATTCGCGCCTCTTCATCGACTTCGCCGCGTTCTTCTTCGTGAGCCTCACCCTGCGGTTGCGGCTCCTCGATCCCTACTACCGCCGTGACGTGCGCGAGCGACCGGGCGGCACCGTCGTCGTCGGCTGGTCGGCCGACAGCGGCATCCTCGTGAGCCGCCTCAGGGAGCTGCGCGGCTACGCGCTGGTGCAGACCCTCGAGCCGCTCGACAGACGACGCAACGGCCACGATGCCGAGCCGCGGCTCGTCGAGGCGATCAGGAGTGTCGAGCCGGCTCCCCGTCAGGTGTTCCTCGACGGCGGCTCGCTCGGCCACAAGGCCACCCTCGACCTCATCCGCGCGGCTGAAGATCGCGGGGCCGATGTCTACGTCACCGGCCGCCTCGTCAGCCAGCTCGATGCCACCGGCCTGCTCATGCACCTCTTCGAGATGCCCGTCATGCGCGTGCACCGCGGGCCGCGGAGCGCATCCCAGGGCAGCTCCACCACGAGCCGGCGCGCCTTCGACATAGTGGCCTCCGTGGCGGCGCTGTTCGCCCTGTCGCCGCTGTATGCGGCCACGGCCATCGCCATCAAGCTCGATTCACCCGGTCCGATCTTCTTCCGCCAGCAGCGCGTGGGCCTTGACGGCCGCACGTTCGAGTTTCTCAAGTTCCGCTCGATGCGGGTCGGAAACGACTCCGGCGGCCATCAGGAGTACGTTGCCCGGCTCATCGACGGCGAGACCGAAGCGGCCCTGGCCGGCTCCGACGAGTGGGGGCGGCCGGTGTTCAAGCTGGCCGACGACGAGCGCGTCACGCACGTCGGCCGCTTCCTGCGCAAGTACTCGCTCGACGAGCTGCCGCAGTTCTGGAACGTCCTCAAGGGCGACATGAGCATCGTGGGGCCGCGGCCGGCTCTGGGCTACGAGGTCGACGCCTACAAGGAGTGGCATCGCCTGCGGCTGCAGGTGATGCCCGGCGTGAGCGGGCTCTGGCAGATCGCCGGACGCTCGCGCGTGGGCTTCGATGAGATGGTTTTTCAGGACGTCATGTACGGCTTCAACCAGGGTCTGCTCACGGACGTGCACATCTGCCTGCGCACCGTCCCCGCGGTGCTCATGAGCCGGGGGGCGGCGTGAAGGTCCCCAGCCCCGCCGAGGTGACCCCGGCCACAAGCGTGCCCTCCTCGGCGCCGGTGATCGTCGCGCTCGTGGGCTACGGCTACTGGGGCCCCAACCTGCTGCGCAACTACATGGAGCTGCCCGGGGCCTGGCTGAAGACCGTCTGCGACCAGCGCCCTGAGACCCTCGACAAGCTGGCCGTGCGGTTCCCAAGGATCCAGCGCACCACGCGGTTCTCCGAGGTGCTGGCCGACCCCGAGATCGACGCCGTGCTCATCGCCACGCCCATCAGCACGCACTACTCACTGGCCAAGGCGGCTCTCGCCGCGGGCAAGCACGTCTTTGTGGAGAAGCCCATGACGGCCGACCCGACGCAGGCGCGCGAGCTCATCGGGCTCGCCGCGTCCGCCGGGCGCACGCTCATGGTGGGCCACACCTTCGTCTTCAGCCCGCCGGTGCGCAAGGTCAAGGAGCTGATCGACGCGGGCGAGCTCGGCGACATCTACTACATCACCACCCAGCGAGTGAACCTGGGTCTGCACCAGAGCGACGTGAGCGTGATCTGGGACCTCGCCCCCCACGACCTCAGCATCCTCTACTACTGGCTCGGCGAGGCCGCGCGCAGCGTCAGCGTCAACGGCCGGGGATGCATCGTGCCCGCCACTCCCGACGTCGCCTTCATCAACCTCAAGTTCCCCAGTGGTGTCGTGGCGCTGGTCCAGGTCAGCTGGCTGAGTCCCGTGAAGCTGCGCCGCACGGTGGTCGTGGGCAGCCGCAAGATGCTCATCTACGACGACACAGAGAACGTCGAGAAGGTCAAGATCTTCGACCACGGCGTGGACTACAGGGACCCCGGCGACTTCGGCGAGTTCCAGCTCAGCTACCGGACCGGCGACATCCTGGCGCCCAAGATCAGTGCCGTGGAGCCGCTGTACCTCGAAGCGCAGCACTTCGTGGAGAGCATCGTGACCCACCAGGAACCGGCGGCCAACGGCGAGGTCGGACGCCAGGTCGTGGCCTCGCTGGCCGCCGCCGAAGCATCGCTCAGCGACGGCGGCCGCGAGGTGTCGATCGACCTGTGAGCGACTCCATGCCGTTTCGCCTTCAGGTGCAGGTGGCAGACAACGTCACGCTCGGCCGCGATTGCGACCTGCAGGCACCGTGCATCGTCGGCAAGGCGCCGCGGGGCGCCGCCGAAGGCGAGCTGCCGCTCGTCATGGGCGCCGGCGCCGTCGTGCGCCCCTTCACCACGATCTACGCCGGCAGCACCTTCGGCGCGCGCCTGCAGACCGGCCAGGGCGCCAGCATCCGCGAGGACAATCTCGTCGGCGACGATGTCAGCATCGGCACCAACGCGGTGCTCGAGTTCGGCAATCGCATCGGCAGCCGCGTGCGCATACACAGCGGCTGCTTTCTCGAGCTCGTCACGATCGAAGACGACGTGTTCATCGGGCCCAACGTCGTGTTCACCGACGATCCCCACCCCATGAACTGTCCGCGTTATGCCGAATGCAAGGGCGGCGCCGTCGTGCGCCGACTGGCGCGCATCGGCGCCCATAGCACCATCCTGCCGGGCATCGAGATCGGAGCGGGGTCGCTGGTAGGCGCCGCCTCGGTCGTCACGCACGACGTGCCGGCGGGGGCCGTCGTCGCCGGCAGCCCGGCGCGCGTGATCAGGCAGGTCGCGGAGCTGACCTGCCAGACCGGGTTCTTCGACCGGCCCTACGCCTGGCCCCCGTATGACACCTGAGTCGTTCGGACCTTCAGGGGCCGCGCCCTTCGACCGACAACTGATACAGTTGTTCGCGGCAGCAGCAAAGCCCCGGGGCGGGCCGACGAGATGGGGGCCTGATGCATGACGACACCTTGGCCAGCGGCATCAGCGGCGGCCCGTCGCAGCGCCAAGCCGACCCACCCCTCCCCGAGCTCGAGCCCGAGGGCCTCACGCTGCGCGACTATGCCGGCATCCTCTGGCGCCGCAAGTGGATCATCGCGCTGGTCGTGGTCGCGGTCGCTGCCGCCGTCTACTACCACGCCGATCTCCAGACCAGGCAGTACGAGGCCAGAGCGACCATGTTCTACAAGCAGCCGCTCAACCTCGCCGACTCGCTGAGCAGCACGTCTACCGACATCGTGAGCATCGACCGCGAGATGGCCACCATCGGCGACGTCATGGCCGGAAGCCAGGTGCAGGCCGCCGCTCAGGCGATCCTCAAGCGACGGCACGTCGACATCACTCCTCAGTACAGCGTGACGGCCACCCAGCCGCCGGCGTCCGCGTCGAGCAGCGGCTCCACGAGTTACGGCAGCAACAGCGTCGTGGTGATCGCCGACAGCTCGAGCGCCACCCTCGCCGCGGCGGCGGCCAACGCCTTTACCGAGGCGTACATCGCCTGGGACGCTCAGCAGTCCCGCGCCCAGATAGCCGCCGCCATCCCCGTCGTCAGGCACCAGCTCGCCCAGTACGACAATCAGGGTGAGGCGGCCCGGCTCACCACCGAATACGTGTTGCTCACCCAGCAGCTCCGCGACCTGCAGATCCTTCAGGACACCACCACCGGCAACTACCACATGCTCACGCCGGCGACGACGCCGACGACGCCGTTCGCGCCGAAGCTGAAGCATGCGGCCGTCCTGGGCCTTGGACTCGGCCTCTTCGCCGCCCTCTGCCTCGCCTTTCTGCTCGAACAATTCGACACGCGCGTGCGCAAGCCCGAGGAGATCGCCATGGTGCTGCGCCGGCCCTCCCTCGGCCGCATCCCGCCCATCTCCCGCAAGCTGCTCAACGAGAGCTCGCTGATCACGCTGCGGCATCCCGACGGGCACGTGGCCGAGGCCTTCCGCATGGTGCGGACCAACCTCGAGTTCATGGCCGTCGACAACGAGATCCGCTCCCTGGCGGTCACGAGCTGCGCGAAGGGCGAGGGCAAGAGCGTCTTCGTCGCCAACCTCGCCGTCAGCATGGCGCTGGCCGGCAAGAAGGTCATCATCGTCGACGCCGACCTGCGCCGTCCGCGGCAGCACGTGCTCTTCGGCATGGCCAACGAGCAGGGGCTGAGCACCGTCCTGGTCGGCAAGAGCCAGCTCAATCAGACCCTCGTCTCGGTGACACTCTCGCTGCCGGGACACGGCGACCGCGACAGCAACCGCGTCACCGGAGCGCGGGGCCTCGAAGCCGCCTCGCACCTCCAGGTGCTGCCCAGCGGACCGATCCCGCCCAATCCCGGCGAGATGGCAGCCTCGCGACGCCTCGAGACGATCATCGAGAGCCTCAGCAAGAAGGCGGACATGGTGATCGTCGACACGCCGGCCCTGCTGGCGGTGGGCGACACGCCGGCGATCGCCGCGCGGGTAGACGGAGTCGTCCTGCTGGCGGACATGAAGATCGTCCGCAAGCCTCAGCTGCTGGCCGCCGCCGAGCAGCTCATGCGCCTGCCGGTCAATCTGCTCGGCACCGTGGTGCGCCTGCACGGCTCGCAGGGCGGCCGCTACGCCTACTCGCCGAGCTACTACTACCGCTACACACGCTCGGACGGCAGGCAGAAGACCCGGGAGCAGGGACCGGCCGAACGCAGCCGCCCCGCCGAGGCCATCGCGCGGGTCGCCGGCGCCGCGCCCGACGCTGCGTCCGCCAAAGGCAGCGGACGGCGCACCACTGACGTGCGCGACTAGGCGTGCGACGCAGTCACACAAGCCTGAGCGGCGACGACGTAGTCGAATCGACGGCACTAGAACCTATGACGTCGCGGCAACGGCCCGCTGGGGCCGCACGAGTCAGGGCTGACAAGCCATGCCGCCGATGCCGGCTGCGCCGCGCGCGCGTGACAACAGGATGAGCGCGGCGACAGACGCCCCGGTGACGCCGGCGTCTGACGAGGGCTTCGCCGTCTACGAAGCGAAGCGCGGCTGGTCGGCGCTGGATCTCGGCGAGCTCTGGAGGTACCGCGAGCTCCTGTACTTCCTGACCTGGCGCGACGTGCTCGTGCGCTACAAGCAGGCGGTCGTCGGTGTCGCCTGGGCGGCGCTGAACCCGCTGCTGACGATGGTCGTCTTCACCGTGGTCTTCAACAGAGCGCTGGGCATCAAGAGCCCGGCGTCCGATGTGCCCTACGCGGTGTTCAGCTTCAGCGGACTTCTGCCCTGGAACTTCTTTGCCAGCGCCGTATCGCGCTCGGGAGCAAGCCTGGTGGGCAACGCCAATCTTCTGACCAAGGTCTACTTCCCGCGTCTCGTGATCCCGTTCTCGGCGGTGCTCGCGGGGCTCGTCGATCTCGGCGTCTCGTTCCTGGTCCTGCTGGCGCTTATGGCGGGCTACGGCATGGCGCCCACCTGGCACATCGTCTTTCTGCCTGTCTTCGCGGCGCTGGCCATCGTCACGGCACTGGCGGTCAGCCTCTGGCTCAGCGCGCTGAACGTGCTCTACCGCGACGTCGGGTACGTCATCCCCTTCCTGGTGCAGCTCGGAATGTTCGTAAGTCCCGTGATCTACCCGATCAGCGCCATATCTGCCGGCCCGCTCCGGTTCGCCGTTGCCCTCAACCCGATGACCGGAGTCATCGGTGGCTTTCGCTGGGCCCTGCTGGGGCAGCCGCTGCCCGGCGGCTACTTGTGGGTCTCCCTGGCGGCCGTGGCGCTGCTGTTCGTCGGCGGCCTGTTCTACTTCAAGCGCATCGAGCGGGTGTTCGCGGATGTGGTGTGAGCCGTGAGCGACATCGCGCTGCGCACCGTCGGCCTCGGCAAGATGTATCACATCGGTGGCGAGCGCCAGTCGTACCGGACCCTTCGCGACACGATCGTCCAGGCCGCGAGCCGGCCGCTCGAACGCCTCCGCCACCCCGGCGCCGCCACGCATGTTTCCGAGGATTTCTGGGCGCTCAGAGACGTCGATCTCGAACTCAGGCGCGGCGAGGCCCTCGGCGTGATCGGCGGCAACGGCGCCGGCAAGAGCACGCTGCTCAAGGTGCTCAGCCGCATCACCCAGCCCACCGAGGGCCGGGTCGCGATCAAAGGACGCGTCGCCAGCCTGCTCGAGGTCGGCACCGGCTTTCACCCCGAGCTCACCGGACGCGAGAACATCTACCTGAACGGCGCCATCCTCGGCATGACGCGCGCCGAGATCAGCCGCAAGTTCGACGAGATCGTCGAGTTCAGCGATGTCGCGCGCTTCCTCGAGACGCCGGTGAAGCGCTACTCGAGCGGCATGTACGTGCGCCTGGCTTTCTCGGTCGCGGCGCATCTCGATCCCGACGTACTGATCGTCGACGAAGTCCTGGCGGTGGGCGACGTCGGCTTTCAGCGCAAGTGTCTCGGCAAGATGCAGGATGTGGCAGGGCACGGGCGCGCCGTCGTGTTCGTGAGTCACAACCTCGCGGCCGTGACGTCGATGTGCAGGAGCGCGGTGCAGATCGAGGCCGGCCGCGTCGTGGATCGCGGCGAGACGTCGAGCGTCGTGATGCGGTATCTCGCCGGACAGGCCGGCGCCCAGGAGTCGGGCGCCTGGGAGACCGGCCAGGGGCCGGGTGACGAGGACCTGCGGCTCGTGTCGGTGCAGGTGCTCGATGCAAGGGGAGAGGTCGCCAGATCGGTCAGCACGGCCGAGCCGTTCAAGGTCCGCCTGGAGTTCGACGTGTTCAGGGCGGACGACGCGCTGTGTGTCGGGTTCGATCTCGCGGCCAGCGACGGCACCGTCGTGCTGAGGTCCTACCAGACCGACCTCGAACCGCGCGAGTGGCCGAGCCTCGCCGAAGGGCGGCGTATTCTGGAATGCACGATCCCGGCGGGGCTTCTGAACGGTGGCCGGCACACCGTGCTTCCGCGCGTCAGTCTGCATTGCGTGCGCTGGATCGTCGATTCTGGTTGCGCCATCGGTTTCGAGGTCCACATGGACCACGCCGTCTCCCCCTACGCTCAGTTCGTGAGACCCGGCGTGGTCGCGCCGACATTGGCCTGGCACCTTGTCCAGTAGCGGCGACCTTCTCAAGCGCGCCGTTCAGCGGCTGTTGCGGCCGGCCGGCTACCAGATCGTGAAGATCTCGAGACCGCGTGACGAGACGACGCGGCCGGCGCCGCGACCGTGGTCCTGGCTCGCGACACTCGACATCGGCACGCTGGTCGATGTCGGCGCCAACACCGGGCAGTTCGCGCGTCACTTCCGCGCACTGCGGCCCGACTGCCTGGTCTACTCGTTCGAACCCCTGCGGGAGTGTTTCGAAGAGCTCGAGACGTCCATGCGCGGTCCTGGGTTCAGGGCGTTCAACGTGGCCCTCGGCGAGTCCGAAGGCACGACCACGATCTTGCGCAGCGGGTTTTCGCCGTCGTCGTCGCTGCTCGCGATGGAAGCGGCGCACAAGGACCTCTATCCGTTCAGCGCCGCCATCACGCCCGAGACCGTCGCCTTGCGCAGGCTTGACTCCTATCTGGACGACATCACCATCCGCGGCAGCCTGCTCGTCAAGATCGACGTGCAAGGCGCCGAGGCCCAGGTCCTGAGAGGCGGCCGGCAGCTGATCTCACGCGCCGACGCGGTGGTCGCGGAAGTCGGGTATCTCCCGCTCTATCGCGGGCAGGCGACGATCCAGCAGATCGCCGACCTCCTCGATGGGTGCGGCCTGGCGTTCATGGGGATCGTGGACCAGATCGTGCGGTCTCCGGACGCGCTTCCCGTGTACGGTGACGCGCTCTTCGTCAGACCCTCCGCCGTGGATCAGTGCCAGGACCAGTCCCCCTTCCCCGCGCCCTGATGAGCGCGGCGCGAGACCCCAGATGCTAGCCGCTCTGTCCGTAGCCGCGGCGACCGCGCTCCTTGTCTTTCTCGTCGTCCGGTCGCGGCGCAACCCGCTGTTTCTTGCCGGCGGAGCCATCTTCTTCGCCCTCGGCCGCGGCACGTTCATCGACGTCACGCCGGACCGGATACTCAAGCAGGTGTCGTCGGTGTCCATCACCACCGGAGATCTCGTGTTCGTGCTGCTCGTGCTCGGCTGGTGGTACGCCTGCCGGCGCCGCCGCAAGCCGCGCGTACGACTGTCGCCGAAGTGGGTCGTTCTCGGCCTGTGCGTCATGTTCTTCCTCGCCCTCGAGTACGCCCTCACGTCCGCCAACGCGGACGGCGTTCATGTGACCCAGCTTCTCGTGACGCGGGACTGGTTCTACATACCGGTCGGCTACCTCCTTGCCCTGGACCTGTTTCGCAGGTTCACGGTGGAAGAGACCCAGGACTTCGTCGGCGTCCTCTGCCTGTTCACCACCTGCCTCATGGTGTTGTATATCGCGGCGGCCTTGAACGTGCCCATCTATCCGTACCCGAAGTACCTGACGACATCGTTTGGGGGTTCCACCATCATCCGCGATTTCACCACCTTGCCGCTCTGGGCGGGACTCGCCTGGTGCTACTACCTCGCGCAAGCGAAGAAGAGCTGGTGGACGTTCGTGGCGCTGGCAGTGCTCATTTGTGGCGCGCTGCTAAGCTACACGCGCTCACTGGTCCTGGCCTTCGCATTCACGGCGGTGCTGGCTACGGCGCTGATGGCGGTGCGCCGCGGTCAGCGAGACCGCGCCGTGACCATCGCGATCGCGGGCTCACTGCTCGCCCTTGTCGTGCTGGTCGGCGGTCCGGTCCTCGCTCCGGCGCAATTCGGCTACTTCCAGAACCGTCTCAGCTCGGTCTCGACTGTCCAGGGCGCGCTGAACACCCCCAATTCGGTCGCCCGACAGACTCTCTTCAAGCAAGCGGCACGAGCCGGCGAGGCAGTCGATCCGCTGTTCGGCGCCGGGCTGTTCGACGCGACGCCGAACGGCGACGCCACGCAGTACCGCAGCTACGACAGCGACTGGATCCGCATCGTCTACCGGACCGGTCCGCTCGGCGTCGTGGTGTTCGCGGCGCCGCTCGGGCTGGCGCTGTGGTGGGGATCGAAGCAGCTCCTGAAACGCGGCGCGACGAGACCGGCGGACCCGCTCCTGATGACGGCAGTGCTCGTGACCGTACTCTCGCTGATCCTGCGCTTCACGGGACTGACCTACTTCTGGTGGCCGGCGCTGTCGCTCTTTCCGCTGGCCCTGATCGCCTGCGCCACCGGGACCGCGGCCGGCGCGGCCGCGCCGGCCGCCACTCCCGCGCGGGCTGCCCGGGGACTCAGCGAACACGCGGCGGCGCTGTGACGCCGGCCGTCGTGGACACGTCGATCATCACATCCCTCTATGCGTCGGGGCGCCACCTTCCGGCCTTCCTCACGAGGCTGGAAGAGTGTCTGAGGTCGGTCGAGGATCGCGGCTACCGCGCCGAATCGATCCTTATTGCCAACGCGCCTGACCGCCGCGAACGGCGCATCTTGAGCGAGGCGCTGGCGGCGCCCTGGTGGCAGGAGCACGGCCGGCTCCTGGTCGTCGCCCGCGAGACGCTCTACGCATCCTGGAACCGGGGTCTGCGCGCTTCCTCGGGCTCGGCCGTCGGTTTCTGGAACGTCGACGACTACCGTAACCCGGCCGCGATCGTGGAGGGCATCGAGCTCGTGCGCCACGGACACGCCGTCGTGCGGTTTCCCTGGGTCTACGTCCGCGAGGGCGGCGTCGGCCGCTCGAGCAGCCCGCGCGTCGTGCTGTTCAACGACCGCGAGAGGCAAGCCGAGCTCGATCCCAGGCTCGATTTCTGCCTGGGGCCGTTCTTCATGTTCGATCGCCGGCTCTTCGAGGAGCACGGCCCGTTCGACGAGCAGTTTCACGTCGTGGGCGACTACGACTGGCAGCTTCGCGTCGTGCCGCACACGGGTCTGGATTGGGGCGAGCAGCTGGCGGGCGTGTTCGTCACGGACGGCACGAACCTCTGCGGCAACGGCAGCGCGCGGCCGCTGCTCGAAGAGAACATCCTGATAGAGCGCTACGGGCTCGAGCGATCGCCCTGGCCGCTGGACGATCGCGCCAGCGCGCTCGTCACCGGCTACCGCGTCCACTCGTCGGGCGACGATGGCGCGACGACCGACTGGTCATACGAGCGGCAGTGGCGCCGGCGTCAGGTCTCAAGCCGGATCGGCGACCAGTGCCGGCGCCTGGCGGGCGCCCCCTTCCGCAGGATCGCGTCGTGGCGTCGTGGCCGGCGATGACCGGCCGGCGCGAGAACCCGGTGCGACCGTGATGCCGGGGGCTCCCGGTCACGGCGGCGACGGGCCCGCGGTCCTGCAGGTGTCCACCTGGGACGAACAGGGCGCCCGTTTCAACGGCCTCGAGATCCATCGGGCCGTGCGTCGCACCGGCGGTCGCAGCGCCATGGGAGTGCGCTACCGGACCGTCGCCGACGCCGGCGTCTTTGCGATCGGCAACCGCGTGACCCGGGCGGTAGATACTCGTCTGGCGGCACTGTGCGAAGGCAGGCTGGGGGTTCAGAGAGTGGGCGCGACCTCCGGGCTGACACTCCTGCTTCGCCCCGAGTTCTGGGCCGCGGACGTCGTTCACCTGCAGCTCATGCACGGCGCGTCCTGGCTCAGTCTGCTCCAGGTGCCGCTGCTGTCGTCTCTGAAGCCCCTGGTGTGGACCTGGCACGACCCCTGGTTGCTGTCGGGGCACTGCGTCCATCCGCTTGGCTGCGAGCTCTGGAGGACGGGGTGCGAACGGTGTCCGGACCTCGGGCTGTCGATCCCCATAGGGCGGGACGCGTCGTCGCTGAACTGGAGGCTCAAGCGGTCGACGGTCAGGCACACCCAGGCGGTCATCGTCGTGGCGTCGGAGTGGATGAAGCGCCGCGTCGCGGACTGCGCCCTGGCGGCGCCCCTCGATTGCAGGGTCATTCCATTCGGCGTGGACACGGCGGTCTTTCGGCCGCGCGACCGCGCGGAGAGCAGGCGGGCCCTCGGCATCGACGCCGATGCCGACGTGATCGCCTTCCGCGACAAGGGGCCCGATGAAGACCTGAAGAACTCGGCGCTCGTCGCCGCGGCGCTGCGCAGGTACCGGCCGGCTCGCAAGACGTATCTGCTGTGTTTCGAGGGCTCGGCCTGTGCTCGCACGCTTGCCGGAGACTACGAGATCCTCGACCTGGGGTGGGTGCCCAGCGCCGCGCAGGCGGCCGTCGCCTACTCGGCCGCCGATGTGTTCCTGATGCCGTCGAAAGCCGAGGCGTTCGGTCTCATGGCCGTCGAGGCGATGGCCTGCGGCGTCCCGGTCGTCGTCGCCGACGGCACAGCGCTGCCGCAAGTCGTCGGCGCGCCGGACGCCGGCCTGAGCGTCCCTCAGGGCGATGCCGATGCCCTGGCGCGCGCCGTGGACGAGCTTCTCGGCGACGCGCAAGCTCGCCGCCGGCGCGGCGACGCATGCCGGGCGATGGCCGAACGCGAGTATTCGTTTCAGCGCTACCTCGACGCCCACGTCAGCCTCTACGAGGAACTGGCCGAGCGACGGCCCATTCGAGCCCGCCATCGGAGGCCGCATGAGCCTCGCTGACCAGGCCCCGGAGCGCAGCGGGACGTCGAGCTTCCCCCACGTCGCCAGGTTCGCGGTGCTGTCGCATGTGCTGCCGGGGCGTTCCTCGGGGCAGGGCATCGTGCTGGAGCGGGTCCTCGGGGGCTTCAGCGCCGGCGACTACTGCCTGCTGTCCAGACAGGATCACGCGTCACCGTGCGCCGAAGCGCGAAGCTCCCGACCCGGCGACGTTGCGACCACCGGGCCGGCCCGCTCCTATTTCGTGGGCGAGTCGTGGCGTCACCTGGGCACCGGACCGGGAGGGCTGCGGGCCGCCGTCAGAATGACCGACGTGACGCTGCGCGTGCCCCTGCGAGCGGCCAGGGTCTTCAGAGCGCTGCGACGCGAGAGACCAAGCCTGCTCGTGGTCTGCTCGGGCGATCTGGTCGACTTGCCGGCGGGATTCCTCGCCGCCAGGGCAGCCGGCATCCCGGTGCTTGCCTACATGTTCGACGACTACAGAAACCAGCACTACCGCCGCGCCGAGAGGATCGTCGCCGGCATTCTCGAGCGTATCGTCCTGCGTGGGTCGCGATCGATCGTGGTCCCCAACGAGTTCGCGGCCGACGTCTACGCCCGACGGTTCGCCGTCGCCCCGCGGATCGTGAGGAACCCGGTCGACGACGCTCATCTCGACGACGCTCATCTCAACCACGCTCACCTCGGCCACGACCCGCGGGCGGCGTGGCCACGGACCCCTGGGACAGTGCGCATCGTCTACACCGGAGCGGTCTACCGCGCCCAGGCCGACAGCATCGCCCGCCTCACACAGGCCCTGGCCTCGTGGACTCGCCCGGAGGATGTCGGGCTCCACATCTACTCCGCCCAGACCCAGGCCGAGGTCGAGCGCTGCGGCATTCCGCCGCTGGGCTGCACGGTCCATCGGCACCTCGAAAGCAGCCGGATCCCCGGTCTGCTCCGCCAGGCCGACGTGCTGTTTCTGCCCCTCGCCTTCTCGTCGGGGATCTCCGAGGTGATCCGCACGTCGGCGCCGGCGAAGCTGGGTGAGTACCTCGCCAGCGGCGTCCCTCTCCTGGTGCACGCACCCCGCGATTCCTTTGTCGCGTGGTACGTGCGCAAGCACGGCTGCGGAGTCGTGTGCGGCACCGCGGATGCCGCCGAGTTGCGCCGCGAGCTGATCCGACTCCTGGACGATCCCGAGCTCCGCGGAGCCGTCACCACGAACGCCGTCCTGTGCGCGCGCCGCGACTTCAGCGTCGAGAGCGCGCGCGCCTCGTTTGCCCAGGCCCTTCGCGACTGTGTCTAGCGCCGCGCCCAGGATCCTCGTGGTCGGCATGGCCAACAGCGTCCACACGGCGCGCTGGCTGGCCCAGTTCGACGGCACGGGGTGGGAGGTGCACCTCTTCCCCAGTATCGACCCATCCCGGCACGCAGCCATCCACGGCGTGCGCATGCACGATCTGGGTTACTCGCTGCTCGCCGGCCGCGACGAAGGCGCACCCGAGGGGTCCGTGCGCTGGACGCGCCTCAAGGCCGCGCAGGCGGCCGCCCAGTTTGTGGACAGGTCGCTGGAGCGGCGGCGCCCCGGCTGGCGGGCGCGCTGGCTGGCGAGAGTCATCCAGAACGTGCGGCCGCAGATCATCCACTCGCTCGAGATCCAGCACGCGGGCTACCTCGTCCGTGACGCCCTGGACCTGCTGGCCGGCGAGAGGCCCCGCTGGATCGTCAGCAACTGGGGCAGCGACATCTACCTCTTCGGACGTCTTGCCGAGCACGCCGGCAGGATCACCGAAGTCCTGCGCGAGTGCGACCACTACGTGTGCGAGTGCCGTCGCGACGTCGCGCTCGCCGAGGCCTTCGGCCTGAGGCCCGAAAAAGTCCTCGGCGTCATCCCCTGCGCGGGAGGACTCGACCTGAGAGCCGTGCGTGCCATGAGTCCCGGCGCGACGTCCACCAGGCGCCTGATCCTCGTCAAGGGCTACCAGGACTGGGCCGGCAGAGCGCTCGTGGCGCTCGCCGCGATCGGGGCGAGCGCCGACGCCCTGCGTGGGTACCGGGTCGCGGTCAACCTTGCCTCGAAGGACGTCGAGCTGGCGGCGCGTCTGCTCGCCTCGACCTCCGGACTCGAGGTCGAGATCATCCCCCGCTGCTCGCACGCCGAGATGCTCGCCTGGTATGGCCGCGCGCGCATCTTCATAGGGCTCAGCATCTCCGACGCCATCAGCACGTCGCTCACCGAGGCCATGGCGCTGGGGGCGTTTCCGATCCAGTCCTGCACGGCCTGCGCCGACGAATGGCTCGTCGATGGGGTCGGCGGACTGATCGTGCCACCGGAAGACCCCGCCCGGGTCGCGGCGGCCATCCGCACGGCGGTACGGGACGATGCGCTCGTCGACAACGCCGCCAGAGACAACTGGGAGACGGTCAAAGCGCGACTGTCGTCAGTCGAGATCCGCGAGCAGGTGCTGGCCGCCTATCGTCGGGTCATGGAGACGGACCGATGAGCCTGAAGCGCGCGTCAGCGCCGAGTCCCGGGCCGCGGCCGTCTTCGAGCCGCGACCCGCGCATCCTCATCGTGGGCCCGGTCCCGCCACCGCTGCACGGCGTGACCGTGATGACGGCCGCCCTTCTCGAGGGAGTTGCCCGCTCGGGCCTCGAGATGGTCCACTTCGACACGTCCGACCACAGGAACATCGCCAATGTCGGGGCGTTCGACGTGCGCAACGTGGGGCTGGCGCTGCGCCACATCGCCGGATTTGTCCGCGCGCTGCGGCGGACGCGGCCCGACCTCGTCTACCTGCCGCTCTCTCAAGGATTCGCCGGATTCACGCGCGACGCCGCGTTTCTTGTCACGGCCCGACTGTTCTCGATCAGGGTCGTGGTGCATGCCCATGGCGCCCAGTACCAGACGTTCTACCGGCACGCGCCGGCGCTCGCGCATGGCCTCCTGCGCTTCTGCATGGCGCGGGTGCAGCTGATCGTCGTCCTGGCCGAGTCGCTGCGCGGTGAGTTCGACGGCTGGGCAACGCCGCCGGGCGGGGTCGTGGTCGTTCCCAACGGGGTCCGGGACGAGTGGCCCGGCGGCCCTCCGCGACACGCACCGCGTGAGGGAGGCACCGTGCTCGTCCTCGGCGCGCTGATCCCGCAGAAAGGTTTCCTGGACGTGCTGGACGCAGCCCCCGCCGTCCTCTCAGCCGTACCGGCCGCACGTTTCGTCTTCGCCGGCGAGCCGGTGTGGGACGCGGCCACCGCGGCACACGTGAACGCCGCGCTGGGCCGGCCCGGCGTCGAAGAGGCGGCTGCCTTCGCCGGCGCGGTGGACCGCGCCGAGCGCCGGCGGCTGCTCGAGACGGCCGACGTCGTCGTGTTCGCGCCGCGGTGGGACGAAGGGCAGGGCCTGGTGGCGCTCGAAGCCATGAGCGCCGGCCTGCCGCTGGTGGCCACGGCGTCGGGAGGGCTGACGGAGACGGTCCGTGACGGCGTCGAGGCGATCGTCGTGCCCAGGCACGATCCCCAGGCCATCGCCGCCGCCGTCACCAGGCTCCTGCAAGACCCGGAGCTTCGTGCCTGCATGGGTCGCGCGGCACGCGAGCGCTACGAGAGCCGGTACACCCTCGACGGCTGGGTGTCGCGCATGCGGGCGGTACTGGCAACGGCCGCGCGGACGGATCCCTCCTGATGTGCGGGATATGCGGGCTCACCACGCCTGTCGACCGCGGCGCACTCGACGCCATGGTCGCGTCGCTGTCTCACCGCGGCCCCGACGACGAAGGCACGTACGTCTCGCCGGGCGCGACGGTCGGCCTGGGCAGCGCACGGCTGAGCATCCTCGACCTTTCGCCGGCCGGCCACATGCCGATGCAGTCCGACGACGGCCGTGTGACCGTGGTCTACAACGGCGAGATCTACAACCACAAGCACCTGCGGCGGCGGCTGGAAGGGCGGGGTCATGTCTTTCGCTCCGGCTCCGACACCGAAGTACTGGTGCACGGCTACGAGGAGTGGGGCATCGACGTGGTCGCTCGCCTCAACGGCATGTTCGCCTTTGCCGTATGGGACGAGCGCGAGCGAAGCCTGTTCCTGGCTCGTGACCGGTTCGGCGTGAAACCCCTCTACTACACCGACGACGGGCGTGGACGGCTCACGTTCGCCTCCGAAGTCAAGGCTCTCCTGGCCGGAGGCCTGTCCGTGGGGCCTGTCGAGCCCGGCAGTCTGCACCGCTATCTGACCTTCCTCTGGGTGCCCGGACCGCACACGATGTTTGCCGGCGTGACGAAGCTCGAACCGGGCCACTGGGCCCGCTGGCGCGACGGCGGCCTGTCGGTGCACCGCTTCTGGCAGCCGCGGTTTCGCCCCGGCGAGACGCCCGACGAAACAGCGAGCCGGCGTCTGCGCGAGGTACTCGAGGACACGATCGTGCGCCAGCTCGAAGCCGACGTGCCGGTCGGCGTGTTCCTGAGCGGCGGACTGGACTCCACCGCCCTGGCGGCGCTGGCCACCTGCGCCGGCGATGACCCGGTGACGTGCTTCACGATCGCCTTCCGGGCACAGGACGCTGCCCTGGAGCAGTCCTCCGACGACGCCAGATACGCTCGCCTCGCCGCCCAGGCCCTCGGAGCGAACCTCAGCGAGATAGAGGTCTCGCCCGACATCGTCGACCTTCTGCCGCGGGTGGTATGGCAGCTGGACGAGCCCATCGCCGACCCCGCCGCGATCGGCACATGGCTGATCTGCCAGGCGGCGCGCGAGCACGTGACGGTGCTGCTCAGCGGTCAGGGCGCCGACGAAGTCTTCGCGGGCTATCGTGTCCACCGCATGCCGGCCCTGGCGAATGCCGCCGGAAGGCTCCCCTTCTCGCTGCGGCAGCACGTTCTGGCGGGGCTCGTGGCGGGTCTGCCCGGAGTCGCCGGTAAGATACCCGGAGTATCGTCAGGGTTGACGCTCGCCGCCCATCGCTACCTTGCCAAGATGCTGGCGGGCGTCGATCTTCCCCCGGAAGAGCGCTACGTGTTCTATCGCTCCTACTACCGCGACGCTGAGCTTGCGGGGCTCTACTCGCCGGACCTGCGAGCGGCAGTCGGCGATGCCGTCGCCGGCAGCGAGCACCTCGACTACTTCGCCGAGGTGCCCACTGCCGATTTCCTGGACCGCATGCTCTACGTGGACTGGAAGACGTTCCTTCCGGAGCTCAATCTGGCCTACTGCGACAAGATGAGCATGGCCGCGTCGGTCGAGACGCGGGTCCCTTACCTGGACAATGAGATCGTCGACCTCATGCTCACCGTATCGCCGCGTATGAAGCTGCGCGGGGCGACCTCCAAGTACGTCCTGAGGCAAGCGGTGAAGGACATCGTGCCTCAGGCGATCGTGCGCCGCCGCAAAGCGGGTTTCGGCGCGCCCATCCGCACCTGGCTGCGTCGCGACCTGCGGGAGATGGTGGACGACCTTCTCAGCCGCGAACGGATCGACGCGCGCGGGTACTTCGATGCGGCGGCGGTACGGCGTATGGTTGACGACGACCGCGAGGGACGCGCCGACAACACATATCGCATCTGGGCGCTTCTCACGCTCGAGATCTGGCACCAGGTGTTCATGGACGGGAGCTTGCAGTGAGACAGGTCTGCCAATCCGCAGGAGACGGCCGCATCGAGGTGCTCGACGTGCCGCCGCCCCAGTCGCGGCCGCACGGCATCATCGTCCGCACGGCCGCATCGCTGATCAGCGCCGGGACCGAGCGAGCCAAGCTCGATCTCGGTCAGAAGAACCTTCTCTCCAAGGCGCGCAGCCGGCCCGACCAGGTCGCGCAAGTACTCGACAAGGTGCGCCGCGAGGGCGTCCTGCAGACCTACCGGACGGTGAAGGCGCGGCTCGACGAGCGCGGCCCCCTCGGTTACAGCTCCGCCGGTGTCGTCACTCAGGTCGGCGAGCTGGCGGCCGGGTTCAAGGTGGGCGACCGCGTCGCCTGCGGCGGGGGCGACTACGCAAGCCATGCCGAGATCGCCTACGTGCCCGCGACCTTGTGCGTGGCGGTCCCCGACGCCGTCGGGCTCGACGAAGCCGCCTTTGCCACGGTCGGCGCGGTCGCCCTGCAGGGTGTGCGCCAGAGCGCCGCGACCGTCGGCGACAGGGTGGCGGTCGTCGGCCTCGGGCTCGTCGGCCTGCTCACCGTGCAGCTTCTGCGCGCCGCCGGCTGCGAGGTCGCGGGAGTCGACCCCGACGCCGGACGCTGCGCCGTGGCCCGCGAGTTCGGCGCGGCGGTGGTCACGTCGGCCGGCGGACCGGTCGCCGCCAAGGAGCTGGCCGGCGCGACGGCCGGCCTGGGCTTCGATGCGGTCATCCTCGCCGCCGGCACCAGAGGCGACGGCCCCATCGAGCTCGCCGGGCTGCTGGCGCGCGACCGCGCCACGGTCGTCGTGGTCGGCGACGTGGGCCTGCGTGTGCCCCGGGCGCCCTTCTACGAGAAGGAGCTGACGCTCAAGCTGTCGCGCTCGTATGGCCCCGGACGTTACGACCCCGTCTATGAAGAGCACGCGATCGACTACCCGGTCGGCTACGTCCGCTGGACGGAGCAGCGCAACATGGCCGAGTTCGTGCGGCTGCTGGCCGACGGCCGCATCGACGTCAAGCCGCTCATCACCGAGCGCTTCCCCATCGACGACGCGGCGGCGGCCTACGCCGCGGTCTCACGGGGCGGCGCATCGCTCGGCGTGCTGCTCGAGTACGCCGCGAGCGGGCCCGAGCGAGAGCGCATCGACGTCGGCTTGCCGGCCGCGGGCGAACCGGTCTCGGGAGCCGTGGGCGTGGGCTTTCTCGGCGCCGGCAACTTCGCCACGGCGACCCTCCTGCCGGCGCTGGGCAAGGACGCCCGCTTCACCCCGCGCGGCGTCTGCACCACCTCGGGACTCAGTGCTCGCGACGTCGCGGAGCGCCAGGGCTTCTCGTTTTGCGCCGAGTCGGCCGACGACGTGCTCGCCGACCCGCGGACGCGCGCGGTGGTCGTCGCCAGCCGCCACTGCTCGCACGCCACCCTGGCGATCGCCGCCATGCGAGCGGGCAAGACGGTGTTCGTCGAGAAGCCCCTGGCCATGACCGAGGCCGAGCTCGCCGAGGTCGCGGCCGTGCAGCGTGCCACGTCGGCGGCCGTCCTGGTCGGGTTCAACCGCCGCTTCGCCCCGCAGGTGCGCACTGTCGCGACGGCCCTGGCGGGCCGCGGCTCACCGGCGACGATCCTCATTCGCGTCAATGCCGGCGCCATCCCCGACACCCACTGGATCCAGCAGCCCGAGGAGGGCGGCGGCCGCATCGTCGGCGAGGTGTGCCACTTCGTCGACCTCGCCGCCTGTCTTGCCGGCGCCTCACCCGTGCGCGTGTTCGCGGCCGGCGTCGCGTCGCACAAGCCGCCGCTGCTCGCCGACGACCTCTCCGTGACGCTCACCTTCGCCGACGGCTCGGTCGCGACCGTTGTCTACACGGCCGCCGGCGACACGGCCTTTCCCAAGGAACGCGTCGAAGTGTTCTGCGCCGGAAAAGTCATGGTGATCGACGACTTCAAGACGCTGAGCATCACGCAGGGCGGCCGCACACGCACGACCCGCACTCAGCAGGCCGACAAGGGTCATGCCGCCGAGATGCGGGCCTTCCTCGACCTCGCGTCCGGCGGGACCGTGCCCGAGCTGACCTTTGGCGAGTGCGTGTCGTCGATGGCGGCCACGTTCAAGGTGATAGAGTCGCTCACCACCGGGCAGCCGGTGGACGTGCCCGTGGTCGCCACCGGCCCGTAGCAGCGAACGCGAGACGGGGGAGCGTTGGGGGTCACCTTCATGCCCGCGCAGACCGTGTGGGCCACCGCCGCGGCGACGGCCATCTGGGATCGTCTCGAACCGGCCGGGTTCGCCGGCTTCGATCCCTACGATGCCCTCAACGCCACCCGCCGGCCGGCGACCATCCTCGCCGGCCCAGTCGCCCGGCGCGCTTTGACGCAGACCGTCAAGCACAGTCCCGTGCCGCTGCAGCGCGTTCTCGGCATCGCCGCCCAGGCCGACGCCTACACACTGGGGCACGCGCTGCTGACCGCGGCGCGCCTCGGCCACGCCGGAGCGCTGGCGGATGCCGCCGGCCACTGCACGCGACTCGTCGCGACGCTGCGCGCCGCCGCCGTCGCCAGCGGCGACACCGTCGGGTGGGGCTACCACTTTCCCGTGCACACGCGCTTCTTTTCCTACGAGCCGTCGATGCCCAACCTCATCGTCACGGCCTTCGTCGCCAAGGGGCTGGCCGCCGCCACCCGCGCCGGCCTTGCCGACGCGGCCGACGGCCTCGAGAGCGCGGCTCGCTTCATCCTGCGAGCCCTGCCGCGCTCGACCGACGCGACGGGACAGTGCTTCGGCTACCTCCCCGGCGAAGCGGCCATCGTTCACAACGCCAATCTGCTGGCCGCTCTGGTGCTCTGCGAGGCAGGCGAGCTCTGTCAGGAGAAAACCTGGATCGAGGAGGCGCTGGCCTGCGCGCGCTTCACCGTGGCGCGCCAGGCGGCAGACGGGTCGTGGCCGTACTCCGAAGAGCCCCGCGGCCGCTGGGTCGACGGCTTCCATACGGGGTTCGTGATCGAGGGCCTGGCGCGCGTCGCGCAGGCCACCGGCGACCGTGCGCTCACGGCCGCGCTCGAGGCGGGCACGCGTTTCTATGTCGCGCAGCTGTTCGGGCCCGGCGGCGAACCCAAATATCACCCGCAGCGCCGCTACCCGCTCGACTCACTCAGCGCCGCGCAGGGCGTCGAGACTCTGCAAGTGGCGCTCGGGGGACCGGCGGCTCGTGCCGTGCCCGGCCAGCTTGCCTGGATACGCCGCCATCTCGTACGCCCCGACGGCCGCGTCGCCTACCAGGTGCATCGCGCCTGGACCGACTGGCGCGAGTTCCCCCGCTGGTCCAGCGCACCCCTCATGTCGGCGCTGGCCGGCGTGGTGACCGCCGAAGGCAGAGCCGCATGCTAGGCGGCAGACCGGTCTGGATCGACCTGGGCAACTCGCCCCACGTCCTGTTCTTCGCGCCGGTCATCGCGGAGTTACACAGACGCGGGGCGGCGACGGTAGTCACCGCGCGAGACTTCGCGCAGACCGTGCCGCTGTGCGAGCGTTTCGGTATCGAAGCCGAGGTCATCGGACGGCATGGCGGTGGCGGCCTGGGCGCCAAGGCTCGCAGCCTTGCCGCCAGGGTCCGCGCTCTGCGCGGCTTCGCGGCACGCACGCGCCCGGCGGTCGCGGTGGGACACAACTCCTACGCGCAGACCGTGGCCGCGCGCTCCCTGGGTATCCCCGTCGTCACTGCCATGGACTACGAGTTTCAGCCCGCCAGCCACCTGGCCTTCCGCTGCGCCGACCTGGTGGCGGTGCCCGACGTGTTCCCGCTGGACCGGCTCCGCGCACAGGGCGCACGGCCGGCCAAGACCTGGCGGTACCGCGGTCTCAAGGAACACATCGCTCTGGCCGGGTTCGTGGCCGAGCCGGACTACCTGGCGACGCACGGCGTCGGCACGGACCGTCCCGTGATCGTCGTCCGACCGCCGGCCACCATGGCGCTCTACCACCGCTTCGAGAACCCGCTGTTCGGCCGCCTGCTGCGACGGCTGCAGGGCGATCCCGGTTTGCGGGTCCTCACCCTCCCGCGGACCGGCGAGCAAGCCGCGGCGCTCGCCCGCGAAGGCTTCGGCGAGCTGCTCTGGCGTGGCGAGCCGCTCGACGGCCGCGAGCTCGTCGCCGGCGCCGACGCCGTCGTGAGCGCCGGCGGCAGCATGAACCGCGAGGCGGCGGTGCTCGGCACCCCGGCATACTCGATCTACGCGGGCAAGCTCGCCGCCGTCGACAGGGCGCTGGTCGCCGCCGGTCGCCTCACTCTGCTGGCCAGCGAGACCGACGTCGACGGCCTGCGGCTGGCCGCCACGCCTCGGGCCGGCAGTCCGGCCGTCGACGGCGCGCTCCTGAACGAGTTCGTCGACCGCCTGCTCGATGCGGCCGCCCGATGAGCGGGCCGCGGCACCTGCGCCTGCTGCTCGTCGCCGGGGCGCGACCCAACTTCATGAAGGTCGCGCCGGTGATGGCCGCGGTCGAGGCCTGGAACGCGGCCGCCGCCGGCTCGATACGCTTCGCCCAGACGCTGGTGCACACCGGCCAGCACTACGACGCACGGATGAGCGACGTCTTCTTTCGCGACCTGCGCCTGCCTGAACCCGGTCACCGGCTCGAGACAGGGTCGGGCTCGCACGCCGAACAGACGGCCGCCGTGCTGGAGCGCATCGAACCGGTCCTGCTGGCGGAACGGCCGGACCTCGTCGTGGTCGTCGGCGACGTCAACTCGACCCTGGCGGCCGCCCTGTGCGCGGCCAAGCTCGGCATCCCCATCGCCCACGTCGAAGCGGGACTGCGCAGCGGCGACCGCGGCATGCCGGAAGAGCTCAACCGGCTGCTCACCGATCACCTCAGCGAGTTGTTGTTCACCACGGAAAGCGCCGCGGCGGTCAACCTTCGCCGCGAGGGCGTCGCGGCCGGGAAGATCCACTTCGTCGGCAACACGATGATCGACTCGCTCGAACGCGTGCGCTCAGACGGCCAGGCGCCGGCCGCCCTGGCGGCGGCCGGCGTCGAGCCGCGGCGTTACGGGCTCGTCACCCTGCACCGGCCGAGCAACGTGGACGACCCTGCCCGGCTCGGGGCGCTGGTGGCCACGCTCACCGAGGTCGCCGGACGGCTGCCGCTCGTGTGGCCCGTGCACGTGCGCACCCGGGAACGTCTCCGCGAGCAGGGCGGCCCGCACCCGATGGGCGACCGGCGCGGCCTCATCTGCTGCGAGGCCCTGGCTTATCCGGAGTTCGTGGCACTGATGGGCGAGGCGCGCCTCGTGCTCACCGACTCCGGCGGCATACAGGAGGAGACGACCGTGCTCGGCGTCCCGTGCCTCACGATCCGCACCACCACCGAGCGTCCGGTGACCGTGAGTCAGGGCACCAATCGCCTCGTCGACCCCGGCGACGCAGCGGCCATCGCGCGCGCGGTGGACGACGTCCTGGCGGCGCCGATGCCGGCCGCCGGCCGCCGGCCCGAGCTGTGGGACGGCCACGCGGCCGAGCGTATCGTGGCCGCCATCGCGGACTGGGCCGAGGGGCGGCTGCCGACTGCCGGCCGACCAGTCTGAGCGGAGGGTCTGAGCGGAGGGTCTGAGCGGAGGGTCTGAGCGTTGGGCCTGAGCGGAGCGCCTGAGCGGCGACCGGAGCGTTCGGCCCGGTCCTTCTTCGCGGCTTCTGAGTTAGTATCCCAGGGAGCAGGGACCGGCCGGCGGGACCGCCGGCGGGACCGGCCACGAGGAGGCGAGAAGTCATGCACGTACCCTTCGTCGACTTACGCGCTCAGGCAGACCGGCTGCATGACGAGCTTTTCGACGTCCTCGAGTCGGTCACCTCGCGCGCCGCCTACACCCTGGGACCGGACTGCGCCGCCTTCGAGGCGGCCTTTGCCGAGCTCTGCGGCGTGCGCTTCTGCGCCGGCGTGAGTTCCGGCACCGACGCCCTGCGCCTGGCCTTGCAGGCGGTCGGCGTCGAGCCCGGCGACGAAGTCATCGTCCCGGTCAACACCTTCATCGCCACGGCCGAGTCCGTGAGCCACGCGGGCGCTACGCCGGTCTTCGTGGACTGCCTTCCAGACACGGCCACCATCGACCCGGCCGCCCTGGAGGCGGCGCTCACGGAGCGCACCAGGGCCATCGTGCCGGTACACCTCTACGGTCAGCCCGCCGACATGGATGCCGTGCTCGACATCGCGGCGCGCCACGAGCTGCTCGTCGTCGAGGATGCCTGCCAGGCGCATGGAGCCACCTACAAGGGGCGGCCGTGCGGCTCCTTCGGCGCGGCGGCCGCCTTCAGCTTCTATCCGGGAAAGAACCTCGGCGCGCTGGGCGACGGCGGCGCCGTCACCACCGACTCCGCCGCCGTCTTCGAGACGGTCAAGCTGCTGCGCAACCACGGCGAGTATCCCAAGTCGGTGCACGCGACCGTCGGCTACTGCAACCGGCTGCACAACCTGCAGGCGGGCTTTCTCTCGGTCAAGCTGCCCTACCTGCCGGCCTGGAACGAGGCTCGGCGGCGCGCCGCGGCGCGCTACGACGAGCTGCTGGCCGGCCTGCCCGCCGTCACGCCCATCGCCGTGCGCGACGAGGTCGTGGCGGTGCGCCACCTCTACGTCGTCCTCGTCGAGGGACGGGATGCGCTGCGCGCGCGACTCGATGCCGACGGCATCGCCACCGGCATCCACTACCCCACGCCTCTGCACCTGACGCCGGCCTACGCTCACCTCGGTCAGGCGCGGGGCGACTTTCCGGTGGCCGAGGCGATGGCCCCGCGCCTGCTCAGCCTGCCGATGTTCCCCGAGCTCGCCGACGAGCAGATCGACTACGTCGCCGAGCGGCTGCGCGTCCACCTCACCGCGCGGTAGCGCGCCTGTCGCGCCGCACCGAGTGCCCTCGCCGGCGTTGAGCCGTGGCGCGGCCGGCGTTACGGCGCCGTGTCGCCGGCGTTGAGCCGCGGCGTGGCCGCCGCTACGGCGCCGTGTCGCCGGCGGCCAGGAACCGGCGCGACAGACCCGCGAGTCGCGCCGCCTGGGCGCCGTCGCCGGCCTTCTCGAGCAACTGCGCCCGCGCGGCCAGCACCTCGCCGTACCAGCTGCGCACCATGAGCACATTGCGATCGAGCGGCACGGTACCGTCGGTCAGATGAGAGAAGTCGAACTGGGAAAGGTCGACCGGCGTGAGCCACGCGGCCATCCCCGCGGCGCCGCTTGCCGGCGCGCCGCGGCGCGCGCGCAGCGCGACGTCGACCGCCTCGCCCGTGAACCCCCGCACGAGCCGCGTGTCCGGCCGATAGGTGAAGTAGACGTCGTGGCCGGCTGTCTCTGAGCGCGAGACGAACGACGCGAGCATGGCGTAGTAGGCGGTGTCGATGGTGCCGCTGTCGTAGCTCTGGCCGGCCTCGAACGGCTGCACGGCAACGAGGAACGCGTCGACCTGGGATCGCGAGGCGGCGATCAGCGCGGGACGCTGGTAGGCCAGGTCCTGCAGGTACCAGCTCCGTCGCAGAAGCTCCTGATCGAGCACCACGACATCGGGCCGCAAGTGCTCGACCATCTGCGCGTACATGAGCGGAAAGTCGAACTGGTCGCGGTCGACCATGACCAGGGCGTGCGGCCGGGCCACGCTGAAGACGTTGTGGATGTAGGCGTCGGCGAAGCGATAGTCGTGCATGCTGATGCCGCCGACACTGGCACCGGCGAGCCCGAGCGGCACGGCGGCAAGGACGGCGGCCAGAGCGATGGCAAGTAGTGGCCGGGCGCTACGTGGCGCGCCCTCGTCGGCTGTGGCACCCGGCGCCGCGCCGTCCCGAGCGGCACCGCTCGGATCCGCGCCCAGCCTCCCGGCGACCCAGGTGGCAAGCCACCAGCCGCCGAGAGCGATGAGGGTCGCGACCAGCAGATACGACGGGATGTAGAAGACCGACACGAGGGCTTTGTCGTCGGCGTTCGCGAGCTTGTCGGACGTGGCCACCTGAAAGTCGGTGACGATGGTGACGACCGGCCCCATGAAGACGAGAAACACGACCGAAAACCAGAACCAGCCGCGCGAGCGGCGGAAGAGCACCACCAGACCCACGACCGCCAGGGCGAGAAGCCCCGGAAACCACTGATGCCAGAGCATGGTGGCGAAGGTCGCGAGCTCGTGCAGCGTCGCGGTCACCCCCGAATGCCCGCCACTCACGTACTGGCGCCTGGTGATCGTGCGCCAGAACGTGGTCGCCGTGCTCGGGTTACCCCAGTTCATGACCGGGTGCCGCCGGGCCGCGAGCGGCAGGTAGAGGTAGGGCAGCAAGCCGGCGAAGAACAGGCCGACGCCCGCCGCGAGCTGGCGCCAGCTCGGACGCAGGCGGCGAGCGATCAGGAAGCCGTACACGGCGAGCACGGGGAGCAAGAGGACGAACGTGTCGTGGGAAGTCAGCCCCAGACCGAGCACGAAGCAGATCGCGCAGAAGAGGCGCACGCGCGATCTGGGAGCCGCGCTGCGCGTCCAGACCACCGTGAGCAGCGCCAGCAGCCCGACCAGGGCGGCGTTCAGTCCGTACACCTCGGCGATGATCGACTGGCTCCACGTGGTCCGCGCCGTGGCGGCAAGGACGCCGGCGGCAAGCGCCGCGCCGCAGGCCAGCCACAGCGCCGGGCCATCGAGCTCAGGCAGCCAGGCCGAGACCGCGGGCCGCCCGCCGGGTCGGGCGGCCGCCACTCCGTCGATGACGAGCACCGTCGTCCAGGCGATGAGCGCGGCGGCAAGCGACGAACAGACGGCCGACATCAGGTTCACCCGATAGGCGATGTCGCCGACGGGCAGCCAGGTGAAGACGTGGGCGATCATGGTCCACAGCGGATAGCCGGGTTCGTGCGGCACGCCCAGGGTGTACGCCGCGGCGATGAGCTCGCCGCTGTCCTCGAAGGTCACGGTGGGCGCCAGCGTGACGAGATACACAAGCAGCGTCGCGACGAAGGTGACGGCGAGCGTGCCGAGCAGCGCCACGCGCTGAGCCCGCCCTGCGCGCCGCGGTGCGCCGGACCGCGAGACCGCTGCCGCGCCGGCCGGCGAAGAGGCCCGCTTGCCTGCCCGCGCGGCGGCCGGCGCCGGCCGGCCGGCCGATCGTGCCGGCGGCGTGGTCTTTCTGCCGGCAGACCCCGTGGTACGGGGTCGCTTCGTCACGAGGCTGAGCGCTTGTCGGCCGAGCGATGCATCACGGCAGCAGCATAACAGGGTCCGGCTAGACCACGGGCGAAGAAACGCCCTGTTCCGCTCGCTCCCTGATCCCGCGCAGCATCTTCTGACTCATCACGAAGCTGACGATCTCGACGGGCTCGACCAGCAGCCCCGACCACCAGCGCGTGTAGAGATAGCGCTCGCGCACCAGCAAGCGAGTCGTGCCGTCGGAGCTCGCGCGCACGACGAACGCCCAGGTGAAGTCGTACGGCGGCGGCGTGTCGCCCATCGGCACACCGCCTCGCACGACCAGAGCCTTGCCCGGGTCGACGACGACGACGTCGAGCGCCACCTCGGGGTGCAGCCGCAGCCTGCCGCCCACCGCCACGTCCTGCCATTCGGCGATCACCCGGTCCGCGCTGTGCATGTCGCAGCCCACGAGATTCTCGAGCGCGTCGTAGCTGTACAGGCCGCCGCGGCCCTGTCCGAGCTGGGCGATCCACGGCCAGACGTCGTCCGGCGGGCGATCGACCGTGACCGCCCGTGTCGCGGTGAGATCGGCCCCGGCGAGGAGGTCGTCCCCCGGCAGCGCCGCGGCGGCCTCGTCGTCGGTCGCGCCCCAGCTGAGCTGCCGGGAACGCAGCGCGCAGCGGTAGAGAACGAGCCCCACCACGCCGAGCGCCGCCGCCCCACGGACGGTCGAACAGGACCTGGAAAGTGTCATCGCCCCGAACCTCCTCACGTTGCCGTGGTCCGGACGGCTCAGGCCGCGGCCAGCCCCTCCGCCAGCGCCTTGAAGCTCGACAGGTCTTCCGTGACCCGCCGTTCCATCCAGCGCCGCACGCCGGCGGCGTCACTGCTCCAGGCCAGCGGATCATACTCGAGCTGGTAGGTGACCCGCGTCAAGCGCGCCTCGGCCTTCTCGAAGCGCACCTCGCCGGTCTCGCGACCGTCCACGGCGCGCCACGTGACCTTCTCCTCCGACACGTGCTCGACGACGTCGGCGTCCCACTCGAACGTCTCGTCCTCGACCACCGCCACCCAATGGAGCTGATCGTCGGGCACGGCTGCCACCTTCTCGATGGTCGCCATGAACGTCGGATAGTCCTCGAAGGCGGTCCATACCGCGTAGACCTCGCCGATATCCGCTGCCACCTCGATCGTCTTGTCGATGAAAGCCATCTGTCTCCCTTCGGTCGCTGTCTCGCCATCGAAGAGACCCTTCCCCCATCTGGCCGCGCCGAAAGCCGCCACGCGCAAGTCGGCGGCCGCGACGGCGCCGCGCCCGCTTGGGCGAAGCGGGTGCGGCGCCGGTCACGCTGGTCGGCGGCGCCGGTCACACTGGCCGGCGGCGCCCTTTGCCAGGCCCTCGCGCGCTAGTCGCGCGTGCGGCGCCGGTAGAGGCGTCCGGCAAGCGGCACGCTGACCGCGAGAATGAGCAGCGACCAGCCCACGGCGGCCGCGACCGGATGCTGCATCGGCCAGGCCTGGATCGTAGAGGACGGGTTGGGATTGCCGAACAAGACCCGCAGGGCCGAAGCCACCGCGCTGACCGGGTTCCAGTTGGCGATCGTCGCCAGCCAGGCGGGCATGCCCTGGGTGGGAACAAAGACATTCGACACGAAGGCCAGCGGGAAGATGACGATGAACACGATGCCCTGTGCGGATTCGGCGCCGCTGACCGCCATGCCTAGGCAAGCGTTCCCCCAGGACAGTGCGAAGCTGAACAGCAGGCCGACGCCGAGGCCCGCCAGCACCGAGACGAGGCCGGCGTCGGGACGCCAGCCGATGGCCATGCCGGTGACGACCACGATCGTGCTGCACACCGCTGCCGCGAACAGATCCGACAGCGTGCGCCCCACCAGTATGGCGGTGGGCGACATGGGCAGCGTGCGCAGGCGATTGATGACTCCCGTGGTCAGGTCGGTGCTGAGTCCGATGGCGGTGCCCACCGACGAGGTCGTCAAGTTCATGACCAGCAGGCCGGCGAGGGCGAACTCCTTGTAGCTGCCGCCGCCCTTCAGCACCATGGCAGACCCGAAGACGTAGATGAACAGCAGCGTGAACAGGACCGGCTGGATGGTCACGTCTGAGAGCTGCATCGGCTCGCGGCGGATGTGGATCATGTTGCGCCGCGTCATGACCCAGACGTCGCTCCACCAGGAGCGCAGGCGGGCGAAGAGCCCTGGCGTTCCGGCCCCGGCTGGTAGCGCCGCGCCGGTGGTGGTCACGGCGCTCATGCCGACACCCCTTTCGTGATCTCACTATCGCGGACCCCGCCGTCTTCGTGGACCGGGGTCTGGTCGTATGGCATGGCGGCGAACGCGGGATCCTCGCCGCTGGGCGCGGCCCCGGTCAGCGTGGCGAACACGTCGTCCAGCGACGGCCGGTGGATGGCGATGTCGTCGACCAGCACTCCGGCCTGATCGAGGGCACGCAGCACGGCGATGGACAGGCCGGATTCGCTGCGCACCGGCGCCCACAGCCGGCGGCCGCCGTCGGTGACCCTGACGGCGCCGGTGGCAAACGCCTCGAGCGCCGCGGCGGCGGCGACATGGGGCTGTGTCAGCGTCGCCTCGAGCAGCTGCGAGCCGGTGGCCGCTTTGAGCTCGCGCGGCGTGCCCTGAGCGATCACGCGGCCTTTGTCGATCACCGCGATCTGGTCGGCCAGCGCGTCGGCCTCGTCCAGATACTGCGTCGTGAGCCAGAGCGTGACGCCGTCGGCGACGAGCCCCCGGATCACGCCCCACATGCGCTGCCGGCTGGTCGGATCGAGCCCCGTCGTGGGTTCGTCGAGAAAGAGCACCGGCGGCCGCATCATGAGGCTGGCGGCCAGGTCGAGGCGCCGGCGCATGCCGCCCGAGTACCCTTTGACCACGCGGTCGGCGGCCGCGTCGAGCTCGAACTGCTCGAGCAGTTCCGTCGCCCGGCGGCGCGCCTCGGCGCGCCGCAGCCGACTGAGCTGGCCGATCATGACCAGGTTCTGGCGCCCGGTCAGGGCATCGTCGAGGGTGGCGTCCTGACCGGTCACGCCGATCGTGCGCCGTACGGCGGCGGCCTCGCCGACCACGTCGTAGCCGGCCACCCGCGCCCGGCCGCTGTCGGGCGCCGTGAGCGTCGTCAATATGCGGACACCCGTGGTCTTGCCGGCGCCGTTCGGTCCCAGCACACCAAGGATCGAGCCCGCGGCGACCTCGAGATCGACTTTGTCCAGCGCCTGCGTTTCTCCGTAGCGCTTTGACAGCGCCGCGGCCTCAATCATGATAGTCTTACCCATGGACACCACCTACCGGTCGTTCAGTAAATCTGACTAACCGTAAGGTAAGTGATAACCTACCGGTTGTCAAGTAAGATCGGAATCGCATGAACGACACTCGTGATCGGATCCTCGAAGTGGCCCTCGACCTGTTCGCCGAGCAGGGCTACGACAAGACGTCGCTGCGCGAGATCGCGGAGCAGGTCGGCGTCACCAAAGCCGCGCTCTACTACCACTTCGCCAGCAAAGAGGCGATCTTGCGCGCGCTCATGGAGCCGTTCTCCGGCGTGCAGGACCTGGCGCTGGAACTGCTTCAGGGCCGGCCCACCGTCGAGGAATGGGGCAAGAGCCTCGCGGCCCTGGTCGCGTGGATACTGCCTCACCGCAAGCTGCTCGGGCTGCTCGAGAACAACAGGGGCGCGCTCCAGGCCATGGGCCACGACCACACCCAGGACGAGACTCACCTCGCCTTCCACGAGCGTGTCGACGCGGTGTTCGGCGACGACAGCACGCCGCTGGTCGACCGGGTACGCATGCTCGGAGCCACCGGCCTGGTGGTCGGCGTCCTGGGCTTCGCGGCCGNNCCCCCCCCCCCCGCCACCAACCGCTTGCCGCCCCCGCACCGTCATCGTGCGGGCCCGGCGCGGTCCTACCTCAGAGCGTTCAGAAAGGCCTCGCCGTTCGGGGTACCGATGCCGGTCACGTCGTCGTAGCCGCGGATCGTATGGAGGCTCTCGGTCTGGTTCATGCTGCGCAGCGAGAAGGCCACGCCGTCGGCGTCGTTCTCGCCATTGACGAAGTCGCTACGCACCGCCGCCACCGTCACTTGAGGATCGACGATGTCGCGGTAGGCG
>PMKK01000124.1:0-5003 GCA_003157715.1 Actinomycetota bacterium
TCCTCGGTCACTTGCGGTCCTCCTCTTGGTACGTCTATTGCCTCAGGGCAGCCTCGCGCTCAGGCGAGGCAGTACTCCTCGAGCTGCCGGCGCGTGAGCGCGTCGAGGTCGTCGGGCGCCGTGTAGCTCGCCAGCAGCTCAGCGACGCGTTCGCCGGCTTTGCCGGCCAGGTCTCGGCCACCGAGCGAGAGCCAGGTCTCGTAGGGATCGCGATTCATGATGGAGGGCGCCGTCGCCCGGTGGGCGTGGCGGCGCGTGTGAGCCTGGCCGAGCATGGTGCCGCCCGGACCGGCCGCGGCCACGGCCTCGAGGGCCAGCGTCTCGTCTGAGACGATGATCGGCTCGTGGGCGCGTCGCAGCGCGCCGAGCAGCTCGTCGTCGAGCACGAACTTGGCGGGCGAGTAGCAGTTGAACGACGAGAGGATGCCGGCGGCGTGCAAAACGAAGTCGACCCCCGCGCGCAGGGCGGCCTCGAGGCCGAGAGCCGACTCGGCGCCGGCCTGGGCGTCGGGAACGTGGGCGTCGGTGAGCGCCCCGCCGGCGCGCACCGGCAGGCCGAGGTGGTGGCCCAGCTCGACGGTCGCCTCGACGAGCGGCCAGTACTCGGGCGCTCCCATGAGCAGCGCGCCGCTGCGCATGGACGACACCGACGACGTACCGCCGTAGAGAAACGGACATCCGGGCTGCGCGAGCTGACTCAGCACGAGGCCGGCGAGAAGCTCCGCGTGCTGCACCGCCAGCAGGCCGGCCAGGGTGAGCGGCGCGGTCGTACCGGCCATGGCGCAGGCGGTCAGGCACACCGGCTGGCCGCGCCGGGCCAGACTCAGCACCGCCTGGCCCACCTCGAGTGAGAGCTGCAGCGGGGAGGTCGTGTTGATGACCGTCCACAAACGCGGCCTGTCGTGCCAGTCGGCGCCGTAGAGGATCTCGGCGACGTCAAAGGCCACCTGCAGCTCGGCCGCGTTGGTGACGTCGAACCTCGAGGCCTTGTCAGTGCCGGTCAGAGCGGTGTGGGCCATGACCCTGGGCCGGTCTTCCTCGGGTACGTCGAGGGCCGCGATGGCGAGTCCGTAGACGGCTACGTTGGGCGAGAGATGCGTGAGAGCGACGGCGTCGCGCGCGTCGGCCAGACGGCCGTGCCGGCGCTCGCCTGCCTCGAGCACGAAGGCCGGGCCCGAGGCGCTGCAGAACACCGGCGCGGCCCCGTCACCGACCCGCAGATCGAGCTCGGGGCGCCGGCCGGCCACCGTGTAGCCGGCCGGCGCCGTCGCCGCGGCCGCGGCGACCAGGGACTGGCTGAGGCGTACCCGCTCGCCGTCGACCACCGCGCCGTGCGCGGCGAACAGGGCGCGCGCCTCGGGGTCGAGCACCGCGCAGCCGACCTTGGCGAGCAGCGCCATGGCGGCCTCGTGGATGCGGGCAAGGCCCCCGGGGGCGATCACGCCGCACTCCCCGCCCGGCCGGCCGGGCGGGCGGGGGCGGACTGCCGCCGAGCTCCGTGACGTGGCACGCGATGGGTCACTGGGCGGGCCGGTAGCCTTTTGTGAGCTGGTCGATGGTCGCCATGACGGCGGCGGGGATCGGCGTGGGCTTGTGGTCGGCAAGAATGGCCAAGGCCTTGCGACGCGCGCGCTCGCTCAGGTCGGGAGAGCCTTCGGCCACCCAGTGCTCGCGGGTCTTGCGGTTGAGCAGCGTCGGAGTCCACTGCTGGCCGCGGACGTACCTGGCGGTGTGCTTCTCACGCAGGAAATCGCCGCCCGGACCGACCTTGGCGATCACGTCGACGCCGAGGGTCTCCTCGCTGACCTCGATGCCCTCGAGGGTGCGGCGGTTGAGCGAGATGATCTCGTCGGTGATGACGACCAGCTCGAGGGCGCCGACCAGCCCGAAGCCGAGGTAGCCGATGTCGTGGTTCAGGTTGGAGCCGGCCTGCATGGACAGCAGCGTGAGTTCGGCGGCGTCCATGCCTGCCTGCGCGTCGACCAGGTGCGAGTCGCTCGAGCCGGCGTAGCCCCAGTTCGGCAGATCGAGCCACTTGGCCATCTCGGTGATGCCGAGGATCGTCGTGTAGTACTCGGCCGAGTTGTAGAGGGCCTGCAGGGTGGACATGTCGATCTTGACCGGACCCATGCCGAAGATGAACGGGGCGCCCGGCTTGCGGAGCTGATGGATGACCAGGCCGAAGAGCGACTCGGCGACGGCCAGCACGATGTGGCCGGCCTGGGTGATCGGCGCGGTCGCGCCGGCGCTCGGCGCGGGCGAGTAGATCGCCGGGATGCCCCAGTCGGCGCAGAAGAGCAGCTTGTCGAGGACCTCGGAGGCGTGCTTCAGGGGGCTCACGGGCTCGCCGTACATGATGAAGTAGGGCTTGGCGCGCAGCGCCTCGGCGCCGCCGCGCAGCTCGCAGGCGATCTTCCACATCACTTCGAGATCGTCGGCGCCCTCAGCGGTCATCACCATGGGCTTGGTGGTGTTGCTGATCATGGCGCGGAAGCTCTCGAGGTACGCCCTCGGCGCCTCGATGTCGTGTGGGTAGGCGCTGGACATGATGAAATCGATGTTCGGCAGGGCGTCGCAGACGTGCGCCGCGCGGGCTACGTCGGCCAGGCCGCTGGTGCGCACCTCGCCGGTCTCGAGGTCGTACATGCGCATGAGGTCGGAGCCGGTGCCGAAGTAGCTGTGATAGCCGCCGACTTCCATGGCCGGCTCGCCCTCGCGGTCGTACACGGTAAACGAGGCGGGCGCCGACGCGCGAGCGCGATCGATCATCTCGCGCGAGATGCGCACGAGATCGCCGTCCTCGACCGTGGCGCCGGCGCCGAGCAGCAGCTCGCGCGAGACCTCGTGCGGCACACGCATGCCGCTCTCGCTCACGATCCGCACGGCGGCGTCGAAGATGTCCTGCTTGCCCTTGTCGGACAGCATGGTCAGCCGGCCGGTGATCACCGGGTCACGAACGTCTTTCATTGATCTGTCTCCTCCGCATGGTCGTGGTCACGGGTCAGTCGTCGTTGGCGATTCGCGGGGTTCTTCGAAGGCGCGCGTCGTTGATTCTAGCCCTCGATGTAGGCCTTGAGCAGTCCGAGGCCCTCTCGGATGCGATCGGTATGCAGGCCGGCGTACGCGAAACGCAGGTAGCGCTGCGTCTCACCCGGCAGGGCCGGCCCGAAGTGCAGCCGGGTGCACATCGACACGCCGGTGTGCTCGAGGACCGCGCGCCGGAAGCTCTCGTAGCCGCCGGGACCGCCATGCCCGGTGCGGGCCATCGCTTCTGTGACGTTGGGATAGAGGTAGAAGGTGGTGTTCGGCTTGACGCAGTGCACCCCGGCGGTGGCGTTCAGGATCTCGAGGCCGGCGTCGCGCCGGCGCTCGAGCGTGGTGAGGATGTCGCGCGCGCCGCTCTGGTCGCCGGTGAGCGCTTCGACCCCGGCCCACTGCACGAATTGGTTGGTGCACGACTCTCCGTTGACGTTGAGCGTGTTGCAGGTGTCGATGAACCAGCGCGGGCCGATGGCGGCGCCCAGCCGCCAGCCGGTCATGGCGTACTTCTTGGAGAACGTGTAGAGAATGACGCAGCGTTCCCGCATGCCGGGCCGCGAGGTCAGCGAGGCGCTGGTGCCTTCGTAGCGCACATCGAAGTAGGCCTCGTCGCAGAGCACGTAGAGGTCGTGGTCGCGCACGAGGGCGGCGAGCGCCTCGAGCTCCTGGGCCGAGCACTCGACGCCGGTCGGATTGTGCAGGTCGTTCAAGATGAGCAACCGCGTGCGCGGCGTGATCAGGCGCTCGATCTGGTCGAGGTCGAGCGAGAAGCGGTCGGCACCCTCGACGTAGGTGTAGGGCACGGCGCGGCCGCCGAAGAACTCGATCAGCGAGTTGTAGATCGGAAAGCCCGGGTTGGGATAGAGGACCTCGTCGCCGGGGTTCATCATCGTCAGCAGGAACTTGCCGATGACGGGCTTACCCCCCGGCTGGACGCTCACGTTGTCGACGCCGTAGTCGAGACCGCGCGCCCGGCCGACGTCGAGCGCGATCGCTTCGCGGAGCTCGGGGATGCCGGCGTTCGGGCAGTACGTCGTCTTGCCGGCCCGCAGCGCCCTGGTGGCGGCCTCGGCGACGTTCGCCGGAGTCGGGATGTTGAGGTCGCCCAAGTGGAACGGGTAGACCGTCTTGCCCTGCACGGCGAGCGCCGCGGCGTCGGCCGCCACGGCGAACACCGTCTCGGTGCCCAGGTGATCGACGCGCGCGGCGCGCGCGGCGGCGCTTGCCGGGCGCGCTTCGGCTGCCCCGGCTCGGGGCCGTGCGGCCGCGAGCGGCCGCGCCGCCTCGCGCGGGCGCGCCGGCGTACTGGTGCTGCTGTCGCTCACGCATCCTCCCCGGTGTACCCCAGGAAGCGCTCGTGCTCGCCCTCGAGCATGTGGTAGCAGTGCTGCTCTTCGGGGAACCGGCCGCCACGGACGTCGTCGACGTACTCGGTCAGGGCGGCGGTGGCGACACCGGCGAGGTCGGCGTACTTCTTGACGAACTTGGGGGTGAACGCCTGGAAGGTGCCCAGTACGTCACTCACGATGAGAAGCTGGCCGTCGACCTGCTCTCCGGCGCCGATGCCCAGCACCGGGATCGGCAGCTCGTCGCGGATGAACGAGGCCACCTCGGGCGGTACGGCCTCGACGAGCAGCAGCTGGATGCCCGCTTCGTAGAGAGCGCGAGCATCCTCGACGACGAGCTTGGCCGACTCGAGGGTGCGGCCCTGGGCCTTGTGACCGCCGAGCTGGCCTGAGCTCTGCGGAGTGAGGCCGATGTGGCCGCAGACCNNGGCGTCGAGGATCGCCTTGACACGCGTGATGACGCTGACGCCGCCTTCGAGCTTGATGGCGTCGACGCCGGCCTCTTTGAGGAAGCGACCGGCGTTGCGCACGGCCTCTTGGTCGGAGATCTGGTAGCTCATGAACGGCATGTCGCCGACCACGAACACGTTCGGGGCCGCCCGGCGCACCGCTTCGCAG